>CAXQOB010000121.1:0-14241 GCA_964225475.1 Candidatus Nitrosopumilus sp. | reverse complement strand
GATTGAGTTGCGTTCACTGATTTCGTGGTTCAATGGGAGGCTTTTGTCCTCGGAATAAAAGGACACGGCCAACGCACAAACCGAAGCGCACAAAAAAAACGGACGCTGTTTCAACAGCGTCCGTGTTTATGTTCCATGCAATGCTGAGAAGGCTGAATTACTCAGCAGGTGCTTCTTCAGCAGGTGCTTCTTCAGCAGGTGCTTCTTCAGCAGGTGCTTCTTCAGCAGGTGCTTCTTCAGCAGGTGCCTCTTCAGCAGGTGCTTCTTCAGCAGGTGCTTCTTCAGCAGGTGCTTCTTCAGCAGGTGCTTCTTCAGCAGGTGTCTCGACAGCAGGAGTTTCTGCAGTTGCAGTCGTGTTGGAACTTGATCCGGCGTCGTCGGTTGCGGCTCCGGTATCGGTGTCCAAATTCAGGTCGTCTACAGTGGGTGCGGCAGGTGAACAGCCGGTCACGACGGTGATGATTGCTAAGGCTGCGACAGCCATTAGACTTGAAAGGAAAGTCTTCACTGGAAGTTAACTCCGTGGAAGTGGGTAAAGAAGTGTTTTAAGGTTTTCTCGCGTGCTATTGGTTGCGATTGGGCAGCGGAGTCGATGGCAAACCATACCGAGATGAAACTCAGAGGCCTTACCGACTGCGTTTTGCCGCGTCAGTCGCTACCTAAAGAGTAATCTATAAAGGTGGAAATGGGAAACCCGCTGTGTTGTCACACCGCAGCGCGTGGTGAAATAAATCACCTGACAATCGATTGATCCAAATAATCGCCACGTCCCAACCCTGAAGAAAAATGTTCTGCGCAAGGTTTGTCGATCGTGGTTGAGTTTGCCGGCAAAGCGTCCGATCTCCTCTTTCACAGAGAGCCATTTTGGCAAATGACCGGTCTTTGCCGTTTCCCAGAACCTCCAAGAGCTTGGTTCTACTGACGCAGGAGACTCTGGGGCATCCGGCCATTTTGACTGACACCGGCTTTCTTTTCCGTTGACTTTGTGACCTTTTTTCCTGAAAAGACAGAACAATGCCGCGATTTGAATCCAACTCGCCTCACCGGTTGTGTGGGGAAAGATGCCGACCATTTGCCCTCTGTCTTCTGACCACCTGGCTTCTCCTAGGATCCATTGATTCTCTATCTGCACAGGAATTAGCTGAATCAGACGATCGTCCAGTGGGGACGGTTGAAACCCCGGTTGAGCTTTCAGTTGAGCAGATAAAGCAGGAGTCGGAAGCAGATTCAAAGGCTGTTTCAGGAAGCACCGACGGTGATCGCTCCAATCCAGAGCCCGTTTCTGGCGAGTCTGGCGAGGAGATCGCGGTTGACACCAACCCGCTTTCGAAGGAATCAGAGGAACAGGATACACCGAATTCTGAAGACTCGGAGCCCGCCATAGAAACGGAATCGACTGTGCAGGTTGTCGGTGAATCGCTGCCAATCGTCATCGAAATCGACGCTGATTCAACGTCGAATGGCGACTTAGAGGTCAATACAAAACCAGCGAAAGATCTGTCAGCAGAAGATGTACCAGCAGAAGAGGTTTCAGCAGAAGAGATTCCAACTGAACCAGCTGTGGGGCCCTCCAAAGAATTGGAGGCGGTCATTGACGTTCTGCATGAATCTGCAGAGTCGGTCATTGAGACGGAGACCGAAGCGAGCGTCGATACCCCTTCAGGCTCTTTCCTGCGGATTGTCGAGCCCGGTGATTACGCTGCTGATCAGATCAAAGAGGATGTTGATGAGGTGATATCGCCGAGTGATGTCGATGCTGCAGGTATTTCTCTGGATCCCGCTCCGAGTCCCGCTGAGCTACGTCAACGCAGGGCGGCTGAACTCGCGCGGCTCCGATCCATCCGACTTCAGCAGCAAATAAGGTACGGATATAGTCCTCTTCGACCTCGTTGGAACGCGATTCCCATGATGTCTTCGCGCTACTCTAAGCCAGTCATTCTTGTTCCCATCTACACGAGGAAGACGAATTGAATGACTGAGGGACGTGGAAGCTTGTCAACCTTTGACCTCTCACGACCTATCGCGTGCGTGTGTGTTGACGTCGGCGAGGCCAGGAGTCTTCATCTTCTCTGAAATGACGTGGGAATCGCTCGACACTTTTTGTGCATAGTGAAGCAATTAACAAAAGCGATTGTTCAGGGCATCCTCACTGGGATTTACCGCAAAGTAGAAGCATCGTCGCAAGCCACCCTCCCTGAGCGGCGGTGCTTCTACTTTGTTGCTTTCTGCCAACGAATTCTCGGTCAGTAGACGGTTTACCCCAGAAGCAAACCTGTCGATCGCAAAACCGGGATACCGTGCATCACCGCCGATCAGGCAACTTTCTTTCCGCAGGGAGCGCGTAGATCAAAGAGGCCGAAGATTTCATCCCTTGTCAGGCCGCCGCCCGAGGCGGGGCCTGTTTGGTCAGAGAAAAGCATCTCAAACATCTCTCTCTTCTGATCGAGCACCGTTGCAATACGTTGTTCAATGGTATTCATGGCAAGCATTCGCGTGACCGTGACGGCACCTTTGGCTCCGATTCGATGAGCTCGATTGATTGCTTGATCTTCTATGGCAGGGTTCCACCATCGATCAAAAAGAAAGACGTATTCGCAGAATTGAAGGTTCAGACCAACACTTCCCGCACCGTAGCTCATCAGTATGACACTGCAATTGGGGTCGTTTTTGAATTGATCTATCACTGAATCGCGTTTTCGGTGCGGCACTTTACCGTGGTATTCAAGTGGTCCAAAACGCTTTAATGCTGGGAGCATGTTTTGAATGCTGTGAACCCACTGGCTAAACACGATTGCTTTCTTACCACTCGCAGCAACCTCTTCCATATCTGCCACAAGTCTCTCAAGTTTGACACTTGAACCCGTGACTGGGTCGAAGTTGCAAATCTGCTTCAATCGAAGCACCAGTTCAAAGACGTGTTGGATGGTCAGTTCTTGCTCGAGTTCTTCAAGATGAATGACTCCCTCGCTTTCCGCTGACTGATAGGTGGCCCATTGTTCCGGCGTCAGATCAAGTTCTGCATCTCGGTACAACTTTGGCGGCATATCATCCATGACCATGTCCTTGGTTCTGCGAATGATATAGTCTCGGGACGCGTTAGCCATTTCAGCCATCGGCATGCCGGTCTTGAGGTAGCCGGGCGACAGGTAGTCAAAGATTCCCACAAGGTCATCCGGTGAGTTTTCCACCGGGGTACCTGTTAGGGCCCAAGATCGCGTTCTAGGGATCGCTCGAACAATCTCGCTCGTTGTGCTATTGCGATTTTTAATTCGTTGTGCTTCGTCAAGAGTGACCAGATCGAAGTGTAATCCACTTTCTAAAACGGTCTCACGATCTCTCATGAGAAGTTCGTAGTTGGCGACCTTGACTGGGATCTCTGGCGATTTCCATTGGAATTCACGTTTTGCCGCATTACCCTCAATTGCCGCGATGGGTATCTCGGGTGCCCAAACACTGAACTCTCGAAGCCAATTGGTAACGAGAGGCTTTGGGCAGATAAGCAGAACGCTTCGAACTTCCCCACTGCATAGGAGTAGTCGAATCGTACTGATCGCCTGCATGGTCTTGCCCAAGCCCATCTCATCAGCAAGAACCGCGGCATACCGTGGGAAGAGAAATGCAATCCCATCGAGCTGATACGGAAATGGCTCAAAAGGAAAATTAAGTTGGCCGCTCCCTACGAGTAGATCAAGCGGAGGTTGTAGGAGGTAATAAAGTCGGTCTTGCAGTTTGACAATGTCGTTGGGGGGATGGATTCGGTGCCTTTTTACCAAGTCAATTTGCCGGCGTTTCTTTGGTGCCGCTTTTGATGAAGGTAACTTGGGCGGTAGCGTCTGCTTTGATTCAGGAAACAGAAAGCCACTCGATGATGTCTTAATGGGCGAAACACGAATTGGTAATGACTTCGCCTCAATTGGTTCAATTTCCAGTTGGCTTAGACCCGCCACTAACGTGAAGTCACCGCTTGCTTGCGGATTCAATTCAGCGCGCAACGATGACTCATTTGATTGGGAATGATTCCCGGCATGATTATTTGTGAGACCCTGGTGTTGGTTCCACATATCACAATCCTGAATGGCATGCGTTTTGGTTTGAGTTCTTTTAATGGCCTTCTACTTCGCTCGTGATCGACTTCAGGGTGTGAAGCTTAGTCATGAGTTCATGTGTCAGGACGTCCTGCCGTTATGAAAATGGTAGACGCGATTGGAGGACCGCGAACTTAATGGTGGCTATGCCGCCGATGCCGGGCGCGCTCCCGATGTCCGAGAGATTTGTGATTGCGCTTCTTTGATTGCTTCTCGTATGCGTTCGAACGGTTCTGCGCCATCAGGTAGATCATTGAGGCCTGCGATGATGGCTTGTACACGTTCAAAATCACTACCGGAGGATCTTATGGTTGCACCCGATAATTCAAGTGTTCGAGATCGGGGTGCCGGTGATTCTGGCGACAGTTCTGCAGGATTTAAGTGGGCATAAAGGGGATTGAGTGTTTTTGATGTGACTGAGGTTTTCGGTTTGAATTGACCCTTGGAGGTTGGTTTCGAATACCTCTCAAAAACTAGATCCTCTCTCTGGTTTGATTCGTCCAGATAGATGATCGGGAACGAACATGTTTTGGACAGAGCGACTGCTTCGTGAAGATCGCAGCAGAGCATTGAAATCGAATGTCGGCATTTATCAATCAGAAGTTTGCCAATCACTTCGCTGATGATGTGCTCTCGTAGCGTTGCGCCGAATAAGATTTCATGAGCACGACTCGGTCGGACCGGCAGCGTGCATTGAAACTCGAGCGGGCGCCCTGCTTGATTGAGTAACAGTAATCCCCCCGTCCATCCCGTGCTTGGATCTTCAATCACGGTGTAGTATCCGAGGGTTTCAGCAGCTTTCGCCATGAATGTGTATTTGCCTGGTTCGATGAAATATTGAGTTTCTTGCTTTTCTCGCTCTGCCAAACCGGCATTGCATTGGAATCACAATTGGGAGTTTCACAGCGTGAAACGCGTCAATAAGTTCTAAATGACTAAGGAATAGAGCGCGGAGTTTTAGCCGCACCGTAGCAGGTATGTCGGCGTTCTATCTGTGACAACTTTAGCGGTCGCAGTGCTAATTGGTCCAAGCTGGAAGACAAGAGAAAAAATCTGGATTGTATGGGGATTTTTTGTCCAAGCACGAAGAAAAAAGACGCACAAACCATATTTTGCGCACAACCCTCGAGCGATCGAGTTATACTCGGGCGTTCGCTCGAGGTGACACTTGGGCAATTTATATCATGAGCAATTATTTCGTTTTTTTCTGGTTTTTTGGAATGTCTTACGATCACGAGCCAGTCTCACCAATGTTTCGAATCGACGTATCTGCCGAATCGAAAACTGGTAAGGCGTCGGCGGAGGCCAGTGCTGGGGAGTTACTCTCGCAGCTAGTGGAAGGCCAACGGCAGCAGAATCTCTTACTCGAAGAATTACTTCACCAACAGGTTGCCGCCAATAAGCAACGGGCAACGGAACTGCAGCAATGGAAGAATTCGAATCCAGAGCTGGCAAACTCTTGTCGACTTGCAGCTGAAACACTCAGTCAAGTTCAAACACAGTTCCTTGACTCGATGACAGCGGAGATTCAGGACAATGAGGAGTACTTGCTGGAAGGTGAGTACATGCTCAATGAATTCGTGGATCGCTTCGGACCTCGCCTCGCTCACCTCAATGGTGTCCTGCAGGTTCTCGCACAGTTGGGCGGTTCAGAACCCTCAAGCGACTGATCATCTCGCTCTGCCTCAGGGGATCTCCTCGGAGTTGCACACGTGCGGTCCGGTTGGCATTCGCGTTGCCGTTGAAGACAATGCGATGTATCGGATTGTGATGCCTTGCACACGCTCATTGTCGTGTGAGTTCCCGCACCTCAATGTGTTCTAGAGCTCGCGCAGGTATTGAATGGCCTGAGCAATTTCTTCTTGGTTTGAATCCGCACGACCAACCACAAAACGCCCGCGATAATGCTGATCTTCGAGTTTGCCGAGTAACTCAGGGAAATCGACTGATCCCAATCCCAGTGGTGTGGCGATTCCTCGACCCGCAGCAAGGTCAAGGACTCCATCAACGGCGTAAACGATCTGAATGCGATCCTTCAATTCATCCATCGCCTCAGCAGCAGAGAATCGGTTAATGACTAATTGCCCTGGGTTGAAGGCCACTCCCACGAACGCATCCTCCTGACTGTTGAGTAATTCGGAGAGTGTTTTACCATCCTCCGAACCCGTCTCGGCGCAAAGGAACGCACCGACTTTCGCTCCATAACGCCCGAGATCATTCATTACCTGTTGGAGCGTGACCCACCGTGGGTCACTCTGCTCGTGGGGGACATGACCAATTGCGTTGACAACGACAGAGGTTCCCAGGCGGTACGCGAGTTTCATCGTTTCCTTGGTCGCATCAACTCTTCGGTCGAGGTCTTCAACGTGATCGTAGCCTCGGCGTGTCTGGAATCGAAGCGAGGAAACTCGTAAATTCAAATCTTCGAGAAGCTTGCGCAGTTGTCTCAACCCCGTCTCCGACACCTGTGCAGGGTGGATTTCCTGCCTCGCGTCGATTTCGATCGAGCTCGCACCCAGTTTTGCTGCTGCGTGAATTGCTCGACGAAACGGCATTTTCAACGCACTCAGACGAACCGCTAGGTTGATTTCCGCCACCGAATGACCTCGCTGGTAAGTGGGAGAGCAAACACTTCTGTATGATGCCGGAATCTTACGTTTCCTGAGATGAAACTCAAGAACCTCTACACGCTTTCTCGTCCTATTCAATTGATAAGGCTCATGATCCTTGACGATTGAATCAGGTGAGGCAGGCGTTTCCGGCTACGCAGGAGCATCATGTTCACTCTCGTTTGATGTGGACCAGCCGACGGGTTGGCTGCTCCGGTTGGTCAACGACCCACTCGATCTTCAAGCGATGCGCTCTGCCCTCAAGCAAGTGGTCTGCTTGCGATGGCAACGTGCGTCTGCTCTGCGATCATCGACCCGGCCGATGGGGCGGTTCGTTGGGCGGAGTTTTGTTTTGAGGTTGCATGTTGATCCAGCTCCCCTCGGCGGATACGCACCTCATTCGGAGCCTCGATGCCAAGCGTGACCCGATTTCCCGTGATTCTTTGCACCGTGATCACAATCCCGTTTCCAATCACTAGCTGCTCTTTCGCTTTTCGACTAAGTACCAACATTTTCTTACTTCCCTGATTGAAGTGATTTTAGGAAAGCTACCCCAAGAGAATGGACTTCACCTGATGATAGCGTCGACAAGTGATCAAAGTGATTCTCTGATCTACTTACGCCTCTCCCCGCGATCAAACGGATTTGTACCGTTTTTCAGTCTCGGAAAGATGTCTTGTCGACGAGGCCTACTATCACCGGCCCTTTTGACACGTCTGGTCAAAGCAATAGAAAGTTAACGAAAAAGAGTCATTATTCGAATGCGAATGGGGTTGCCCGGCGAGCGATCGCTGAGGGCCAAGGCCTCGCATGACCCTTGAGGAGAAGTTGTCTACCGAGATTCTCCTTCAATGTTTCAGCCTACCGGGCAGACTGAAATTCACTCCGGATTGATTGGATCGGTGCGTGCAAGATACCTTTTTCCGTAATGATTGCAGTGATCAGTTCTGAAGGAGTCACATCAAATGCTGGATTCATTACGTCGGCGTTCTCGGGGACAACGGTCTTCTCGTTTTGCTCAGTAATCTCTTCACGCTGTCTCTCTTCGATCGGAATTGAATCACCCGAGATCAGTTCATCATCGAGGGTGCTTGTTGGTGCGGCAACATAGAAGGGGATTTGGTGGTACTTCGCAAGCACGGCTAAAGGGTAAGTGCCGATTTTATTAGCGACATCTCCATTTCTTGCAATTCGATCAGCCCCCACAATGACGGCATCGATCATTCCGTTTCGCATCAGGCTGCCTGCCATTGAGTCCGTGATCACTGTTACCGGGACTCCTGCTTGAGTGAGTTCCCAAGCTGTCAGTCTTGCTCCCTGCAATAGAGGGCGGGTCTCGTCGGCAAAGACCTCGATTTGGTTTCCTTTCTCGTGGAGGTGATAGATCGGTGCAAGAGCTGTTCCACGTGTTGAAGTCGCCAAGCCACCTGCGTTGCAGTGAGTGAGAATTCGCTTCGCGTTTTCGAGGAGAGCTGATCCTTGAACGCCGATATCAAAACACATCTGACGATCTTCTGTGTGAATCTGCTTGGCTTCGTTGATAAGTGAATCTGCCAGAGCCGTATCATCCTTGCAGTTCAGTAAGCATGCACGCATGCGATCAAGTGCCCAGAACAGATTGACCGCAGTTGGTCGACTTGTCGCCAAAAAATCCAATGCTTCTAAATAAGCGGATCGAGATCCCTTCTCTGCGAGGCACACACCGTATGCCGCCGCGATGCCGATCGCAGGAGCGCCTCGGACTACCAAACGGGAGATTGCATCGTGGACCTGCTGAACCGTAGAACATCGCAGCGTAACCACTTCGCCGGGCAAGCGTGTTTGATCAATTAGGCACAGTGAATCATCACAGAACTCAAGTGTCTCCGGGATCGTGCTACTTGTCATCGACTTCTTGCAGGGTTGAAGGGAACCGTTTCAGGAAAAGGAAGAACCTATCCTAAGGTAACTCAATTGGCAAAGTGTCAGAAGATGATGGGGCAAACGATAGCTCCGTTCTACTCGATCTCGCTATTTCAACGATTGGAATGGCTGATGGTGGGAAATCGACCCCGAATTGGATTCACTTGACTTGTTGAATCCTTTCCCAGTTCGATTCCAGGGGAGGGGCTTCAGCGATTCATATCCTATGTTTTTGGTGACGGTGGTTGAACCCACGCTAGGCTCACTCACCTCCTTTTGCATCCTGCCGTATGGCCCCCATCGATCCTGCCGGATGGCGCAGAAAACCTGTTTGTCCTTACATGTCCCGTCCATTCAACGCCTCTTGGGTGACTTTCTGGTTGAAACAGTCGGAGGCAGGCGTCCGTCGTCTGATTTCACCTGGGATAATCTTCTGCGTTGTTTCAGCAATCGGGGTTATCGGATGATCTCCAAGGGCTGATTCTGAATAAGTGACTCACTGATTTGCCGAGAGATGATGCAAGCGGCTACACTGCTGAACCTATTCTTGGTGACTACCATGGTGGACCCAATCACTTTTACGGGAGTTAGGAATTGTGTTTCGATTAACGATTGTTGTCTTATCGATTTTTGTCGTAGCCATACCCTCTTTTGCAGAAGAGTCTTTGAAAAGTACAGGACTGCGCATCATTTGCTTTGGAGCTCACCCGGATGATGCGGAGTACAAGAGTGGAGGCTGTGCAGCTTTGTGGGCTGAGATGGGGCATCACGTTAAATTGGTCTCAGTCACCAATGGTGACATTGGACACTGGGCGATGGCAGGCGGGCCGTTGGCGAAGCGGCGTACTGCAGAGTCAAAGGAAGTTGCAAAGCGATTGGGAGTGGAATCAGAGGTTTTGGATATTCACGATGGTGAATTAATGCCAACACTCGAGAATCGCAAGTTAATCACTAAACTAATCCGTCAATGGCGTGCAGATATTGTGATTTCCCATCGGCCGTGGGATTATCATCCGGACCATCGTTATGTTGGAGTGCTAGTACAAGATGCTGCGTATATGGTTGCAGTACCTTTTTTCCTGCCATCGGTGGAGCCTCTGAAAAAGAATCCTGTATTTCTCTATTCGAGTGATCGCTTTCAAAAGCCGTATCCTTTTGAGGCTGACATTGCGGTTGATATCGGTTCTGTCTTTAATAAAAAAGTAGATGCACTCGCAGCACTTGAGTCGCAGCATTTTGAAGGAGGAGCATTAGGGAGCCAAGAAAAAATGGACTCCGTCCCGCCCGCTTCGCAACCGGAACTGCGTTTGAGATGGCTTCAGGAGAAATGGGAGAATCGCCAAGGGAGTGAAGCTGACCGGCATCGAAACGCTTTGATCAAATGGTACGGGGAGAAGCAGGGAAGTCAGATCAAGTTTGCGGAAACATTTGAGGTTTGTGAGTATGGTCGTCAGCCAAGCGATCGCGAGATTCGTCAATTGTTTCCATTTCTCCCTCAGGGAAATCAGTGATGATGCTCGGTTTTATACAAAAGGTCATCGCTGACCTTTTGAACGCGGCCGACCGGGAAATGAGTCTGGATCAGGGTTCGGCTGGTTTTCTTGCGCAATCACCAAGTGATTCAGAGGATCGTGTTTTACCGAGCGGGAACGACAATCGGGTCGGCGATTTCTCGCTACGGCCTATTTGAATTTTATAGAACCTTGTGAGTATGAGCTTGTGACGCTTTTATATTTTGACCCGTTGTGTTTAGAGCATGATACGGGCGATCACCCCGAGAATGCGACGCGCGTGCGTCGAACGATCGAGCGAATTGAGCACTTGGGACTTGCCGACCGGTGCACGCGTCGCTCTTGGGTATCGGCTACCAAGGAACAGCTGCAGCGAGTTCACCCAGAGGCGTACCTGAAATCTTTGGGTGATCAGATTGCTGCGGGTGGTGGTAGGATTGAAGCCGACACGGTTGTCAGCTCTCGTTCATTGGATGCTGCATCGCTCGCCGCCGGAGCGGTGGTTGACGCGGTGACGCAGGTGTTCTCGGGTGACCATCAAAACGCGTTTTGTTTAATGCGACCCACTGGGCATCATGCTTTGACCGATGGGCCGATGGGTTTCTGTTTGTTGAACCATGCCGCGATTGCTGCGAGGCATGCACTTGAGCAGTTTGAGCTTCGCCGGGTGATGATCATTGATTGGGATGTTCACCACGGAAATGGAACCCAAGATATCTTTTGGGAAGATGAGTCGGTTGGTTTCTTTTCCATGCATCGGTTTCCCTTCTACCCAGGTTCGGGTGAAGCAAGTGAGGTCGGTGCCGCAAAGGGACTGGGGACGACGTTGAACCTGCCGATTCATTACGGCACTTCGCGTCAACGACAGCTGGAAGCGTTTCGAGGATCCGTTGAACGTTTTGCGGAGAGGTTGAAACCTGAGCTGTTGATTGTAAGTGCTGGGTTCGACAGTCATCGGCTCGATCCAATCGGATCTTTGGATCTTGAAAGTGAGGATTTCGTTGAACTCACGGAGATTGTCCTCGAGATTGCAAAGGTCCATGCGGGCGGACGCGTGGTCAGTTTGCTTGAGGGTGGTTACAACCCAGATGCTCTTGCCGAATCGGTCGGTTTGCATCTTGAAACGCTGCTTGAGGCGGATAAGTGAATCCGTCGAGCGCGAGTGGCTAGGATGCGGTGAGGATTCGCTCTCCCTTGCGGCGTGATCAAGAGAGTGTTCAAACGGCAAGTATTTTGAGAGGATGGAGAAAAGTCTGTCCTGAAAAGTAATTGAAAGACGGAGAGGACTATGGAGATTTCGTTTTTAACACGTCTCGGCAGCGATCGCATTTGTCGTTCTGTCTTGGGCATGTTGCTTCTTGCAACTGCTGGCGTCAGTTACGTTCATGCGGTACCTGTCGATGGCGAAAAGCCGAAGTCATCTAATCCACCCAATATCATCATGATATTGGCGGATGATCTTGGATGGAGCGATACGACTCTCTTCGGCACAACTCGTCTCTATCGAACACCAAACATTGAAGCCCTTGCCACGCGAGGCATGACGTTCACGCGTGCATATTCAGCAAGTCCGCTGTGTTCGCCCACGCGTGCGAGTTTGTTAACCGGCATGAGTCCGGCACGGCACGGAATCACGTCACCCACGTGTCATCTACCCGAGGTGATTCTGACGGCATCAGCATTCGCGCAGTCAGGTGCGAACGTACCTGCAGCTCCCGTGAAGTCCGTCACTCGTTTGAATACGGATTACATCACACTCGCAGAGGTACTGCAGCAGAATGGATATCGAACGGGGCATTTCGGGAAATGGCACTTGGGGCCAGAGCCCTACTCTGCGTTGCAGCATGGCTTCGAGGTTGATGTTCCTCATTGGCCCGGGCCGGGACCAGCAGGAAGTTACGTCGCACCCTGGAAGTTTAAGGATTTTGATCACGACCCAATGGTTCCTGATCAGCATATCGAGGATCGAATGGCTACCGAGGCGGTGCAGTTCCTGGAAAAGAATCGCAACGAGCCGTTCTTTCTGAATTATTGGATGTTCAGTGTTCATGCTCCATTTGATGCGAAGCAGAGCTTGATTGATCAATACCGAAAGAGCATCAACCCCTCTGATCCTCAACGCAGTCCAACTTATGCCGCGATGATCCAAAGCATGGATGATGCAGTCGGGGCATTGTTGGGGGCGATTGATCGACTTGGTTTAGCTGAGAACACCGTGATTGTTTTCGCGTCTGACAATGGTGGGAACATGTACAACGAGGTGGACGGTGTTCCACCAACAAGTAATTCGCCTCTTCGTGGAGGGAAGGCTACGATTTACGAAGGCGGGATTCGCGGTCCCTGCATTGTTGTGTGGCCAGGCCAAGTGGAGGCCGGTAGTGTGTCAAGTGAAGTGATTCAGACAATGGATTTTTATCCAACACTGTTGGACGCCGCGGGCATCACCGTTCCAAAGAGTCAGGTGTGTGATGGATTGAGTTTATTGCCGGTTCTACGTGGCAAAAGCCTCAATCGTAAAGCGATCTTCACCTACTTTCCGCATCAGCCGAGAGTCCCTGATTGGTTGCCCCCGGCGGTGAGCGTTCATGCGGATGGTTGGAAGTTGATTCGTATCTTCCATGCGGGAGAATTCGGTCAACATCGCTGGAAGCTCTATCATTTGTCTGAGGACGCCGGTGAAACGAATGATCTCGCCCTGGAATACCCTGAGAAAGTGCGTGAGCTTGATCAGTTGATCGAGGATTATCTCGCTCGGAGTGACGCGGTGGTCCCTCTCGCAAATCGTCATTTTGACCCAACGCTTTATCAAATCGATTTAGAGGGTGTTCCCACCCGGCCCATGCGGAAACAGCAACGCGTTGCATCAGGCAAGGATGTCATGAAGGTGCTCGGCTGGCAGCCAAATCAGCAAACGAGATTGAAGGACCTTGGAAACAAGCTTGAAGTGAAATCAGCGGGCAACGATCCATTTTTCATTTATGAACTCGCAAAGCCACTTCCTGCGGGTGACTACACGGTTCGAGTTCTATTAAGCAGCGAGTCTCGGGGTGACGCACAGTGGTTCTGGCAAGAGAAGGGTGTGACGCCGATTTTCAACAAGGATCGAAGTGACACCTCTAACATGATTCATGATGGACTGGCTCGTTGGGCTGAGTTTCAGATGGAGGTCAGAGAGCCAATACTCGCTTTCCGGTTTGATCCTTGTCGTGGGAAGGGAACCATCGTGATCGAGTCGATCGAGGTCACGAATTCCAGCGGGCAGGCACAATTTGCGTGGCCGTGAGGTGCGCTGGGTTCGAGGAATCTGGGACTGAAAAACCCAGTGTTGAACGTATTGCAGATTTCAAAGGGTACAGATTTAGATGACGAAGCTCAGCTGGTTGCTTGGACTATTCGCTCCCGTGCTGAGCGGTGTGTTTTGTTGCTGTTTTGGTGCGGATCCGTCAGAGGGTCCAATCGCAGGAGACCTCAGACCCGGTGGAACCGTCTCACCATCGATTGTTGATTCGAGCACTCTTACCGGGAAGGTCATCTGTGGATATCAGGGGTGGTTCAATTGTGAGGGAGATGGTGCAAACCTCGGCTGGACTCACTGGGCGAGGGATCGACGGGAATCCATGGGGCCAAAGAATGCGACGGTGGATCTTTGGCCTGATCTTTCGGAGTTGCCTGCGGAAAGTCGATTCAAGACGAAATTTCGTCATGAAGATGGCAGGGTTGCTGAAGTATTCAGCAGCGCGACACCCGAGGTTGTCGGCATGCATTTTCGCTGGATGCAAGAATATGGAATTGATGGCGTCTTCCTGCAGCGTTTTGCAAACGGACTCGATCAAGGTCCGTTACAAAGGCACAAGGATCATGTGTTGGATCTTGTTCGATCAGAAGCAGCGAGTAAAGGACGCGTCTATGGGATCATGTACGATCTGAGTGGACTTCGTAATGGGCAGGTCCGCCGAGTTTTGAGTGATTACCGTCAATTGATGGAAGAACATACCTTCGATCGGGACTCAAGGTATTTGAAGCATCGCGGGAAGCCATTGGTGGCGGTGTGGGGTATCGGTTTCAATGATGGAAGACGCTACACGTTGAGCGAGTGTGTTGCCCTTGTTGAAGCACTCAAGGAAGATGGCTGCG
>CAXQOB010000120.1:0-10614 GCA_964225475.1 Candidatus Nitrosopumilus sp. | reverse complement strand
ATTCCACTTCACTCGAGACAAATACTTTTTTTCAGCGGGTGAAACCGCTGTTTCCAGCACAAAATTAATTGATTTTGATTCTCGATTGCTAGGTCAGTTTGGCGATTCGGTTCGATCGCCATGGTTTTTTGATAGCGAAACTTGCAATGTCTGACAAAAGACTTGTTTGTCAGTAGGTTGTGTAGTTTGAGTGCGGTCAGCTGTCTGCAATGAATCGGGATGGTAATGCAAGCAATTCACGCATCCGTTACGTCCGTGGTATTGGAGTTCCTCAGAAGATGATGTCAAAGCAGAGGGTTTTTGCCTGCGATAAAAATGAATCAGACCATTGGCCACGCTTTGCGAGAAAAATCCCTGCTTGCACCTTGGTCGCATCCCATGGCGATGGATTGACCTGGTGGCTTATCCGCACCCCAGACAGCCTGAACCGCAGCAAGCGGGCTTGAGCGCCTGAGCCGAGGGGGTGACGGCAAGTCCCCCTTTTGAAGTGCAGCGGAGCTCCGAAGGCATTGCCAAGCCTACTGCGTACACCGCATCAATGGTTTCATCCAGCGGAATCAAGTTTGGATAACCGCCGAGCACCAGATCGGCATTAACAAAAGCGCTCGCGGAAGCCGCACCGTTGCGGGTATGGCATGGAATCTCAACCATGCCATGAAGCAGGTCACAAACCGTTCCCATCGTGTTCTGGAACGAGATCGCTGCAGCATCACTGGCTTGCTTGGGGGTCCCCCCACAGGCGTCGACCACCGCCGCTGCCGCCATTGCCCCCGATGCGCCTATCTCCACTTGGCAGCCTGCGACCTCTGCAGCGAACGTGCCTCGAATTGCGAGAATCATCCCAATCGCACCGGATGTCAAAAGGGCTCGCGCCATCGTTTCGCGATCAACGGATTTTTCTTCCTCGAGTGTCACCAAAGTCCCCGGGATAACGCCAGCAGATCCGCCGGTCGGCGCTGCACAGACCACACCCATTGCACCGTCAACATGCATCACTGCGAGTGCCCTCGCTGCGGCACGCGTGTGTAGGCTCTGCGTGGCAAGTTTGCCCTCTGCCTCGGCTTGGAAAATCGCTCCCGCACAAGTCGGAAGTAGTTGGAGTCCTTTGAAGTTTGGATCGAGTCCCTTCACAACCGAGTCTTTCATGATCTCATATCTTCGGAGCATCTCATCAATGATCTCCTGTTCGCTCATGCCGAGTAGTTGTGACTCGTAAGTTAAAGCAATCTCCCCGAGGGAAACACCTCGCTGCTCGGCTAGCTCGACCATTTCAGCGGCACTCTCAAAGAGAGGCTCGCCCTTTTGCGGGAAGTACACCGGGCTGGAGACCCAAATCTTCGCATCCGGTGACACGCCAACCAGTTCCTCACGGAGCGACTCAACGAGCGGTTCTTTTCGACGGAAATGGATACAGACTGTTTGCTGAGTTGCGATTGATGAATCCGGGGTCCCAATGGACACCAATTGGTCGTTGGGTCGGCTTGTTTCAATGGTCGCCGGAGCGGAGGCGTCTTGATCGGCATCGAGTCGCTCAACAATGCTTTGTGCGTCCTCTGCAGGTGCCTCGATGACACCCTCGAAGGCGGATCCATTCATCAGTACTTCACGTCCGTCAATTTCGGTGATCTGAACTTCCCCCCCACCGATTGATTTAGCCACAAGGCACAGGGTGTCACCCGACTCACCAATCAGTTCGATCTCCATGGCGTTGGGATGATCAGGTTTCCGAAGTTTTCGTATTTCAAAATTGATTTCCAGACCTTGCGATGGAGCATCGTCCAACGCCGAGAAGAATGACTCGTCGGTTAACGGCTTGTCCATCAGGCCCATCGCAAAGCCACGGTCAGCTCCTTGGACCACGTAGGTGACCGCGTAGGATCCATCCGGGTCGAAGGCAAAGCTCGCCTTGACCGGTTGGCTGCCAAGCAGCGATCTCGCCATACAGCCAATGTGGAAAGCGCCGGCGGTGTGTGAGCTTGAGGGCCCTCTCATTACCGGACCAAGGACATGGTTAAGAATGCTGATCGTTTTCATGGATTGGATATCGTTTTCATGGATTGGATGCTGGGCAGTTCTAATGGATGAATGTCTGGTGGAGGCATTACGGTCTTGCTAACCGCACGTCTCAAAGAGTTTAGCAGGTCACTACCTTTTCTGGCGAACCGTTTTTTGATGATCTAGATGGCTCTTGGAGAATCCTTCAGCCACGCATGATGAGTGGGTCGGAGGAGAGCTCGGCAACCCGTTGGGGTTTAGCGATGGCTCTGAAGCATTGAGGAGACGCGGTTTGAGGTCCCGCGATTGAAATGATTTGTGGGTTCCCCGACCCTGGCTTTATTGCGTTCTCTTCCAAATTTACCGACGGACGAGCCTTCGTTTTACGACATGCTCGGTTGGATCCTCGGTGTAACGTTTCATCTTGGATGTAATGATTTGCTTGATACGGCTACTCTGCCTCGGCTTCCCCCCAGACACTCGCTTCACCTTCCTCGTCAAGATTAACATGAATCAGGATGGGATTACAGCAAACGGGACAGTCTTCGACATACTGTTGATGTGCTCCGGCTGATGAATCAATCGGGATCACGATTTCTTCTCCACAGTGGTCGCAAAGGTAGGCGGCTTCTTCTTGCATTGCTCGTGGAATCCTTGGGGGCTGGTTGACGTGGAGGTGGAGTGACAGCGTTTAACACCCAGACCTGTAATTACCCGAGAGTCGTCTCGGTAAATATTTGGCTTGATTTGGTGTCCCTTCACCTTGGGGCAAGCAACCTGTGCATCGTTGACGGCCAATGGGGTAGAACCGATGAGTCCATGACGAAATTGAGCGACATGACTCAGCCCCTACGCCCCCCCCTTTTTTCCGGTATTGGGACGTTCCTTGGGCGTCGTTTTGTCCGGTCCGCCCTTGAACTGTACCACCCGGGCGAATGGGCAGGGATTGTGAAGCGTGGCATCTTTGCCTCCGCGGAGTTTATTTCTGATTACTACTCCACCAAGCGAAGGGCAATGAGGTGAATTGAATGCGGTAAACTGGAGTCTTGAAGATCTTTGGAAACAAGGAGCTTTCTGAATGAATTCCTTAAGAATTGAGGGGTTACGTATGAGGTTTGATGCAGCGATCCATGGGGGCACTCGTGGTTTGGGTATTACCGTTGCATTGCTTTTTTTCTCGGTCATGACGCGGGGTGCCGATTCACAGGTCCAGACACAACCCGATCTTGTTTTGGTGGTGACCGATGACCAGCGACCCGACACCATTCATGCTTTGGGCAATTCCCGCATTCGAACCCCCAGCCTTGATCGACTCGTCCGTTCAGGGGTGACGTTTAGGCGAGCCTACACGGGATACCCAATTTGTTATGCAAGTCGCGCGCAATTGCTTACCGGCTGTAATGTCTTTACTGCTTTGCGTGACTATCCACGTAGCCAAGTCCGGGACAGCCTTGCAACGTTAGCCGGAACTTTGGGGAAGGCTGGCTACACCACCGTATATAGCGGCAAATGGCACAATGATGGTAATCCGCTTACACGTGGCTATCAGCAGGTGGCTGGTCTTTATTCCGCTGGCGGTGCAAAGCACATCGTGATGCCCAGTGTCGATCAGCGAGGTATGCCATTGACGGGATATCGGGGGTGGACTTTCAAGGATTCACAGAATCAGCCACGACTGGAACTTGGTGTTGGATTACGACCTGATAACAGTGAGATCATTGGGCAGGAAGTGGTCAGGGTTATTGATGAGGCGGAACCAAGTGATCCTCTTTTTTTGCACGTCAATTTTGCATTTCCGCATGATCCTCGGCAGTGGCCTGAATCGATGCCCAACGCCTACTCGCCCGAGGAGTGTTCTTTGCCATCAAATTTTCGAACTGATCACGGATTTGATCATGGAAATGAGGGAGGAAGGGATGAAGTCTTGCTACCAAGGCCACTGAAGCCCCTGCAGGTTCAAGCTGAGCTTGCTCTGTACTACGCGATGATTTCAGATGTTGATCAGCAGGTGGGGCGAATCATCAAGGCGCTCGAACGCACAGGGCGTCTGCAAAATACGGTTTTTATCTTTACCAGTGATCAGGGTTTGGCGCTGGGGAGCCATGGGCTACTGGGAAAGCAGAATCAATATGAACACAGTATTCGTAGTCCTTTGATTGTTGCGGGTCCGCGTGGTCTGGTGGGGTCAGGTTTAGCGATCGATGAGTCTCTCGTAGCCAGCAGCGAGATTCTCGTTGGGCGAGAGGTCGATGCACTGGTGGAGCTTTCGGACTTGTTCCCAACTCTTTGTGATTTTGCTGGGGTTCCGGTTCCTGCGACTGTGGAGGGTGCATCGTTGCTTCCTGTTTTGACGGGCAAGGAAACCCGAGTCCACGACGTCGTGTATGGCGTTTTTACGGATACTCAGAGAATGATCTGCGACGATCGTTGGAAGTTCATTTTTTATCCGAAAGTGGGACGGCAGCAGTTGTTCGATCTGCGGGAAGATCCACACGAGCTGGTTAATCGTGTGGATGACCCGGATTGTCAAAATCATCGGGTCAGGCTGCAGAGGCAACTCGATACTTGGCGTCTAAAGTCCAAGGATCCATTGCTGCCGAGATCGACGCGTTAAGCCAAGAGGCCGGGTAAGACGCCTGTGCTGTCCGCAAATCGATCGACATCGCAGCCATACGCTTGAAGCATTCCTGTGTAGAGATTTGCCAAAGGTGTATCGTTGGCAAATCGCAAGTGTTGTCCCGTATTGATTCGACCGCCACCACTTCCGCCAAGCAGGATCGGTAGGTTTCTCGGGTTGTGGCTGTTGCCGTCGCGGAGTCCAGATCCGTACAGGATCATGCAATTATCAAGTACCGATTGTTCACCCTCCTTCATAGATTTTAGCTTTTCCAGAAGGTAGGCATATTGGGTGACGTGCCAGCGGTTGATGAGTTGGTAGGCATCAAGTTTTGTTTTGTCGTTCTGATGGTGAGAGGTGTCATGGTGACCTCCAGAGACTCCCTCAAGAAATGAGAAGTTGCGTCCGCTGACGGCATTGCCGAACATGAAGCTGCATACTCGAGTGGAATCTGTTTGGAATGCGAGTGCCATCATGTCGAGCATCAGACGGACGTGCTGCGGAAAGTCCTCCGGTTTTTCTTCGGGTGGCGCTTGAGTCATCTCGAGTTTGGTGATTGGTTCCCATGAGTGGGTTCCACTCTTCTGTTGTTGCAGTCGTTTTTCGATTGACCGAACTGATTGAAGGTATTCATCCATCCTTTGTCGGTCTGCAGAACCGAGCTGGTTTTTTAATTGCTTCACATCAGAGAGAACACGATCGAGCAAAAGAGAATCTCGGTCGGTCGAGTTGGGTTTTGGATTGGTTGCTCGAAACAATCGCTCAAAAACAAGTCGAGGATTCAGCTCACGTGCGAGCGGGCTCGTTGGACCCGCCCAGGCGATATGTGAACCATAAACCCTTGTGTAACCGACATTGGTATCAACCCCTGTGGTGACGGGGTCGATGCCGAGTTCCAGAGATGGAATCGGCGTTTCATTCTGTGACTCGCTGGCAGCTACCTGATCCATGGACTGCCCATTGCAATTCAGGTCGATGCCGAGTGATTTGTTGATGGTGGTACAGGTAAGAAAGCCTGAGGTTTTTACGTAGTGACCATCGCCAACATTGCTTGCCTGATTCCATAAATTGGTCAAGACAAGGAGTTGATCCTTGACGGGTTGCAAGGGTTCGAGTGTTGAAGTGAGTTCGAACTCTGATCCCTCCGCCGCGGGTGTCCAGCAATCCTGACGAACACCATTGGGAACGAATAGTGCTGCGATGCGTTTGGGATGTGGGTTCGGTATTTCAGAAGCTGATGCAGCTGGTATTGGTCGCATCGCTTCGAGCCACGGTAGAGCCAACGCAGCACCTGTGCCCCTCAGCAAGGTTCTCCTGGCAATTGATGTCCGAGTATTTGATTCGCTCCGCAGTGAGTACTCTGTTTTACCCTGCGGTTGTCGTGCATGTTTTGTGCTGCGTTTCATCAATCAAATTCCGTTGATTTATCCTCGGGGGATGGCCGGGTGGAGTGGCCGATGCGTTTCTATGGCTCTTTGGTATTTGCTTTTATTTTGATCGCGCCTTCAGGGCTTTGCCCTTGTTTATACCGAAATGGAATGCTTTTTACGATTTCGGTTACCAGTGTCTGCATTTTGTACTCATCTTGCCGGACAGAGGAAGCAATTTCTTCAACGATACAGCGATCCTCTGGTGTGAGACCACGACCGAGTGCGAAACCAAGCATTTTTGTTGTCAGGTGTTTGGCGAAGTCATCTTTGCGCCCCATCAGCACTTGCTTCAAACCGTTTGGGCCCTCAAATTGCATTCCATCTGGCAACGCGCCCGATGCATCGATCGGATTTCCGTCATCCGTCTCTCTCCATTTTCCCAGTACGTCATAGTTTTCAAGGCCGAAGCCTAAGGGGTCGAGAGCTGCATGGCACGTCGCGCAAGCAGGATTCTCTCGATGCTTCTGCAAACGCTCGCGAAGGCTCTTCGCCGATATCGGTTTGCCACCATTTTCCAATGAAGGGACATCGCTCGGTGGTGGGGGAGGTGGGGTTCCCAGAAGTGTCTCCAGGATCCACTTCCCCCGAATGACGGGACTGGTGCGATGCGGTAAGGAGGAGACCGCAAGGACAGCGCTCATCCCCAGTAGACCACCACGATGACTGTCTTCAGGTAACTCTGTACGTTTTGGCTGTTCACGAAATTCACCGCGAACGCGATAGTGCCGTGCCAAGCGATTGTTGAGGTAACTGAAATTCGAATCAATCAATTCAAGTAACGAGCGATTCTCAGATAATAGGTCTTCGAAAAAAAAGATGGGTTCATACTTCATCCCACCCTCTAACTCTGAATCGTACTGAGCAGCAAATTCATTAGCAGGCTCAAATTCACGACCAAGAGCACGTGTGCCCAACCATTGCTCCGTGAAGCTACTGGCAAACTCGCGCACCTTTGCGCCGCGACGAAGACCTCGGTCATCGATCGGGCTATGAAGCATTCTTTTGACCTGTTCCGCCAGCACGGTGTCATCCTGCAGTTGATCTTTTGAGGCAAGCTCAAACAGCGTTTGGTCTGGCATTGAATTCCAGAGGAAATACGAAAGACGGTTCGCCATCTCGTAGGAGTTGAGCAAAGCGGGTTGATCATCCTTGACGGGTGCTTCCCAGTGAAAGAGGAATTTTGGAGAGGTCAATGCTGCTTCAAGTACCAATGTGATTGCCGGTTCAAATCGCTCCTCCTCTTCAATCGCTCTCTCGAACAGGGTGAGGTATTCTTTGACTTCGGTTTCAACGACCGGGCGTCTAAATGCTCGAGGCAAAAAGCTGCGTAGGATCTTCTCGGTTGCCGCCAGTGGTGTAATCGACTCGCTCGGTGTAGCAATTAACAGGCGACTTCGTGGGGCGGGATCAAGTAAGGCATGGGATAGCGCCTCTCGGGCTGCATCGAGGTACTTCTCCGCATGGATTGGTGAGATGAACAGAGTTTCAGCGGCATTGTCAAAGCCTTCACCTCCTGCACCATCATCCGGTAATGCGTGCGCAGCATTGACATGAATTCCCAGTAAGTCTCGAATGGTGTTCGCGTATTCAGAGCGATTGAGTCTGCGCATCACGGGTCCACTCGGTGAGATGCCGTCGGCGCAGATAACGGAGTGGATCGACTGGTTGATCCAACGTGACATGACTTCTCGCTGTTGCGGTGTTGGCGAGTCACTTTCCGCTGGAGGCATGGTGCGATCAGCCAGCCTCTGAATAATTCGTGTCCATTTGTTGAGATCTCGCTTGATCTCCACATCTTGAAGCATCAATTCAAGATTGACGCTTGTATCACTCCCCTCTTGATGGCAGTCAACACAAAACGCTTTGAAGTTCTCGTAGGCGTTTTGTTTGGTGATCTCCTGTGTTGACGTCATTACCTCCTTTTCCGTCTCATTCGAAAGCAGCGTGGCTGGAATGGCGGTTGCAATAATCAACGGCATGAAATGAAGACGGCGTGGCAGCATTCGCGGTTCTGTAGCTAGCAGTGAGGCTGATGGTGGCGGGAACGTGGAGGTTTATAAGCAGTGCTGAGGGCGGATTCTATTAAAGCAGAATGAAAGAGTTTCCGCCTCTCCAGTTTACACCGCACGCAACCCTTGTAAGTGAACAGCTGAGTGGTAAATGAGTGAAACCCAAAATAGATTCCCATGTGATACAAAAACGGCTTTCCGCGCGGTAGGATCTGTCCGGTTCGTTGCAAATTTTCTTCCATCCATCACAGGAACGCGGTGAATGAGTCTTCACGCCGGAGCACCAAGGAGTTCGCTGTCCAACCGGAAGAAAATCGCATTCAGCGTAACCTCTCTGGCCGTTTTTCTAGTCGCCATGGAGGGGGTGCTGGCTTTGTTTGGGTTTGAGAGCGCCTCAGTGAGAAGAGATCCCTATGCGGGGTTCTGCTCGACGACACCGCTGTTCAGTACTAAGAAGCTGGACGGAAAAATCTGGTATCGGACGTCCCGGGCTAAGTTAAAGTTCTTCAATGAACAGGCTTTTCCAGCGGAGAAGAAAAAGAACACGACCCGAGTTTTCTGCCTTGGTGGTTCAACGACTTTCGGTAGGCCTTTTGATGACCGAACATCCTATGTTAATTGGTTGCGTCAAAGCTTGAGGCAGTTGGCACCTGATCAGAACTGGGAGGTGATTAATGCAGGGGGAATTAGTTACGCGAGTTATCGTATCGTCAATCTCATGGAAGAGGTGGTTCGTTACGAACCTGATTGGATTCTCTTGTACACCGGTCACAACGAGTACCTTGAAGAGAGAAGCTACGATGACTTTCGTTTTCGATCTAATCCGGCTCATGAATGGCTATCACCTCTTGCGAAAACAAGAACTGTCGGTTTTTTTGATCAATTGCTGCGAGGCGATTCAGAGACGGGTGCCAACCTGAAGGGACAGTCAGGTATTGATTCAACGCGAACGAGATTGCCATCGGAGGTGGATGCGATTTTGGATCATTCGGTGGGACCGGACGCCTACACGCGTGAATCTTTTGACACAAAAGAGGTTGCTTCGCATTTTGGCTACAACCTTCGCCAGATTGTGAAGTTGGCACATGACTGTGATGCCAGAGTTTTGCTTATTTCACCTGCAGCGAACATCAAGGATTTTTCTCCATTCAAAAGTGAGCATTCTGCTGATTTTGATTGGGCTAACAACTCAAGTGATTTGTGGTTAAGTACTTATTTGGATGCGAAATCCGCTTTCCAGCGGCGAGATTTTTCTGCGGCGATCGATCTTCTTGAGTCCGCAAATCAACTCGACCCCGGCAGGGCAGAGTCTCACTTTCTGCTGGGTCAGTCGCTTTTTGGTTTACAAAGACACAAGGAGGCAAATCAATCCTTTCAGGCAGCAATTGAATTGGACATTTGTCCCCTCAGGGCAACAAAGGAAATGGCGGATCTGGTTGAGCGGGTTGCCATGGAAAATCAGGCGAGCTTGATCCGACTTCGTTCCGTTTTGGAATCCGATTGTCTTGAGTCCTATGGTCACAGGTCCCTTGGAAGTGAGTACTTCCTGGATCATGTGCATCCTACTGTCGCTACGCACGGCTTGATTGCATCTGCCATTCTTGACGCAATAAAAGCAAGCGATGGCTTGGCTTTTACCGAATCGGAGAAGCGAGCGGCTCTCGAGTTATCAAGTAGGGAGATTGGCCAGAGTGTTGACCAGTCGCTTCAAGCCAAGGCATTAACGAATCTTGCACAAGTGCTTGGTTGGGCAGGAAAGCAATCAGAGGCTGCGCCGCTCGCATTAAAAGCGGTCGAGATCCAGACCTCTTTGGGCGAAGTCGATCCTGAATCTCTTTTTTACGCTTCGGTTCATCACGCGGTAATGGGACGTGATGAAATAGCAATTGACTTGCTGAGACGCTTGTTGGAAGTCGATTCACAGCATTTTGAGGCACGCTGGCGTCTGGCGTCACTGCTTTATGATCAGGGACTCTATCAGGAATCTGTCATGCACTATCGAATGGCTAATCAGATCAATCCGTTGGATTTAAGTGTCAGGAGAATGCTTGGGTTTGCACTTTTGCGTAATCAGCAAACGAGAGAAGCCGAGCTTGTGTTTCTTGACTATTTACAAACAGTGCCTGAGGATGAGGCTATTGCTTCAGAGTTGGAGCGATTGCGTGTGAGGGATGAGGATTAAATGGAGTTTGAAGAGACAACAACCGTCCACGGTTTTTTGTCAAAGCGAGGCGTGAGTTTGGATCAAGGAACCCAATTTCACTGACGGGTGGCTGAGCGGTTTTGATTCGGTGCGTGGTCTGTTTAGGGAGTGGTTAGGTTGAAAATACAAGACATACGATTGTTACCTTTGCGCGGCGCGACTCCTGATGGTGGTTGGGATGAGAAGCTACTTCGTGAGGAGACAAATTTACACACTCTGGTAGAGGTGATTACCGATGAGGGGGTGACTGGAGTCGGTAGTGTTTTCACTTCGGAGGCGTTGGTGCGTGGCGCCATTGAAGTTCTCAGGCCGTTCCTGATTGGAGCCTCAGCAATTGATCCCACGGCAACATCAGAGACA
>CAXQOB010000119.1:0-19631 GCA_964225475.1 Candidatus Nitrosopumilus sp. | reverse complement strand
GAGGATGTCATGGCGGATATGTTTTCCTTCGGCAGTTGGCATCCTGGCGGAGTTCACTTTGCACTTGTAGATGGCAGCGTTCGGTTTTACAGCCCTGATACCGACACCAAGGTACTCGGCTCTCTTGCCAACCGTCGCGACGCCCGTGTGGTAGAGATGATACGGTGATCTCGATTCGAAGCGCGTCGGGCTGGGGATTGATCTTGGGTAGTGTTCTTGCAATGCCCTTCATCTCGGGTTGTGATTCACCGCCTCTGGGACCGACCAGCGGTTCCATAAGATTTCAACACGGCTCTCCAGTGACCTCTGGTAGCGTTGAGTTCCGAAATCTCAAGACCCGAGAACGCTACTCGAGCAAAATCCAAACGGATGGTAGCATTGCTCCCATGAGCCAAAACGGTGAGTTAGGGCTACCGCCAGGGTCATACGAGATCGTGGTTGTGCAAATCGTTTTGACCGAGGACCTAGCCGCGGAAGCTCATACCCACGGCAAAACGGTTCCCCGCAAGTACGCCGATTACTACACGTCGGATTTAAAACTTGATATTTCCGGATCAGACTCGGACCCAATTATTCTGATCATCCCCGGCCAATAATCTCGTCTCCTGCAAATCAGCATGAGAATCAGTCGTCGAGGTGGCAAGAAACACCTCGTCTCGCCAAAAAGTTAGACGGTTTTCCAGAGCTCTTGGCGAGAATCATACTTTCGGTAGCCATCTCTATACTCACGCTCTTAGCCCTGATTGACTAAAACCAGTTGGATATTCCGGGCACCGAGGGAGACTCCGCATGTTGCTCGCTTGAGCACCAGCACTGCCTAAAAAGCACGTAAATCACGAGCGACGCGGCACTGCCGCACAAACCCTGCATACCCTCGGTCGACTAACCCCACCTACCGTGTCGTGGCATAAAGACTTTTAATTAATTTTCTATTGACGAACCTGTCAGCCGAGATCAGCGTATAATACCTAGGTTGACATCCACCCGTTACCGTAATCGCTTGCAACCTGTGCATCTTTATCGAACACTAATAGCTAATCTGCTCTGCGGAGTGGTCTTGATTGGACCGCTGCCGGCGTGGATTCATTTGTCAACATGCGATCATCATGTTGACCAGTCGGCGACGGACGGAAATCAACTCGGGCAATCTGGGCCGCACTCTTCTTGCTGCGGTGAGAATCATCACGCCGGCGAGACGACTCCTTCAAAGGAATCCTCACGCTCAAACGGCGACCAACCTGACTCCGAGCACCCGCGTCACGAATCGGACTCTTGTGTCGTTTGCCAACTCATCGGAGCGCCTGTGGGTACTCCGATTCAACTGATTGATCTCGAGTTGCACCGCATCCGGCGAGACTCTGAACCGCTGATGCTTGCTGCGGCCATAAAGACGGTCCATCTGCAGTACACTCCGCGTGGACCGCCGACTCACATCGCCTAGGAGGCGGATGTGCCAGACCAAACTCCCGGCAGACCACCGATGCTGGAGGTTTGTCGGTTTGGCTTTCTTAATTGAACAACAGCAAATCTGTTGGAATATCCCGCTTGGTATCAGCAGGCGGATCTCTGCGTCTGAAGGACCCAGTTCAGTTCCATTACTTGGTTGCTCGTTCGCCCATGCGGACGTCAAGGCGTGGTAACAACCGGGCACTACGTAACACCGAACGCGTAATCAGTTTATACGTTCGTAGATTTTTGTTCCGACTTACTTGAAAGGCGGAATTCATTACTCAAGTCATCCAGACTTTTACTTTTTAACTCCTCTCATTTTTTCTAAGGGATACAAATGAAGAAGACACATAGAAATGCCAAGGCACGTCGCGGCCAAGGCTTGATCGAATACATCATCATTGTTGCATCGATTGCGTTCATCAGCCTACTTGCGGTTGGCATCTTCGGTCACAAGATTGCAGACAACTATGCGATCGCTGCCGGCCTACTTCCTGGTGCACATGATGAAGACATCGCAGCAATCGATACCGGTAGCTTCGTTGGAAAAACGGAAGACTCCACCACGGGTGTATTGAGCGCAAATGGTGTCGTGACTTGGTCCAACATCACCGGTAACGCTAACCTACAGAACAACGTTAGCAAAGCTGGAAGTTCCGATGGCGACACCTTCGTTGCAGAGTGAGAGTCCAAAACTCTTAGAAATCGAAAAAAAGGGCGGCTCCGGACGTATTTATGAAGTACGTTCGGAAGCTCCACCTTTTTGCGAAGCACACTCACAGAAAAGAATGGAATTCCCACCCGAAGTACGTCAAACATGGCAAAAAGACGAGAAACAAATTCAACACGCGGCTCGAAGTTAATCCTTCCGGTGGGCGTTCTGGCGGCTGCAGGTCTCATATCGTACGCGGTATTACAAATACTTCCGAGCACTACCACAGCCACCAACTCTCGCGATGGAAAAGTGCCAATCGCGATTGCGCAAAATGATCTTAAAGCTTTCGAGACACTCGAATCAGAGGATGTCGTCAATCCGACTCTTCCAGAAGAGGATTCCTACGCGTGGGTCGGGCGAGAATTCTTCGAGGAACATCCCGAATGGGTCTTCCCGGATGGAAGGCAAATTTCGGCCGACGAAATTATCGGTCGTGTCCTGAGCCGAGACATTAAAGCAGGGTCTCCTTTTGAGGTTGCAGATTTTCTCCCAGAGGGAAGCCGCACGGGAGTCACAGGCGGCATTCCAACTGGCAAGCAGGGATTCTTCCTCGACAGTCAAGACATTCCGGGACTACGGTTCCTGAAAAAGGGCGATCGTTTCGACCTCTTGGCAAATCCAGCTGAGAACGAGGAAATACCGACAATTGAATACGGGATCCTCCTCGGCGGTATCAAGGCAAGAGCGGGCAAACCACTTCCGCTCAATGGCGTACAAATCCTTGTTCAAGACGCTGAGCTGATAGCGCTTGCAACCAATTCACGAATAACCACCCGCGGCGGACTCACCCTGTCCACCGAGAACAGTCGCGTCGCGGCGGATATAAAACAGGAACGCGTGATGATCGCGATCGATCCTCAGGAAGCCATTCCCCTCACCAAAGCACTAGGCGACAAATCCCGAATTCACATGGTAACCCGAAGCGGTCAAGCTGTCGAAAAAGTGGCGGTTAAAGATCCGCTCGAGGGGTTGATCCCCGTCGCTTCCAATTCAATCTCAATTGAACCATTTCAGTCAATACGGGCGAGCGATCTGTCCGACGGGGACACCGGAGAGCTACGACAATATTACTTCAAACCAGAGGATGTGCGCGAGAGTTGGTTACGAAATGCCGACCAGCTCATTGGTCGCGTTGTCAAAAAGCGGATGGAACCCGGTTACATTTTCAGTGAGGAGGACTTCCTCGGAGATGGCACCTTAATTACTGACGTCAAAGCCTATGACGCCATTGATCCCGACTCGCTTGTCGACGGAACGAAATCGGAGTGGGTCGCACGGGTTGCAGCTCGCGACCTTCGCGCTGGCAGAACGATCCAGGAAGAAGATTTATTCCCACCCGGTACGCCTGCCGGGATCGCTGCCGCCATCCCAAAGAACCGGCTGGCAATGACAATCGACCTTGCAACCGTGAGGGGATCTGTTGATTTGAAGCGTGGTGATTATTTCGACCTACTTTGCACCGACACCGCTAATCTCGCTGAGTCGCTCCAAGGAGTTGAGGTCTCACCTGAGCTCTCTGGAAATCTAAATGGCAGTCAAATCAATCGAGTCATCGCCAACATGGCACTGGTGATTCAAACCATGGAGACGCACCTCGTGGTTGCCGTAAAACCCTCTGAGGTATCAGAGGTGGCAAAAGCAATTGCGAGCCAAGCAATGGTGTACTGTGTTACCCGCGGCGAAAATAGCAAACTTGATGGCACCGCTGAATCTGCCGATTCAGACTCAGCGGAGTTAACATCAGATCCGAATCCGCTGGACCAGATATCAACAACGGAAACACTCATTGGAGGCGAACGGGTAATCCGAGCCTACGGAGGCTCAAAATGACCGTATCACGAATCCTAGTCCATCGCCACGATGACAACCTAGACGACGAAGTACGGGCAGCGCTGTCCGGATCGGGACTCACCAAAGCATCGATTCATTTCCATTCAGAGCTGCGCAGTACGATCAATGCTGCGGTAAGCTTCCAGCCTAGCCTGGTGATCATCGAGGTCACTGAGAACCTGGAAGAATTAAAGACCCTCGTTGAGGAGACCCTGGCTGTTGTTCCCGAGGCAACGATTCTTGGTGTCTATGATGTGAATCGAATCCCACCAGGTCAAAGCGAAAGCGCTTTGATGATTCAGGCCTTGCGGCTGGGTGTAGAGGACTTCCTGAGACGGCCAATCGCGGCCACCGATTTCCAGCAGGTAATCAAGACGCGTCTTAATGCGCGGCGTACAAGAACGGTCAATCACGGCAAAGTCGTCAGTTTCATAAGTAACAAGGGTGGTGTCGGGAAAAGCACGACGGCCATCAATACCGCAATTGAATTAGCGACCCGTCACTCCGATCGGGTTGCGCTGATCGACTGTTCATTACAGATGGGGGTTTGCGCGGTCCAATTGAACCTGCAACCAGAGGCAACCCTTGTTGACGCCTGGCAAGAGCGTGAAAGGCTAGATGAGCAACTGCTCGAGCAATTGATGACGGTTCACAACACTGGCCTTCATGTACTCGCGGCTCCCGCCAATGCAATCGACGCAGCAGAGATTGATGATGCTTTCCTTTCACGAATCCTTCTGATGGCGCGGAGAACCTACGATTACGTCATCATTGATACCTTCCCAATGTTCGATCGTACCGTGATGACGATTCTCGACCTCACCGACGAGGCGATGATCATTGTCGAAAACGTTGTACCTACACTCCAGATGATCAAGGGTTTTTTCACACTACTGGAGGAATTCGATTTTCCGATTGAGCGTCAAAACATTGTTCTCAATCGTTTTGCTACAAAGTCGGGCGCTCCTTCTGTTTCTGAAGTCGCAAGATATCTCAACCGTGACCCTGACTACGTGGTACCGTTCTCGCCCAAACTTCTAACGGCGGCAAACACGGGGGTACCGTTCCTCAAGAACGCACCTCGTTGGAACAAGTCAGCCACAGCGCTTCGAAACATGGCAAGAGACATCGCCAACGACGGTGAACCCTCGGCCAAACTGATGACACAGACCGACCTAGAAAACGGAGAAGAATCTCCGCACCGCTCAATCAATCCAAGGCAGGGAAACGTCGAGAATGAGTGACCGCGAAACCCTCCGCAACCGCCTTCAAAAGAAGCTCATCAGCGTTCCAGTTGACCGTCTCAAAACCACGGTGAACGAATCGGGTGCGGTCGTCCGCTCGGAGCAAAGCAAGCGCCCCACAAACCGAAACGTAGAGTACCATGCAATCAAAGGTGAATTGCATGAAAGGCTCATTGATGAGTTGAACAACCGGGATGCGCTTTCCCTCGGGGATCAAGAGCTAAAAGACCAGATTGATGATTTTGTTACCCGTGTGTTGGAGACGGAGGACTTACCTCTCAATGAGTCCGAACGCACCCGAATTGGAAGCGACCTTCTGGAAGAGACGCTAGGCACCGGGCCCCTTGCGCCACTCATGGCCGACCCTGCCGTTACCGACATCCTTGTAAATCGCTTCGATCTCATTTACGTCGAACGCTTTGGCATCCTTCAGCAGACGGATCTTCGGTTTCGTGATGATGAGCATTTGATACGTATAATTACGCGTATCGCGTCTCGAGTCGGACGTCGGGTTGATGCATCGAACCCTATGGTTGACGCGAGGTTACCAGACGGGAGCCGTGTGAATGCGACGCTTCCTCCTGTCACCATTGATGGACCCACACTCTCCATTCGACGATTCGGGAGAAAGCGTCTTGGAAGGTTGGATTTGCTACGGCTGGGAATGTTCTCCGACCCGATGCTCCGTTTCCTTGAAATCCTAGTCCAGAACAGGAAGAGTATCGTTGTCACGGGTGGAACAGGCAGCGGTAAATCAACCTTGCTCGGTGCAATTGCAGAGGCGATCCCCGATCAGGAGCGGATTATCACGATTGAAGACGCCGCGGAGTTGATGCTGTCGCAGGCCCATGTGATCCGCATGGAGACACGAGCAGAGAACACCGACGGCAAAGGCGCCATTTCTCAGCGCGACCTGGTTGTTAACGCACTACGGATGCGACCCGATCGTATCGTGATGGGTGAGGTTCGAGCCGGAGAGGCCCTGGACATGCTCCAAGCCATGAACACGGGACACGATGGCAGTCTGACAACCATTCATGCGAACAGTCCACGTGATGCCTTTGCCCGCCTGGAAACCATGGTCATGATGTCCGGGATGGATTTACCTTCACGCGCAATTCGAGAGCACGCAGTGTCTGCTCTCAATTACATCGTTCATGTCCGACGATACGAGGATGGAATACGTCGAGTCGAACGGATCGCCGAAGTGGTTGGAATCGAAAGCAATACACCTCAGTTACAGGATGTTTTCGTGTTTCAACCGCAGGGTCGATCCGAGAATCGCATTACCGGGTCGTTCCAGGGGACTGGAGTTGTTCCAAGAATCGTCGACGAACTGTCTTCACGCGGGTCGCAGGAGTTTGACCGTAGCTGGTTCGGGAGACATGCATGACGAATGCGTTCCTCCTCCCCATCATTCTCCTTGTCATTGCCAGTCTTGGTGTTGGATGGTACTGGTACCGATCTGCACTAAAGCAGTCCGTGCGCGAGCGACTAGAGGCACCGGATAACGTAAGCAAGAGCATTAGATCTAACGATCGTCCTTTTGCTCGCAGACATCGCTTTCTCCCTTGGATGGTAGTCGGAACCATCTGCTTACTGGTGGGCCGGTTCACTGAGATTCCGAATAACCTTCTCTTCGGTATCTTCGTTGTTTCTGGCTTCCTTGGTGCGGAGATTGACGCTTGGATTTACCGCTGGCGTATCAATAAAATTGAATCCCAATTGGCCGACGCCACCGATGTGCTTGTGGCGAGCATTACCTCTGGTGCCTCTTTACAGGCTTCACTAAGTCAGGCTGCGGATTTCTCACCAATGCCATTACAACGAGAGCTTCAAGAAATGGTTGCGAGATTACGTCTCGGTGATTCTCCGATTGAGATCTTCAACCTGCTCCATCGCCGGGTCCCGACGGAAGCATTTCAGCTGCTCTCGACATCCCTTTCGGTAAATTGGAGTTCTGGCGGTGAGCTGTCAACAACACTATCAGCGATTGGGGTCACGATTCGAGACCGCTTGGCAATCGCAAGGCAAATACGAACCCTTAGTACTCAGGGAACGTTAACAACGATATCTGTCTTGTCAGTGATCTGGTTCATGGCTGCAATGATGTGGCAGGCTGATCCGGTAAGATTTGAATCATTCTTGCAGAGCATCATTGGTTCATGGCTATTAACGGGAGGCTTGCTTCTTCAGGGCATTGGGGTTGCATTCGTTTCACGACTAAGCCGCCCCAAAGTATAGGTAAGTAGCAATAATGCAAAACTTAATCATTTTTCTTACACTCTGCTTTGCCGCGGTTTTGGTCATTCTTGCTGCCGTACAACTGGCCAAAGATAGTCGTTTGCGATCCCGCTTGGCTTCGACAGACGGGAGCGATGACCCTGCTGATGCCGTGAAGGAATTCGGGAGACAACACAAGACACAAGGACTAGGCGGCTGGCTCTACCTTGCCGGATTCCGAAGGGACTCAGCGGTGGCTGTTTTCTTGGTCCTCAGCACCGCGTTCTTCTGTGTCGGACTCCTTGCACGATATCAACTGGAGGCATCCGGTGCTGTGAACTTTGCGACAGAGCTATTACTCTCGATACCTGGCGGGGCGGGCAATGTAATTGTCCCCTTCGTTCTGGCAATCCCTTGGCTCATGATTGTGATATTGACCATCGCACCAACGCTGGTCGTCCGATCGATACGCAGAAATCGGATCAAGGAAATCGAGCAAGACCTGCCCCTTATGCTTGACCTGCTCAACACTTTGGCTCAGTCCGGGATTGGCTTGGACTCAGCGATCGATCGCGTCTTGTCATCGACGCCCTCCAATCGGCCACTGGCGACAGAGTTTCGAATTTTCCAGATTGATATTCTTGCCGGTCGCTCACGAAGCGATGCCTGGAAATCATTAATGCGTAGGGTCGACATCCCTGTTTTTTCATCATTCATCTCTGCAATCCTGCAAGCTGAGATCATGGGCGCTGGATTGGGTGAGACCATGAAGGTTCAGGCTCGAGAAATTCGCCATCGGCGTCGCGAAAAGGCGAGTGCTGCGGCAATGGCTATTCCCACGCTCCTTGTCCTCCCAATGGTAATCGGATTTCTACCAGGAATCTTCATCGTTATCATTGGCCCATTGGCTTATGAGGCACTGGGCGGCTTCGGACAAACCCTACGTGGGGTGTCGGGATTCTGAACCATGCAAGTGCTCGACAAGAAAACGAATCAAGTCTTAGTCTCGGACCTCGAAATCGCAAAAACGCCTTGGCAACGGTTCCGTGGGCTGATGTTACGCAAAAACTTTCGCAATGGTTACGGGTTGATCCTATCGCCGTGCAGCTCGGTCCACACGATGTGGATGCGAAGCGCCATCGACATCTACTTCATCAGCCAAGACACCGTGATCGTGGATCGACGATTGAGAGTAAAACCCTGGCGGATCGCCATCCCGAGTGCTCCCTGCTCGATGGTCCTGGAATTACCAAATGCAGCACAGGAACTGGAAGTCGGAACCAAGCTATCGATACAACACGACAATGGGGTCCAGGTACTATGAGAACCAACACCAAAAACTTACCTCCCCGAAGCGGGCAAGCTCTACTTGAATTTGTCTTCCTGACGCCGGTCATCATCATTCTCGTAGGCGCGACGATTACGTTCGGGCTGTTTTTCTTCCAAGCAAATGTGCTGCAACAAGCAGTCGATGTTGCGGCTCAAGAGATCTCCCGTGCTGCTTACCCCCCTAACCAAGTTCTGGGTCTTGGGCAAATCGATCAATGCGACACCTCCCAATTCGTATGCCAAGACCCATCGTTCAAGGAGACGATTTATGATGAGCAGTACCTTGTCATACACGATAATGAATGGGGCAGCGGCACCGCATTCGGTGGCAATTTTCGAGCCTTTGCCGACAGCTTACCGCTACTCAATCGCCTGCTGATACCGGTAATGATCCGCGATAACCAGATGACACGTTATCCGGGAACCATTGTTCAAAACGCCGAGGGCGAAGAGACCGTGCTTATCCCGCTTGTAGAGTATCGGGTTTCTGGCTCACCTAGCACGGGTTCCGGGCAGTTTGCCGGTGAGATGCTTTCCGCGGGCGAAACCATTGTTGAATGGGTATCGCCAATTGAAGAAATTCGCGTTGATCACGATGGGGACGCGAGCACTCCTCGCACGGGGCCGTACGCGTTGGACTCTTCAGATGATGCAACCCTTACTTCGTTTCAATCCGGGATGGTCGCGTTAAGAATTAACTACCCGGCCCAGTCAACCACGCTTCTGAATCGCGCCAATCTGGATACCAGCTCCGACGACACCCTTGGTAATTACATCGTGATCGTCGGCGATACGCAACTGCAGGCTGGAGCAACCACTGGATGCTACAGCATCAGCAGTCCCTCCGCTCGCATCTCTCCTGCAACCAACGAGGCGGGGTCAAATCCGAACGCCGGAGAATACGGTCTTGGTGAATTGGTGGCACTCACTCGTATCATCCGTCCCTATCGGAAAGTCCTCACGGCGCAGGCCATCTACCGACGCGAGGTCTTTAGCAATGCGAGCGAATGACTCTTCCAAAAGAAAAGGACAAGCACTCGTCTTTTTCCTCGTATTCTTTATGGCAGTGGTTGGTGTTATGGCACTGACCTTGGATTACGGATTCGTTCTTCTTTCACGTCGTTCAATGCAGGCAGCGGCCAACACCGCCGCACTAGAGGGCGGCCGATATTTGAATGACACGGGACGTGGCAATGCAAATACCGTCGTCAGGAATCTCTTTGATGATGACCTCGACCCCAGTCAAAACAACTCAACCCTAGGCGCGGGAGTCAGTCAGGATTTTCTTACCTCCGATGTGGATGGAAACACAATACTAGGCGCCGGCAATGGAGCTCGAAACGTCTGGAACGCCCGAAACCAATATCTCTATCGCCCAGACCCTCAGCTAAATACTGGCAACGCATTGCACGGTGATCTCGTGGTAGGAGATTACCAGAACAATTCACAAACTCATCATGAAGCCTCAAACTATCAACGTGACGACTTCATAGCGGCAGCGTCCGGTGATTCCTTTCTTGCCCGATTGCGTCGAACACCAAGCCGTTCTGGCGTTGCAAATTTACTTGATCGCGAACCCGGAATCAGTTCAAGCGGAAGCGGATCGCCCATCATCTTTGGAAGGCTCTTACCGTTTATTCCACAATCGACCGGTTATGACCTGCGTCTTGACGGTGTACCCATTCGAGCAACGGCGATTGCTCAACAGAAGCCAGTTGTACAAATTGGGACGTCAACCGACGAGAATGTCTATCAAGCAATCAACTACGCCAAGGACGCCAACACCAGTACATATTACGAAATCCCATCGCCCGCTTATACGATCGGATCACAAGTCATTTTGGGAAATCAGGTAACGGACCCTACCACCATTGGCTCTGGCTATCTTCCGATCGTCAGTGATTATGCCGGAGCGACCTACGTCGTCGCATTTCAATTGCGACTTGATACGGCCAATCCCTACGACCGCCAATTCAACGCAACGGCTCATCTTCACCATGCTTGGCCTACCCTCGACGGCCTGAGCTCAGACCAATACGAGTTTGTTACCGCTCTGCATGCGAGCCTCGCAGACGACACGAACTCTGGGATTGCCAAAATGCCGGCACTGACCCGTGCAATCGACTGATTTCTCTCGCGAGAGGATTACCCAACGCTACTTGCCCGCCGAGCAAGGTCTGGCAGTCCTGACACGCCAAAGAACTGGATCGCCTCGATTCCACCGCCAAACCCCGCCGCGAGCACTTTACTGGCGTATTACATGCACAAGAACTGCATTTAGCTAAACATCGGCTGCTGATTATGACGATGAGTCCGATAACCCGACCTGTAACGCATTTGCGGGGCAGGCCGAAAGTGGTTTCGTTCATCAACTTGAATCGCAGCGCCAACCGAATCATGAGAATGCCTCTCAAGTCCGCTTTACCCGTGGTTCTCCCTGTAATCATGGCACTCGCGGCGAACAAAACGCTCCAAGCACAACTCTCTGCTAGCATTTCTTCTTCGCCACAGGATGGCGGTGGAACGATCCAAGTGGTGCAGGACCCCAACGGGAAAGCTCAGCCAGTCGATTCTGCTGAAAAAGAACCCTTGGTTCAAAACATCCGGGGAGTTCAGACGAATTTCCCCGAGACGCTACTGATCGCTCCACCAACAGAAGAGGCGAAAGCAACCGCGGACCGTTTTGTCGAACAGACCATCGACCCGGAGTTACCGCTAAACCTTGTTGTGGGACGCCCGAAGGTCCTTCAATTGTCAGCGATCCCCAAACGACTGTACGTTCCAAACGATGACATCGTTCGCACTGAAGTGATTGATCAGCAGAGTGGCAAAGAGATCGCCGTTACTGGACTTCAAGTTGGGTCCACCACGCTTATTCTTTGGTTTGACGATCCCAATAGCCCCAGCGGCCAAACGACCGTGAGTTATTTAATCCGCGTATTTGCCGATCCTATTCTAGCCAAACCGATCGAGTCGCTCGAAGCGGAATTAAACACGCAGTTCCCGAACAGCTCCATTAAGCTCGATCAAATCGAGGACAGGATGATCGTTCGCGGTCAGGCTCCGGACACTATTGAAATGTCACAGATACTTCAGGTGCTGATGGGCTCTCGCGGAGGGAACCAGATTTCTCTCAACACAGGACGTTTGCAATCCGTTGAGCAAACGACGTTGACGGAGGCAGCCAACTTCAAGGACCCCCTCACGCAATCTCTCGTTGAGGACGCAACCGCTCAGAGCAGGCGAATCCTCGACCCCTTGGCCTTAGCGCGGGCAGGAATCATTAATCAGATGACTGTTGTGGGAGAACAGCAGGTGATGCTCAAAGTGACAGTCGCCGAGGTGAATCGCAGTGCTGCTCGGAGCATCGGCCTCAATTTTGGTGTCCAGAATAACAGCGGCTTCACCGTCTTTAACTCACTGGTCGGAAATCCAACCGGTCTCACCGGCACAAATAACAATCGAGCGAACATCTTAGCGTCCCTGGACATGGGCCAGGTCACACTTGCGATCGAGGCCTTGCGACGTCTGAATCTTTCAAAGACCCTTGCCGAACCAAACCTTGTAACGCTCAATGGTCAGACCGCGGATTTTCAAGCTGGAGGCCGTTTCCCCGTCCCCACCATTTCTGCCGGTGGAAACGGTGTCGGGCAAAACCTACAGGGAGTAGCGTTTATCCCCTTCGGTGTTGACCTTGAATTTACCCCGACCATACGCGACCGCGATGTAATCACGCTGAGGCTCAACGCCGAGGTAAGCACGAGAGACGAGTCATTGGGTACGGCGATTGGTGGTGGGGGAAATGGAACGCAGGTCTCTGGGTTGAACAGTCGAAATTTCTCAACAACGGTTCAGCTCCGCAGCGGTCAGACCATCGCAGTTGCCGGGCTACTGCAAACCAATTTTGGCACGAGCTCTGACCGCGTTCCATTCTGGGGCGATTTACCAATCATCGGCGCCACAGGCGGTGTCAACCGAACGAGCGGCGGTGAACAGGAATTGGTCATCCTCGTCACCCCTCACCTCGTTGCACCCGCCGATAATCCCAACAGCTTTGCACTACCCGGCGAAGATGTTTATGAACCCACGGATATCGAATTCTACGTTGCAAACCGCCTTGAAAGCAGACGGACTCGTGGCTATCGGGCGTCCGTGCGTACGGACCACGCGCGTATGAAGGTCGGTGAGAAATCACGCTCAGACCGTTATATGATCGGCAACGTCGGTCCTACCAATCGGTTTTCCCCTGACGGGGCTGCCAAACCCCACGCTCCTGTCAAACCACTTGATTCTGCGACACATCAACTTCAACCACCGGTGATTGTCGCGGAGCGGGTGGAGTTACCCAAGAATTAGCCAAACCAGAAAACACAGCAACTTAGCTAGCAACGCAAAAGTAACCCGTACAAAACTAGTTACCAAACTTTTAGACAGATCCATGGGCACATTATCAAAAACCAGCTTCTTGCTTTTGCCTTTCGCGTTAGTCCTTGGATGTGCAGGGAACGATGGGATTCTGCACGTTGACCGGTATGCAGACATTCCCGAAGGAGCGATCCCGGATCCAGCCGGCCAGAAATCATCCATCATCCAAAATTCCCAAATAAAGGCAGCGTCCATCGATCAGCAGGTGCTCTATCACGCTGATTTCATAGGTTCCACCACGGATCTTGCACCGGCCGCAGATCGTCGAATCTCGCTACTCACGGCGAGTGACAATCTGATGTCTACGTTAATTATTGAACCGTCTGACGACACAGATCTTGATAACCGTCGGGTGGCCGCGCTGAAAAGTTACCTTGACTCAAGAGAGATCGTTGGTGTAACGATCGAACTTGCTTACCCCGCTGCGTTAGGGCTTGAGAGCGTCCAAGCCGAGGCCGGCCTCGGTCCTTCAAGCGGAAGGTTTGGCGGGCTGGGATCAGCCAGCGGTCAACAAACTCCGGTCTCATTTCGACGAGCTAGATAATGCGTCTGCCAGTTAACACACTCACAACCCTATCGTGCGGTGTCGTTCTGTTCTTATGCGGATGCCACTCCGGACTATCCGATTCAGCCGCACTGGTTAAACCACTCAGTCAACTCGCTACATTAACCAGCAATGGTGAGCGAGATAACGAGAGAAAGCTCTGTGTGGAGACAGCCAGATCCGTCGCCCAGGCTGGGCATTACGCAGAGGCGATCAAATTATACCAACGGGCTGAGGAACTGGATCCTCAAGCCAATAAATTCCACGCGGAGCTAGCGGACCTTTATCGAGTTGATGGGCGTACTGATGCGGCAATCGAGCGATATCGACTCGCGTTAGATAACTCCGGCGACACACTTGCACTATACAACAATCTTGTGTGGTGTTATCTGGATGCAAAACGGTTCGAGGAAGGTAGTCGCATTCTGGCTGAGGCATTGCTTGAACACCCTGATGCGGAAAGACTACTCGCGGCTCGGGCGTGCCTTTGCTACCACCAAGGTGATCACAGCAAAGCGTACGATCACTTTAAAACTCTTTATGGCACCGCTCCGGCTCTTCATAACATGGCACTACTCGACCTAGCAGCCGGAGACGAGGCCAAGGCACATGAACGGGTGTCGTTGGCGGTTGCCCTTGATGATTGCCCGACCGAGACGATTGCTTTACACGAATCCCTCAGCCAGCTTCGATAACGGTCACCTACGCGCAAGGATGCGTGCCGAAAAAGGTTGCTTTTCTGTGACCCCAGGGTGCGTTTTGGAAAGCCCAGCCACTTACATCAATTCAAAGCGAACGTCTACCCCCACAAATCATTTAGGCGTCTCCCCCGTCACGCAAGAGAACCGATCAGGTCAGAAACCAGTCCTGAAAGACGTTGGCAATCTTCACCGCACTCAGCAGCGTCACCAACACCACGATTGCCATACCTGATACGGTTAGAGCGTCGAGCCGTTGGTGTGCCTTTTTTCGACCGTGGCGAACCAGGATCACCAGAAACGTCGCAATAATTGGAAGAAGCATGCCGTTGGCCAATTGGGCGAGACCAATAATGCCTGCGGGACTTCCACCGACAAGAAAACGACTGGAGACACCGGCCATAACCACGGTCACTGCAATGCCCCGAAACCGCCGTGAAGCGGGATCCGATGGCCAACCAAGGATTCCACAGATCGCATAGGCCGTTGCTAATGGCGCTGTAATGGAACTTGTGAAACCTGCACCGAACAAACCGAGCGCGAAAGCGATTGCGCTTGCTTCACCCAAAGTTGGTAGCAACTGAAGTGAGATATCTTCCACTGACTTCCAGGGTGTTCCCGTCTCGAAGAACACCGCGCTGGAACTAATCATGATGGCGGCGGTTATCAAACCGCCCAGTCCCACTGAATACGACGTGTCCTTCAGTGAATGCGCAGTTGCATCGCTCGTGGATTGCGTGCGGTAGGTGATTTTGGCCGTACTCGCGTGCAGGAAGAGGTTGTAGGGCACGATGGTCGTACCGATAAGTGCTAACACTATCGTCAAATCCTCGCGACTCAAGCGTGGAATCAATGCACCTTGGATAACACTTGCCAAATCCGGAAAAGAGACTGTCGCCGTGAAGAGAAACGAGATACTGAGCACGCACACAAGAGAGACCAAAAGATGATGAAAAAGGCGGTAGCTCCCCTTCAAGATGACTGCTGTAGCGACAACTGCAAGCAGGAGAATCGAAAGCTTTGGATCAAGACCTGTTGCCTGTTGAATGCCAGTGGCGGCACCGGCAAGGTTTCCCGCCTGATACGCTGAGTTCCCGACCCCGAGTGCACAGACAACGAGTAGTAGCATTGGACGGAACCATCTTGTACCACTCAGCGCGTCCCTAATCGCTTCACCAAGGCCCTGCCGTTGCACGATGCCAACGCGAGCCGCTAATGACTGCAGCACGATTGCACCGACGGTCGCAAAAAGAATTGTCCACAACAGTCCGCAACCTCTCTCGGCACCTGCGCGACTTGCAGTAACCACCGTGCCGGGGCCAATAAACGCCGCAGTGATTAATAGTCCAGGTCCAAACCGAGGCCTTATTCCCCAACGAGCGGGCTTCTGATCTTCCTTACTCTCCGCCATGTACCCGCTCACTCTGGTCAATCGCATATAGGCCGAACGTTGCGAGCCAGTGATCGCCCTCGTAGTGCCCACTGTTTATATACCGAAGCCCAGATTCAAGATGACTTTTTGCGCTAGACTCCAGCTTTTGGCGCACCGGATGGCTCTTGGGTAACGCGTTTGCAACTGCGTCAAGGCACCACGCTCGGTTCAGATTTAAACCCGCAAGATGGACAATCTTAGGGTCACTCGCGTCACTCACAACCACCGGAGTAATAGTACCGTCAATTAGCTGCGTTTTAAGATTTGGAAGGAAGCGATCAAGCCATACCACGAACTCACTCTGCGGTAGCACCCTCCGCATCAGATCTGCCTCATTCCAGCATGACGAAAAGAAGTCATGGCCCGACGGTTCGTAGTGCACGGGATACCCGCGATCTTCTGCGTAGTAGGATAAGGCACGCTGATTGACCAAAACCTTCAGCGCACCATTATCCACCTGTGTTGCATAATCAAATATCTGCCCAAGAGCAAATCCGGTGTCCGTATGCTGTCCGATACGGATGGGATAGGTTAGCTTCGGTAAATATTCAAGGATCCGTCCGACAAGAATCGACTCCAGTGGACGGAGATTCTCCCGCCAACTTCTCGCCTCCGGATCATCCCACTGCTCTAATTCAACCACTAATCGAAGCAGCCATGCCCAACCGTACATCCTTTCAAAAGCCCTCTGCTCATCCTTTGCAAAAAAGCTCGCCTCCTTCACAAGATTCTCACGGGAAAGATGAGCACGCATGGTAGCCCGAATGGTGTCCGCGGCATTCATATCCGGAAAGCGCTTTAACAGACGCACCAACACCCAATGACCGTGCACACTACTGTGCCAATCAAAACAGCCGAAGAAGGCAGGAAAATGCTGCCTCGGTGCTTTTATTTGATCCCCACTCGAATACACCAAGGAAAGCTTATTCGGAAATTCTGTTTCCACTCCCTTAAGGACAAGCGACGCCCACTCATCCGCCATGCCTTGAGACATGCCAGGATCCTCCGTTGGCACCGCGATGGCCCTACGCGTCATTCCCGCAGAAAGAATTAGAAGGGTCAAAAGTAAGAATCTCATCAGCTTTCCTATCGTTTTAGCGTAGATGAAAGGAACCCTGGGCTTGTGGGCCGTCTCCACCAATCGAAACCGTGGGAAAGCCATCCCCCTTTCCACCGTATAAGTCGATAGGAAAGAGAGTGTGCGATGCGGCTAACCCGTTGTAATCGTATCAAATATGACGGTCAGCCTCACTCGTAGGCCTAATAATGTGAGCCGCGGCATGAAACGTAAGCTCATTCAAATTGATCGCCGATCATAATGCTGGGATCAAAGCGAACTCAAACTTGATGGTCCATGAAGGCAAATCACCCAGCTATTGCACTATTTTTCTTCACAATCTTCTGCGGGCACACCCTGGTTAACGCAGAAGACCTGAGGATTCTACGCAATGACGAGGACGCTTACGCAGCACGGCGACAGCTGATTGATAACGCAAGCAGAACCCTCGATATCGCTTGGTTCGAGCTCGTTGCTGACACGACGGGAACTGAGTTCGTTGAGGCAGTTGCTGATGCAGCACGACGAGGTGTAGCCGTTCGACTGATCCTTGACGGTATGTTCGATCACTCGAACGCGTCACAGAGATCCAAGTTATTGGACGCAGGCGTACAAATTCGTTGGTTCCACCCACGCGGAACTGGCGCTGCGAACCTGATGCGTCGAATGCACGATAAATACCTTGCAGCCGATCGCAATCGGCTCATCATTGGTAGCCGCAACATTGGTGACGTCTATTTCGGTCGCGCTAAGAAAGAAGAAAACTTTCTCGACCTCGACTTGGAAGTGATTGGTGATTTTGTCTCGTCCACCACTCTCTATTACGACACTCTTTGGAACTCCGGCGAAGTTCACTCAGTACGGACTTACAAAGACGAGACAACCGAAACGCCGAAGAAGTTGAACCAAGCAGCGCCGCCTCCCATTTCAACCGCAAGAAAAACGGTACAACCAAATTGGTTCTCCGTCCCCAGGGATGATCTAAAATTCCTATTTGATAAAAACGGCGTCAAAACACGGAGAGGCGGTATCCGGAATGACATCTACTCGCAGCTCGCAAAAGCAGAAACCTCACTCCTCATCGTCTCGCCTTACTTTTATCCCCCTCGAGCATTGAGAAAATTACTGCGTGAACTTCACGCGCGAGGTGTTTCAATCAAAATCCTGACCAATTCTCTCGAATCAACCAATCGCCCCATCAACCACATCGCAATGCGACGCACGCTGCGTTACGCCGACCTTGAAGGTATCGACATACGAGAGTATCGAGGAAACAAGACGCTTCATATGAAAGGGTTTATTGTTGACGATACACATGCCTCGGTGACGAGTTTTAACTTCAATCACCGATCGCATTATTTTGACACTGAACTCGCACTGTTGATCAGTGATCGGAACTTGGTTCAGAACATTCGTGAGGTATTAGAGGACAACCTGACTCCCTCCGAACCAATCGCAGATCGCCAGCACATTATCCCGCCTAAGACTAACGCTCTCTCAAAACAAGAACTTCGTAAGCTAAGGTTCCTGACGAGTCTTATCCCAAAGCACCTTTGATTGTGTTAACCAAGTGCACACAAATACCATGGTGCGTTAAGTTTCATTACGGCGTTTTGACGCTGGTACCTGACGTCAAAACTGGAGGCACCGGTGAGCAACAAAAGCTACGGGCTACGGTTTTAAAATCGCTGAATCGAATCCCTCAACATCACTTGGGCGAGCGTCCGTGATGGAAGGCTTGAAGCTAAAGGTGGTTGGTTTATACGGACCAATGAATGAGACGTTCGCATCTGCTGAGATATGCTTCTCCATCCCCATGCACCAGAGGGTTGCGTTGACGATCATGCGACGAACACCTTCGCTAAGGATGTCTTCGGAGGCACCCTGCGTACTGCAAAATACACGACCCTCCGGACCTCCCTGGTACTTGTAGGTTCGAACCCAAGCCGCCGGTTGAGGTGGTTTTTCTTTAATGGGATCAGCGCCAACCTCCATCGACTGTAGCACCTGATTGGTGGCCAAAATCGTCGATCCGGCCATCGGTCGCGCCGAATAAGCCCCCGCCATAGCGTGCATCGCTTTCACTCCTTCCAGCACCGGATGGGACGCATTGTCTGGCACCGGATGCATTGCCGTGGCGAACTGATGATTCCGACCGTAATGCCCAGCGCCAAGGCTAGGGTTCCAAGTTTCACCAAGTATCTGACGGCCAAATCCACCAACGAAGTCTTCTCCACGGTGGTTGTAGTTAAAGAATGCGTAATCCCCTTTTATTCCATTAAACGCGTGGGTGGTCGTTCTCAATCCAAGCACCGGTCCGCCCCGCTTCAAGTAAGACTCAAATTTAGCGAGCCATTGATCGTCGGGATTGATAAAACGAAGAAAGAGAAACAGCATGTCCGCATCGTCAATAGCATCGATACCGGGGATAATGCTCGACCCTGGTTTGATCACGCCCTCCTCGGTTTGTCCGAAGAGAACCGTACATTTAAATCCGTAACGCTTCGCCATGATACGAGCGATCGCGGGACATGTTTCTTCGCCCCGGTATTCATGATCCGATGCAATAAAGAGTATGTGCTTACCTTTACCCGGCCCCTCACTACCTTCATAGACAACCTTATCTTCCGCGGACCCATTACCCATCAACACAAATACGCTCGCGACCAAAAGAAACAGTCGTTT
>CAXQOB010000118.1:0-134902 GCA_964225475.1 Candidatus Nitrosopumilus sp. | reverse complement strand
GGGACTTGGCCACCTCTGATAAAAAAACAGAACCTGATCATTAGTGAAAGCATCGATCGCGAGAATTTCACACAACATAAGGTCTCGTTTCAATGGACGCGCAAAGAAGTAACCGAAGGATACCTGCTCGTACCGAAAACAAAGGGGAAAAAACCGGCAGTTGTCACTGTTTTCTATGAACCGGAAACGGCGATTGGCCTCGGGAAACCAAATCGAGATTTTGCATTGCAATTGGCCCGTCGTGGATTTATCTGCTTGTCTATCGGAACCACGCACGCGACAAAAAATAAAACGTATTCTCTCTATCATCCAACATTGGAAAACGCCGAAGTCCAACCTCTATCAATGTTGGCATACGCCGCTGCTAATGCGTGGTACGTTTTATCCAATCACCCGCAAGTAGATTCGAAACGTATAGGAATTGTGGGTCATTCGTTTGGTGGAAAGTGGGCAATGTTTGCCTCATGCCTTTTTGATCATTACGCTTGTGCCGCGTGGTCGGACCCGGGAATTGTTTTTGATGAAAAACGACCAAGTGTTAATTACTGGGAGCCATGGTATTTGGGTTACCATCAACCACCCTGGAGAAAACGAGGTTTGATTACCGAGGACAACCCTGCCTACGGACTCTATCCAGAGCTGAGAAAAGAAAACAAAGATCTGCATCTTTTACATGCGTTGATGGCACCCAGACCGTTTCTTGTCTCAGGTGGTTCTGAGGATCCACCAAGTCGATGGGAGGCACTAAACCATACGATTCAAATAAATGATCTATTGGGTTTTCAGAACCGTGTAGGAATGACCAATCGCCCAAAGCATGACCCTAATGAAGAATCGAATGAAGTGATCTACCAATTCTTTCAGCACTTCCTACAGGCTACCCACGACAAACCAAGTCGTGAACAAGCCAATACCCAGAGATAGGTCGATAAACTATTGGCCTCAAGTAATAGAAAGTTCCAAATCCGAAGTCGGCCCCTCTATTCGACAGCACCATCACCCAAGCATTCAATCGCATGATGATTAATTTACGCACGAACATTTGCCTCTTAGTACTCGCCTTTTCCTCAGTGTCTTCGGTAGCTCAAGAAAAGAAACTGCCAAACTTTGTATACATCATGGCCGATGAACTGGGTTACTATGAGCCGGGTTTCATGGGAGGAACCAACATTCAAACGCCAAACCTTGATCGAATGGCGTACGAGGGAATGCAATTCTCACAACTGCTTGCAGGTTCGTCAGTCTGCGCACCGACTCGCTGCACATTAATGACCGGTAAACACAGTGGTCACAGTTCAGTAAGAAAAAATGACGGAGGAACACCACTGAGAGCTAATGAGATCACGCTAGCCACACTGTTAAAAACTAAAGGTTATGCAACCGGTGGTTTTGGTAAGTGGGGTTGTGGAGGTCGCGATTCAACCGGTGTGCCTGAGCAACACGGTTTTGATCTATTTTTGGGATACTATGATCAGGTTCATGCTCACACGTATTACCCTCCCTACCTCATTCGTAACAGTGAAGAAGTTACCCTAAGCTCCAATCAGGGAATGAGTCAGGGTGAGAAGTATTCGCAATACATCATTCACGACGCAGCGAAGAAGTTTATTCGTGAACACTCCGAGTCGCCATTTTTCGCGTACTTGCCATACACACCGCCGCATGGGCTGTTTGATATTCCGGAAAATGACCCAGCTTGGGATCTATACAAAGATAAACCGTGGCCCGATCAAGCGAAAAAATATGCAGCAATGGTGACAATGCTTGATGCGCAAGTTGGCGAGATCCTGCAACTGCTCAAGGAGTTGGAAATTGAAGACAATACGCTGGTTATTTTTAGCGGAGACAATGGCGGAGCTGATTACTTCAGCTCCAAAGATCATCCCCGCGGTTTCCACCGTGCGAATGTTCATCCAACTTCCGGGATTGAGTTCCGCGGTAAGAAAGGGAACCTCTACGAAGGTGGATTACGAATACCATTCATTGCACACTGGCCCGGTGTGATTAGCCCAGGCCAGAAATCAGATCACCTCGGCTATTTCCCGGATATCTTGCCTACATTTGCCGAGTTATCGGGCATCGAAGTGCCTGAGGATATCGATTGAATCAGCTTCGCGGCAACGTTGTTAGGTGAGTCAGAAATTGGACATCCACAAGTCCAGCATGACTATCTTTATTGGGAGATAGGTAATTGGTCTGCGATTCGTCAGAACCAATGGAGAGCAGTGCGACCTTCGCCGTCTGCCGAGTGGGAACTGTACGATCTGTCGAACGACCCAAGCGAAAGTCGCAACCTGAATAACACTCACAGCAAAAAGCTCTCGGAACTCATCACTCTAGCCGAGAGCGCCCATGAACCAGCCATTGAGGGAACCTTTCATTCAAGGGAACGGCACGAACGTGATCGACGAGCAAAATTTGGCAAGCAGGATGATCTGAATTGGTCTCCTCGATCTGGTCGGAAACAAGCGACCACGCGAAAAATGCCAACCGAAGGTATGCTCGCAAACAACGACTGGAGAATTATTCAAAAAAGTAGTGAAAACGCAGATAATGGAAAGATTGCAGCGAACGCACTCGATCGAAATCCCAACACTTGGTGGCATTCCAGGTTTACTGGCGGTAAGGCGAATCCTCCACACAGCATCACGATTGACCTCGGTCAATCATGCACGCTCAATGGGGTTGTTTACATGGCGCGACAAGACGCAAGTCGAAACGGCGCTGTAAAGGATTTTTCGTTGGAAGTCAGCGAAGATGGCGAGACCTTTGTGACCGCCATTAAATCAGCGTTCGAGCTTAGCGTAGAACCACAGGTCAAAAAGTTCTCAGCAGTCAAATGTCGCTTCGTGCGTATTGTATGCACCTCCGACTACAGCGGAGATAATTTTGCAAGCATCTCCGAACTTGGTTTTTTGGGTAAGTAATCCATTGGACCAGTCAATCATTGAAATCATGCGTCAATGATCATGGATGAACAGTCGGCAGGTGACGTGATCGCTGAAAGAGCCTCTTGGAGCGTCACCACCCTGACGCTGGTTCCCTACCAGAAAACCTTCGCGATTTCTGGTAGCCAAAAACAGGACTTATGTTGCGAGGGATCTATCGCACTTACGGATTTGCAACTTTGAATCCATTCTCTCGAAGCTCATCAAATCCGGCTTTGAGGGGTCGAATGTCGAATCCCATTTTCTTAAGAAGAGGCGCTGCCGTCAAAACCCGTCGCCCGGATCGACAATGACAGTAGACTGGCTTGTCTTTGTCTAGCTTATCAAGAATCTTCCTTACACTCGCATTCGGATTGCGTTTTTTTAATTCACTCAAAGGTACCAACATCGCATCTTTAAGATGACCGTCGTTCCATTCGGCCACCTCACGAATATCCAGTAAAACAGCTGACTTTGATTCGACTCGTTTCTTCACTTCTTTCAATGAATCTTTCGTGTGCGGTATATCCTGCAAAAGAGCTGTCGATGCTAACGTTCGCTGCTCGGTTGATGGCTGCGCGTGACCCGAGGGTACATTTAAAACCGAAATCACACACGCGGTGATCATCATTTGAAAGCGTCGTGAACTGGAAGAATGATTTGGCATGGATTGATCGAATTAAAGCTGGAGGTTGACGACTGAGTCGGATTGGTACTCGGGGTTTAGTAAAGCTGATGAAAACCGTACGAACCCCACAGGAAAAATGTTCTAGCGAGCTGTAGTTTTTCCGAAGTCAAAGCAAAAACTTTGAGCGATGCCTCATTGTTCTTTCTCTGACTGGCCAAAGGCTGCATCGTAATCAATATCGACTGGTGGAGCGACCTTTTTCCGTTGGATTAAAAACTGTTCCATCCATCTCAACATCCGCAAGTTATAGTCGAATTTCGAAGCGGCTCGCCGATTTCCATGTCCTTCACCCGGATAGAGTATTAAGCGAACTGGGGCTTGCTTGAGAGTTTTCAGGTGGCGATGCAATTCAAGGGACTGGGAAGGATGGACTCTTGGATCTTCTTTGCCATGAAGGATCAACGTAGGTGTTTGATTGCGCTGCACGTAGCGAATAGGACTACGCTCCAAAAAATAATCCCAGTCTTCCCACAATCGCTTTCGGTGGTGCACTAGGTACATTTCTTCAGGAATGTCGGTGGTTCCAACCTTCGAGATATTATCACTGATACCCACAAACATTACGCTCGCCGCGAACCGGTCGGAATAATAGGTAGAGCACCAAGCAGAGGCGTAACCGCCATAAGATCCTCCAGTAACGCCAATCGCCGACTCATCAGCAAGACCCTCATCAATCAAATAATCGATTCCGTCAATCAGATCCTCGAATTCTTTTCCCGCCGCGTCTGCTTGGCCAAGCATCGAAAACTCAACACCTCTTCCGGTGCTACCGCGATAATTAGGATAGAACACAACAAATCCCTTGGCGGCGGCGACTTGGCCAGGGCGTGAATAGGATGTCAACCAACCGTTACTTTCGTGTGATTCTGGACCGCCATGCACATACATGATGGTGGGATACGCTTTACCTTTCTCGTATCCAATGGGATAAATCAGAATTCCCTGCAACTGCAATCCATCCCTCGCCTCCCATTGGATGGCCTCCTGTTTGGCAAGCTTCCGTTCGCCTAACCACGGGTTATGATCTGTGATTCGATATGCCGTTTTGTTTTCTTGATTAAACAGATACACCTCGGCAGGATGATCATATCGACTTCCTACCAACGCGATTTTTTTTGCATCGTGATCTTGCGAACAAGAGGTGAGTACAGTGTCACTCGGTGTCACCCATGTCATCGATTTTCCATCAATTGACACGCTGCCCACTCGCGAACCGAGTCCTTCTTCAGCGAGCCACAGCAGGGTTGTATCATTCAACCAGGCTATTGAAGTTACGTGCGCCTTGTAATCGGGCATTAATGTAAGCGGTGCTTTCTCGTTGTTCAGATCGTGAATCACAACGCGCCCTTCAGCTGGATCATGTTTGTCTTGACCCGAAATGACTGCTATCTGATTACCCGTGGGACACCAACTGATTGCTCCCAGCTTACCCTCACTGCTCAAAGTAGATTTGATTTCAGAATTCTCAACATTGATCACATGAACACGACGCTTCATGTACCTATCATCCACCGTGGGCGTGGGAGCTGAAACCACAGCAAGATGCTGTCCATTTGGACCCCAATGAACCTCGTAAGCGGATCCCGGTAAATCCATTGCGCGGTGTTCGGTAACGCGATTTTCGATAAGATCCCCCAGCCAAACTTTCGTCGGACGATCATCTTCTTCATAGACTTGTTGATTGAATCCTTGCTGTGTCCGATTCTTTACTGTTTCATCAAGAGGATCGAGTGCTAGGAAAGCAATCGTCTTTCCATCTGGACTAAAGTCGAATCCCTTAATCGATTCTGAGTGACTGAGAATACGTTTTGACTCTCCACCATCAATCGCAATTCCATACAGTGATGTTTTCTCATCTCCATGCCGTTTCGCTGTATAGAATATTGTCTTTGAATCACTCGCCCAAGTGACGGGGCCGATCGATACTTCGCCGGTAATGAATGGTTTTTGAGTACTTGTTTTAACATCAATCACGTGCAATTCGGTCCAGGAGGAACCATCTGCATCCTGACTCGGAATTCGCGGCACCGACAAACGGACTGCTATCCACCTACCATCCGGTGACATATCGGCCGTGGTAACCATACGCAACTTTGCAACATCAGCGGAGGTTAATCCTGCAGAACTCTCCGCACCACTGGTACAATTAATGGCAGAGGCGGTCAGTGATAGTACTAAAAAGAATTTACAAACGTTCATTCACGGCTCCTCACATCGGCTATTTCATCTGACTCGCGATATCATACCGACTCAGTCGACTCCTCGTGTAAACCAACCTGAGAATTAAACAGCATCTTAAAATGGAGCGCAACGGCTCCGACTATCCATTACTGACAAAGGCATCATCATGTATCACCTTGTCCGTCAACGTCTGGTTATCCTCTTAACCCTGCTGTGTGTTTCGGCGGCGAAAACGTCTGTCGGTATCGACTTCTCCAAAATCACACAGACCCGGGGAATTATTTGCGGAGTAGGTCTAAATGAAAAAGAGATTCATTCGTTAATCAGCGAAACAGAAGATCGCGAATGGACCGTGTTCGTTCAAACAGATCAGCCGGAGCTACTCAGGTATAGCAAGGAACTCGCAATAGAAAAAAAATTGCTGGGCAGAAGGTTTTTTGGCGCCCTCGGTCGAGAGTCCCGAATCCAACTCGCAAATAACGTTGCCGATTGGATCATCGTTGGGTCTGCAATGAATATGTCAATGACGAACGAACAAATCTTACGTCCACTTCGACCAGGTGGGTCAGCACAAGTAAAAGGATCTCTGTTATCCAAACCAACTCCCGACGGGGTCGACGATTGGTCTCACCCTTACCATGGGCCTGACAACAACCCACAGTCAAATGATCAACTAGTGAAGGGATCGTTTCGTACGCAGTTCATTGGAAACCCAATGTTCAGTCCAATGCCTGAGCAGACTGTAATTGCGAATGGACGAATCTATAAAGCGATGGGCCACCTTGCCCATAAAGAAAATCAAAATGAAATGCTCAACACGCTACTGTGCATCAATGCATACAACGGAACCATTCTCTGGAAACGTGCATTACCAGAGGGATTCATGCTTCATCGGAATACGATGATTGCTACAGACAATGGGTTGCTAATGGGGGACAACAAGTCTTGCAAATTGATTGATGGAGAGACAGGAAACATCACAAAAGAATTCTTCGTAAGCATTGATCTTAGCGATGGACCCGTATGGAAATGGATGGCCCTTAGCGACGGTATTCTTTATGCGTTGGTCGGAAACAAAGAAACCGAAGTCGAAACACAACGATCAGCACGTCGAGGTCTAGGCCATTGGCCTTGGGATATGTGGCAGGGTCACGAATACGATCAGCCTGAAACCGCATTTGGTTATGGTCGAACGCTCGTCGCAATAGATATTTCTGATGGTGAAACGGTATGGACACATCAAACAAATGACTTCATTGATGCTCGCGCAGTATGCATGAATGAAAAAGAAATATATTGCTATTCACCTGACCAATGTTTAACTGCACTGAGCCGCGAAACCGGTATCGTAACATGGAGAAATGAGAGCAAGGCATTGCTTGATGCCATCGGTGCGAATCAAAAAGCGCAGCATTACATCACCGGTTATGCGACAACATGCTACATGAAATGCGATGCCAAACATCTCTTTTTCGCCGGTCCACAACGACAACAGACTGTTGTTGCTTCCGCATCTGATGGAAAACTGGAATGGACCTATCCAGAGGGTAACTTACAACTGGTGCTCCGGGACGACGGCGTTTGGGCCGCAGGTCCACAAAAATCAGAAAACGGCGTAAAGCTGAATTATCAAGACGGCAAGGTTCTTGCAACCTTCCCCGCACGACGCGCATGCACGCGCGCAACAGGTTGTCTTGACAGTATCTTTTTTCGCGCGAACGGCGGAACCGTTCGGGTTTTGACTGAGGATAGTAAGGCGCAACATTTCGACCCAATGCGTCCGCCCTGTCAGGATGGAGTGCTCATTGCAGGTGGGCATTTATACTGGGGTCCGTGGATGTGTGGTTGTCAGCTCTCACTTTACGGCAATATCGGACTACGACCAGAAAATCAGGCCTACGTCTCTGGTGTTTCTGCAATCGCCTCAACAACTGAAAACTCAAACAACAGTTTAAGTCTTAAACCCAAAAAGGGTGATTGGTCGACCTACCGCGGAACCAATTCACAATCAGACCGATCACTTGTTCCGATCGCATCAAATGTTGAAGTAGCATGGACGCAACAAATCTGTGATGACGTTTTGCCGACGGCGGCCACCACTGCAGACGGAAAGGTCTTTGTATCTGATCGACGCGGTATGATTCAGGCCTATGACCGCAGTGGAAAACGCATCTGGAAACAGTTTACAGACGGCGCGATCTACTACCCACCCACCATCGCCGACGGTCGACTATTCGTTGGATCTGCTGACGGAAAGGTCTACGCATTCTCCGCAGCAACGGGCAGCCCACTATGGAGTTTTAGAGTAGGTCCGAATCTGGACCGAATCCCTGTTTTTGATTCTTTATTGACCGCATGGCCAATCTCAGGAGGAGTTATTTATCAAGATGGAACAGTCTACGCCGCAGCAGGCCTTACTCATTACGATGGAACTCACGTTGTTGCGTTGAATGCAACCAACGGTACGCTAATCGCCGAAAACCGCACATCCGGCACTTTGCAGGATGAAGTCAATAATGGCATCAGCGTTCAGGGAGAATTAACGATTGTCGATGGCGAATTACGATTTCTAGCTGGCGGGGTCTATGAAACCGCGCGTTACGAACTCGATACCCTTAAGTGCTTGAATTCTCCCCAGAAACAAGTCGACTCTCAATTTCGCACCGCTTTTTATCCCTACTACCCGACCTATGGCAAATACATCTCCTTGGACTACTCATGCAAGGATGGTTGTGAGCTGAGTCATGATGCAAGTTATGAAGGCAGTCAATTTGTCAATCTTGCGAAGTATCCAAAACGCTCATCAGATATCCCCAAAGTTCAAAAGGAAGCGGCGAGATGGGTTCGGCGTGGTGGCAAGATGCCGCAACCACTTTGGCAAGATCAATCGAACCGCCGATTCACATGCTTCGCAGCAACAGAATCAACACTGCTTGCGGGAGGTCACCTCGATAACCAAGATGATTCAGCTTTCTTGGCGGCAATTGATAACGAAAGCGGCAAGGATCTCTGGTTCGCCCCCTTGTCGGCGCCCCCAGTGAAAGGCGGCGCTACATTAGGTCACGATGGTCGAATCTATGTCGTTTTGGAAAATGGTCAATTAATCTGCCTTGATCCTGTCAAGAATCAAAATCGCTGAAATAGGTTACTGTGGATGGCTATTCGGACTGGATACGAGTAATGGCCTGTTGAATCGTTTCTCGAAATCTACTGCTGTCTGAATCGTCGAGCATTTTTTCGAGTTTTGGCACTGCCTCTTTTGCCGGTGGACCTATCTTTCCGATTAAAAACATCGCATAAAACCTTACTCGAGGGTCCTTCGAGTCTAAACCCTTCAGCAACACTTCCAGCGCTTCTGGTCCAGCATCGTCAATTGACCGCAATGCGCTTCTCGCTGCCTCCTCATCTTCCTCGCTTTCTAGCATCACAAAGAGTCGAGGCACCGCGATTCGGGCTTTGGACCCGAATTCACCTATTTGTTTCGCTGCCTCTCTTCTGACAGTCCAATCAGTGTCATCAAGCATTGGGATAAACGTTCCCAAAAGAGTTTCTTGATCACGATTAACCTTCGCCAAGCAGTTGATCGCGGCTGAGCGAATGGTGGAACTTTGGTGCTTCAAAAGTTGTGTTATTGCATCGACCTGTTCGCTTGCTGATGTCCCGTAGTCTGCCAAAACCTCGAGGACCTGCAATTGAGTTTTTTCCTCAGGCGTACTCAAGATTTGCGCGATTCTCGCCGCCACTACTGCTTTCTTTTTTTCAAGCACAGCGAGAGCTCGAAGTGCTGATAGTCGTATTTCGAAAATCTCATCATCCAGTAATTCAACAAGAAGTGATTCATAACGCTGTGGGCATACTTCCATTTTTCCAAGGGCGATCACCGCAAGTGATCGTATGTTAACAACCTCATCCTGAAGTGAACGTTCCAAAAATTCCTGATAACGGGTCATCGTACCATCCATCAAAGCAATAGCTTGGAGGATGGCGACACGTATCTCAACGTCTTCTTCAAGGCATGCTCGATCGAATATTTGCAGGCTACTGTCACTGCTGGGATCAACACTCGCTAACGCAACGATTGCTGCCACACGCAGCGAAACCTGCTCTCCCGATGCAAGATCCCTGATCTTTTGCAATGCTTCATCCGGTAAGTCAGAACTCTTTCCCAAGCCACCGAGACTGGCGACTTGCAAGTTTTCATCGGAGGAATCTAATGCTTTCACAAACTGCGTGATCGCCTTCTTTGGTACAGGTTCCATCGCGGCGAGGACTTTTGTAGCGCGGACACTCGCTTTGGAATCATCCGAACTTACAGCGACCAGAAGTTGATCCGAAATGGATTGATCAAACAAATAAAGCGTTTGCAAAATCTTCTGTTCCATCTCAATCGTTTTCGACTGGTATTGAAGAAGCTGGTTAATCACCCCAGGTCCCATGCGCGAAATCGCATGACTCACGTCACTGGAATCGGTCGTTGAGATTTCCAGTGCTTTGATTAACGCTTGAAAGGCTTCCTCGGTACCCTTTGCTGCAGCTAACAGTACACGCGCAGAAGAAGCCCGAATCTCTGCACTGTTGGAGGTAAGACCAAGGCCAACTGCTGAAACGAGACCTGGAACCCTAGATCTCTTTTTCAATAAAACAATTATCGAATTGGTGATCATCGGATCTGACGTGTTAATGTTAAACCGAATCGTTTCTTGCAAGTCTTTCGGTGCAAGATTTGTAGAACCCATCGCGGAGATGGCAGCCGATCGAGCCTGCAGATTAGATTCCCGGCTCATTTCGATCAAAATAGAATTGGCTGACTCGGGGATTTGATCGACCCTCGACAATGCATTGGCAGCTCCAATGCGAATCTCGCTTCGTGTGTCCGAAAGTGCCGCGACCAGTTCAGAAGTCGCTTGCAATTTCGAGAGGGATCCAATGGCTTCTTGTGCGACGGAACTATCCTCGTCACTTAAAGCCGAACGTAGCAAAGGTACGACCTGATCACGACAAGTCATCATGCTTCCGAAGGCATTAATCGCCGCAACCCGCTCCTTGAGAGATCCCTCTTTCATCGACCTAGAAACGGCCGGTATCGCGGCCTCTCCAAACCGCGATAGACACCATGCGGCCCGAAACCGCCGCTGTTCACTATCACTACCAAGGTGAATAGCAACTTGATCCGCTATTGATGCTGCGTCAGGACCCAACTTGCCAAGAGTAGTGATCGACTGAAACCAAACCTGGGTATCCTTGTCACCCAGGGCACCTGCCAATTCGTCCAGCGCCTCAACTGCTGCGGGACCGATTGCAGCAAACGCATAAGCTGCGTCACGACGTTCAGACAAATCAACGCTACTCAGTTTCTTTGCAAGCTCCTCAATATCATCGGCTCTACAAACACCAACAATGGAAACAATCAACACCATCAGGAAACATCTGAAAGCACCTGACATTTGACTTCGACGATCAAGGCACAAGGAAATTATCGCCACTGAAGCCTCTCGCTAAATGGTCAATTGATTGAGCGTACCGGTGCTGTCACCGATGTAGTCAACGGGTGTGTCAAATTTTTGAAGCATCGACATGAAAAGATTACACATCGGTGTCTCAGAATCGACTTGGAGATGGCGGCCAGAATCAATTGTGCCACCTCCGCTTCCGGCCAAAAGGACGGGCAAGTTCTCATTGTTATGTCGATTACCATCGCTAATGGCGCTGCCGTAGCAGATCATTGATTGATCGAGCAAATTGCTGTTGGGTCCATCGGGTGTTTGTTTCAGTTTCTCCAAGAAGTATGCGAGTTGCTGGACATGGTATCGGTTAATTTCTCGAATTTTGGCATGTTTCCCAGCATCTCCTCGGTGGTGCGACAAATCATGGTGGCCATCAGCAACGTCAATCTGGCGGTAGCTTCGATTGCTGCCAGCGTCTGCCAACATAAAGGATGCAATCCTTGTTCGATCCATCTGAAATGCCAAAACCATCATGTCGCACATCAATCGTATATGCTCGCCGTAATCACTCGGTATACCTGCCGGAGTTGGGTAATTCAGATCGGTGTTTAGATCAGGCTTTTGGTTTGACAACTCAATGCGGCGCTCGATCTCTCGAACTCCGTTCAAATACTCTTGCAGCTTCTGCTGGTCATTTTTACCCAGTCGCGTCTGTAACGATTTAGCATCGTCCAATACGAAATCAAGAATACTCTTTTTGAGTAACTTACGCTTTTCCGCTTGTTGATCTCTTTCTTTGGTTTTACCTGAACCAAACAAACGCTCAAAAACAAAACGAGGATTCGTCTCTTTTCCAACTGGAGAAGATTCAGATGACCAGGAGATGTTAGATGAGTAGGCGCAGCTGTAGCCGCTATCACAATTGCCAGCACTACGACCGGGCTCACATCCCAATTCAAGTGACGCAAAACGGGTTTGGTTGCCGGCGATCGCTGCAGCCATTTGATCCACAGAAACGCCTGAACGTATATCCGACCCGTTGGTTTTTCTCGGCTGCGCTCCCGTTAAGAACACGGAAGCACTACGCGCATGGTCACCCGCACCATCTCCGTTGGCGCGTCCCTTGTCATGTGTCAACCCGCTGATCACCATCAGATCATCCTGCACATTCTTCAGTGGTTGCAAAATGTGAGGTAGGTCGTACCCGTAACCGAATTGGTTGGGAGTCCAATCAGGCAAGTGCACACCGTTGGGAACGAACAGAAAAGCCATTCTCTTGGTGGGATTTGAGTCACCACCGGTGGACTTGACTGCTGCCGGTGCAAGTGATTCCATCCACGGTAAACCAATCGATAGCCCGATTCCTCGCAATACCGCTCGGCGATTTACAGAATTTGCTTCAATACTCATTGCTCTGACACCTCTCGCATCATGAATGGATCGCTGGTGACGATGGAGGTCACCATAACACTAAAGCGATAATCATTTCTCTTTAACGCTGCAACCGCATCGTTAATTGCACATCGGTCAAAGGAAACCAATCCACGTCCCAGTGCATAGGTCAGCATTTTTTCCGTTAGACATCTCGCAAATGCCACTTTCTTTTCATCGGTCAGAATTTCCATTAATTCACCAGCGCCTTGAAATTTTTTATTCCCCGGTAGCTGGCCTGACGCATCAATGAACTCCTTACCATCATGATCCCTCCAAACACCCACCGCATCAAAATTCTCAAGCCCAAACCCAATTGCATCCATCGTACGGTGACATGACGCACAGGACGGATTCGCACGATGCTGCTCCATTTGCTCTCGCAAAGTCCCCAGAGTCTCACCACCTTCCTCGAGGTCAGGAACATCACTCGGAGGAGGCGGAGGAGGCTCATTCAGTATGTTCTCCAGTATCCATTTCCCTCTTTTCACAGGTGATGTCCGTGTCGGATTTGATGTAAGTGTCAAAATACTGGCATGCGTGAGAATGCCGCGACGTTGGCCGCCGTTGAGAGAGACCCGTCGAAATGCTTCGCCTTCTACACCTTCCATGCCGTAATGAGACGCCAATCGTTCATCAACGTAAGTGTAATCCCCATTTAAAAATTCAAGGATACTTCGGTCTTGGTCAATAATTGCGGAGAAAAACAATTCGGTTTCCTGCCTCATCGATCCTGCGAGCGCCTTTGAATAATTCGGGAATAACTTTGGATCAGGCGACAGCCGTTCCACATCCCTCAACTGTAGCCATTGACCAGCGAAATTATCCACTAATGCTCTCGCTTTCGGATCCTGCAACATTCGCTTTGTTTCCGCCTCGAGTACCGCTGGATCCTGCAGCTGATTTTGTTCCGCCAAATGGAACAATCGCTCATCGGGCATACTACTCCAAAGGAAGTAAGAAAGCCTCGATGCAAGCTCAAAACCATTCAACGCACGTGTTGATCCGATATCCTGATTTGGAAAACTGTCATCTTCAATTCGAAACAAAAAATTGGGGTTTGCAAGAACTGCGGTCGTCACTGTTTTCATAATCTCTAACTCGCTAGCATCCTGCTCCCAAGCACTTCGCATGATCTGAAATAATCGGGCCAGCTCTTCCTGTCGGACGGGTCGACGAAATGCTTTGCGGGTAAATAACTTAATGTTTTCGGTGGCAGCGGCAATTTTCGCTTCAGGAGTTTCATTTTTCGATTCAACGGGAAATACCCGACGACGAATTTCCTCGTCTTCCCAAATCGCGTCAGAAATATTCTCTGCAGCCTGAAGATACTTTTCTAGAAGAACAGGCGGAAGTGAAAGAACGTCTGCAATGTTATCAAAACCATTGCCGACATCATCGGATGGAAAATCATCTGCTAAACGCAAATCAAGCCCAGTTAAATCCCGCACCGTATTGTTATATTCCGCTTTATTGAGCCGCCGTATGGTAACTTGACCCGGACGATTTATCTCGGAACAGTCAAACTGAGAAAGCTCATATTCAATCCCGGAGATCATCTTCTGCAACGTCTCAGCTTCCAACTCCGCTGCATCAGCGGGAGGCATCTGACGCTCCTTGATCAACCGAATGACTTTCTCCCAAAGCTCGAAATCTTTTTGAACGTTAGCCGAATCCGAGTAGTGATCAAAAGCGATCCCGCCTTCCGCTGCATCACCAGAATGGCAATCACCACAATGACTTATCAGCAGAGGCCGAAGTTCCGTTGAAAAATGCGTCTCTGCTCCAGCCGGGTTAATCACCGAAGTCAGCAATCCAATCAACAGAGCGACCGAAGTCAAACCTTGTTTCGTCAACAACTGGGACAAGGGGCACGTCCTGTTTCGGGTATCTATATCGAACGCAATCATGAACTTTTGACTGATCACTTGATTCAACGGGTTGCAAAGCAGTAATCGCTGCTCGGTATTGTAGAAAAAACACTGCCGTTAGTCATAACAGTATCCGATACTGTTAAGGCCACACCACACCGAAGCCGATGAGGCGCTATATTTGCTTGAGAAAAACTCATTATCGTCGTTCGAAAAATGAGCCAATAAAAACAGCAATAAGCTGTTTTTCTAACCAACCCCTCCATTGATGGGCAGAGTTCCATGTGAGCCCTACACTTACCCCCACTCCATGATTCCGATGATTTGACAGAGGATTGAAAACCACAATCAAACCATCCCACCAGAATCTACTTATCCTTAATCACTTGTCACTACCGACATGACGTCTCGTTATCAGTGATACCAGCGAGAAATCTTGCACTCACCGCCCCAAAAAGCCATGGCTGAAGCTAGGAAGGAAAATATCGAAACGAGCAGTCATACCGTCTTCGGTCGTCTCTGGGCTTTTGGTCTGTTGACGCTGATAGCAAGCTCTTGGCCTCTGTGGTTTGGTTTCGGAGATACTGCCTTCCCCGCCGTCCCGTTGCTTGGGATGAAAGATTCAGATGGGGATTTCTTGCAATCCTTGGGATCAATGACCTCGCTTACGCTGGTGCTCGGGCTTGCTGGAGTCATTTTCTTCAGAAAACCGCCGAAGCTTTGTTGGATTGTGATTTCAGGATCCCTGTTTTTAAGCTTCATGAGTGACCAACACCGAATCCAACCCTGGGCATACCAATCTTTTCTGTATGCATCCATGTTCTCACTGATGCCCGAGCGTTTATGGCCACGTTGGATTCTGCCTCTCGTGGTCAGTATTTATGCCTACAGCGCCCTAGGTAAATTTGATACGCAGTTCTTCAATACGGTTGGGAGTGAGTTCACGCAATTCATGATTGAATGGATTCCGAATGATTTTTTCATTTCGCGCACACCGTTCATAATTGGTTTACTACCCAGCGCTGAGCTAGCCATTGCCGCTCTGATTTGTTTTAGAAAGACGCGCCGATACGGTTCCATTGCTGCCATAGGAATGCACTTCACTCTGATAATCGTACTGGGACCCTGGGGAAAAAATCACAGCGTGGGAGTTTTAATCTGGAACGTGATGTTGATCATCCAACATGTCTATCTAGTCTTCTGCCTCACCTATAGCGAAACACCTCCAACTGACGACGATCAGGGATCATTTAGGAAACTGGGACATTTCGTTGTTACGACACTTTGGCTCACCGCTTTGATCGCTCCCTGCCTGGAAAGAACGGGCTATTGGGATCACTGGACATCTTGGTCTCTATATTCGCCACACACCAGTCGGGCAAGAATCGAGATACATCAATCAGCGATTAGCATCCTAACGAAATCACAACAAAGTGCGTTAATGAAGGACCATGATGGCGATCAGTGGCGAGAGCTGGATCTCAGTGAATGGTCTTTGAAGGTTCGAAAGGTACCGATTTACCCACAAGCGCGTTATCAACTAGGACTAGCCTCTCAACTTGCTGCCAGTTTGAATCTCTCTGATGCCTTACGCGTTAAGCTTCAAAGTGTCTCTGATCGCAGGACGGGCAATCGGAATGAGCAATTGCTTCTCAACGAGAAAGAAATAGAACAAGCTCTTCAAGCCTTCTGGCTTCATTCTCGATAACAAATCCAAAAACACTTTGTAAATACATCCGCGCATTGCACAAGTCTCATACACACTGCTGTAAAAGCATCGGCACGAAGGAAATAAAAAACCTGCGTGGATAACATCCACGCAGGTTTATGCGTTCAATCATCTTAATTCAAAATTAAACTTGCGCCCAAGCATTTTCCTCAGCACTCTTGAGCACCGCATCACATACCCGCTGCGTCTCCTGCGCATCGCGGAATGTTGGATGAACCGCTCCGCCCGACTCGACACCTTTGATAAAGTCCGCGACCTGATGAACAAACGTGTGTTCGTACCCGATTTGAAGTCCGGGCACCCACCACTTATCCATATAAGGGTGCTCTCCACCATGGTCGGTAACGTGAATTGAACGCCAGCCTCGGAGTTTTCCTTCATCACTGTGCTCAAAGTATTCCAAACGATGAAGGTCATGAAGGTCCCATCGAATGGAAGCGTTTTCCCCGTTAATTTCTAAGGTGTAGAGGGCCTTATGTCCTCGTGCGTAACGGGTGGATTCAAAAAGACCAAGAGAACCGTTATTGAAGTGGCACAAGAACGCACAGGCATCGTCGATCGTGACAGGCTCGACTTTTCCGGTTTCAGTGTGCATCCGTTCCTTGACGAATGTCTCAGTCATCGCAGATACATCGGCGATTGAACCATTAAGCCAAATCGCTGTGTCAATACAGTGAGCAAGCAGGTCTCCGGTTACTCCAGACCCCGCTGCATCCTTGTCCAGTCGCCAAAGCGCTGCGCCACCTTGAGGCACATCTTCAGAAATTGTCCAATCCTGAAGGAAGTTTGCACGATAATGGAAAATGCGTCCCAAACGCCCCTCCTCGATCAGCTGCTTCGCCATCGTAACGGCAGGCACTCGGCGATAATTGTACCAGACGGTATTCACCACACCGGCTTTCTCAACCGCTTCACACATCTGCTCGCCTTGCTCGGTATTAAGAGCGAGTGGCTTTTCACAGAGAATCATCTTGCCAGCTTCTGCCGCAGCGATCGCAATTTCAGCATGTGAGTTGTTAGGGGTACAGATATCAATCGCATCGATATCGTCACGCTTAATCAAATCACGCCAATCGGTCTCGATGGACTCATATTGCCATTGATCAGCAAATGCTTGCACTTTTTCTTGATTACGTCCACAAACTGCTTTGAGAATGGGACGATGCCGTAGTTCTGGAAAAAAATCATTGACGCGTTTGTATCCGTTGGAATGAGTTCTTCCCATGAACCCATAACCAATAAGACCGATATTTAAATTCTTCATGCTTCAGTTCAATTCGTTTTGATGGAAAAATAATTTAGTCAATCACCGTTTGCTGTTACGCTTGCCACCCGCTCGCATCCCGAACATCAATCATCGCTTGCAAGATAACATTCCAAGTTTCAGGATTTTCAAGCACTTCATTCGGGAACATACAACCATCCCAACAAATGTGCTGAATCCCTCGGCTCGGCGCGTCTTTTAACCAGTAGCCTGCTGTTTTCGCGATATCCAATTTTCCATTCGGATCATCCGCGCGACAGTGCTTTCCAGTCTTATCATGTGAACCAGCACCATGAACGGTTCCATCATTTTGCGCGACATGGAAATCGATCGTCCACGGTCTCAGCTTATCTGTCATGGTTTCATAAGCGGCATAAAACTCTTCCTCGGTGTACCCGTCCTGCAACAGGGCATGCTCGGGAGCGTTGTAACCCATCAGATAAAGGTAGGTATGTGCTTGGTCGGCTTGAAAACCAAAAGATTGAGGGCGACCAACACCCTCCAAAACATCTAGCATATCTTTCCAACTATGCATCCCCGCCCAGCAAATCTCACCTTCGCACGCTAGTCGCTCGCCGTGATCCTCTGCAATCGCGGCTGCCTTTTGAAACGTATCGATGATTCTTGCAGTGCCCGCTGCAGGATCCTCACGCCATTTTTCAACACCGAACTCAGCGGAGTCAATTCGGATGACGCCGTAGTCTCGAATGCCATGTTCGTTAAAGACCTTCGCAATTCGACACGCTTTGTGAATGGCATCCAGAAACTTTCCTTGCTGCTCATCATCACCCATTGCTGAATCACCTACTGTTCCAGGCCAAACAGGTGCAACGAGCGATCCTACTTTAAGGTTATAACTCCCGATTAAATCAGCGATGCGTTTCAGTTCATCATCGGTTGCGTCGGGATCGGTGTGTGGGTGAAATAAGAAGTAGTCCACACCCTCGAACTTCTGTCCATTGACATCTGCTCCGGCTGTTAACTCCAACATCCGCTCAAGACTGATCGGTGGTTCCTGACCCTCTTCATCTCCCTTGCCCACAAGACCGGGCCACATTGCATTGTGCAGTTTAGGTAAAGCGTTGGTCATTGATCAGTACTCCTATCGTTGGTGCCTAGCACCGCTGTAATTCGAGGAAACGTTGACGGATGATTGCAACCGCCTGTTAGCTTGATGATTCTCAGGAACTGCCTCTCGACAAAAATTCCAGTGTGTGTCGTCGGGTCCGTAGGGATCCCTTTCTGCGTGCCATGGGTTCTTCTTCTCCGAGGAAGAGAACAGGATGCCACCGATGTCTGCTTTAGACGCCGCAGGCCTCCTCCGATATCAGGGCTGGATCCAGTAAACTGGGTGCTGCAATTTCAATAAAAAGTCCATTATCCGATGCGGGACTGGTCATGTTTCCTTGACTAGTTAGAGAAAATCGACCGCCATCGCCAAAACGGCAGTTTTGAACCCGTTAGGTAGGCAACACCGTGGGTAAATGTTTTATTAGCTAGGCGCAGCGCACACAAGAATGCCAATATGAAGCATTCTGGACGAAACAGTGAATTCGAAAACCGAATAATCGAGAATTATGACCACAAAAACTGCTTCTATTCGCTCCATACAGTCACGCAGCGATCAAATCCGTTGGGAAGAGGAATCGCCCTTAACCCAGGAAATTGAGACCCGATTCGGAAAAATTACAACTCGCTACGGTAAATTTCACGGTGGCGTATCGGATCAGGTTGAAGTAATCGAAGTTGATACCGGTTGCGTTAGAGTCCTGATTTTACCGACACGTGGCATGGGCATCTGGAAGATGGAGAAGGACGGAAATACCTTTTCTTGGGAATCTCCAATCTGTGGACCGATCCACCCCTCGCAGGTGCCAATTTTTGACCCCAGTGGAATCGGCTGGCTGGAAGGCTTTGATGAGTTTGTCGTCCGATGTGGGTTAGAAAGCAATGGTGCACCAGAAAATGACAGTCACGGACAGCTTCAGTACCCGCTTCACGGTCGCATAGGAAACCTACCTGCGCAATCCTTATCGATTGAATACGATGAAGCTTCAGGTCGTTTAGACGTGATCGGAGAAGTTCTCGAATCGCGTCTCTTTATCAAGAGGCTACGACTGCGTAGCCGTATTCGATTCCAAGCCGGACAATCCGACGTCACACTTCTTGACGATGTCACCAATGAATTATCAAAACCGGCAACGATGCAACTGCTTTACCACATCAATCTTGGCACACCCGTTTTGGAAGCCGGTTCGGTCCTGGAAGCACCCATCTCCGTTCTTGCTCCGAAAGACGATCTTTCGGGATCGGAAATTGAAACGTGGAACCACTTTGATGCACCGCAAACCGAATACCCAGAGCGTGTTTACTTTGCAGAATTACGTGCTGATGAATCCGCGGGGACGACCGCAATGCTACGCTCGGAGGATAAAAGCCGTGGCCTGGCTGTATCGTTTAACACAAACGGTTTGCCAAAATTCATCCTCTGGAAAAATACAGCTTCAATCACCGACGGATATGTTGTCGGCTTAGAGCCGGCAACCAACTTTCCAAACCCTCGATCTTTCGAAGAGAAACACGGGCGTGTCGTGGAACTACAACCAGAGCAAACTGCTTCTTTCCGAGTGACGTTGCAACCGCTCACAAACTCAGAGGAAGTGAAACAGGTGAGCGAACGTATAGATCATTTGAAAGGAGAAGATCCCGCTGTGATCCATTCGAAACCCATTCAAGACTGGACCCCATGAGCTAACCTTCTTTGCCGCAAAGCGAATCTGTTAATCCACCCTACATGGATCAAGATTACTCGACATCCATGCCTTCAATTCGAAAGATCGCCATATGGGTTGCGCCATTTGGCGATAGATCTGGCGGGTAACGATAAGACTCGGTATCGATAACAAATTTTCCTGCAACGGTCACCGGCCTCGTCACAAAATCAGTCGTGTTGCCCTCAACCATCTCAACGATGACACAATCATAGAGTGCTGCGCCCGGACCAAAACAACATTCTTGATTATCACGAACCAAAACAAATTGTGAAATATTTGTTTCAGAGAATAACGTGGAAGGCAAAATATAGCCTCGGAGTGTTACATCCCGGCCATCGAGTTGTTTGAGATCGTCGGATATCAAACCTGAATCGAACGGAGCGTCTTTCGCCAAATCGAATTTCAGATCATCAAAATTAATATCCCCCTTTGCTATAGCGCTATCACTACTGCGTCTTTCCTCAACTCCTTTGGCAGGAAGTGTTTCCTGCAATTCTCCAGCACCATTACCTTTTTCTGCGAGCAAAGTATCACTTTGCTGCGACGTCTCTTGTGATTCCGATTCCTGTTCTGATGGCGAATCAACTGGCTGTAATTGCTCAGCCTGGAAAGAGTTGTCTTGTTCCGAGGATTGACTCTTCTGTGATGCTTCATCCGGGCTTACGGCGGTTGATACAAGCCCCGTTTCTTGTTCGCGAGAACAGGAAACAAAGCAAATGATCACAATTAGTGTCAACAGAACAGCTCGAACAGGTTTTATCATTCGCCTTAACTACTCAAGTCTTGGTAATGTTTTTCGAACCGACATAGACTACCAAATCAAGCACGCAGCTGCTGAAACGTGTTCCCGTTGAGCACGCATCTAACGCAAGCTCACTTCACAATATCGACCTTCATACGATAAAAGACGGTGTTGTCGAAATCCGTCACACGTCGAGGTGCGTTATTAACAGAAAACTCTCCCGCAAGCTTCTTCTTCGTCAACCCTGCCTTGGTCGCTTGCCCATCCATGAGAGTCACCTCAATCATATCACTGCTCTTGGGTTGACCCCCGAAACAACAAGTACCGAGGTCAGGGACAAGAATAAATTTCTTCAGCATTCCACTGCCAGAAGATGGATGAATATAACCCTTCAAGAAGACGGACTCACCATCGATTTCAATGGCGCGTTGCGTTGGGGAGTCGACCGCCTGTGTCAAATCCGGTTGTAACTCATAAAACCCTACCCGCGTGTACCCGTCCGGCACCTCGGTGACGTAAATGTAAGTGTGCATTGAAGCTCCAGCGATCATAACCAATGCATTGGTGACCACTCCCCAGATCGCTAAATTCAGGCCCTCAAATTCCTCGGGAAATCGCCGGATCTGCCGATACCCTAACCAACCGGAAATGACTCCCAACGACGCCAACCCGAGGGCCGGCCAGAAGAAAAACCCTCCGATTAAGCCCAAAACTGCAAAAATGATTGACGCAATCGCAGTAGAACTCATTGCACGATACGGGAACTCAATTTCGTCGGTCGAAGGTGATAATTTCTGTTCCACTGACATTGGGACTCATCTCGAACAAATGGGAAATCAAAACAACAACGTACCAAGAGAGTGCATCGAATGACGGAAGCGATCTCAAAGTATTGAAGCAGTCAACACAATTGAAAGTTTGACTCTTACCAAGACACGTGTACTAACCCGCCCGATCGTTGGCTACGAATCATACCCGCTCTTGGTTCATTTTGAAGTAAAATTAACCTAGTGGTAAAGCAGCATCACGTCCGATTGATGAACTGCTACTACCTTTGTCACGTGCAGGTACAGGTATTGAGAAGAAAGTGTTTGCTCGACGAACGCTTTCAGGGTCAATTTTTTCAATCTTCTTAAGAGCTTCTTTTGCCGAATCCAATGGGCAAGCGCGGAGATAATTAACGACCGGAACTCGAACCCAATTGTTTTCAGGATCCGCATTGATAAAAAGATTGACCAGACGATCGATTTGACTCCAATCGTTCCAACGTGCCAAATCAGGTATTACCAAATCTGCGAGATCTTTTCGATCGAGGACATGATGCAGTGACTCGACGAGTGCACTTCGAGGAATTACATCACCTTCTGTTCCATGAAAGCGGATTGCCATGATGGCTTGATAGGTATCGGCGTAAGGTGCCTGTTTGTTGGCCAGAAATAATTCGTTAATGAGCCCAAGACCGCTCTCACCACCAAGCGTCAGATAACATGCGATCATCGCGTCGAGTCCACCACGCGTAGATTTCGAAGTACTTCGAAGCATGTTCTCCAGCATCGATAAATCTTTTTTACTGCCGCAGACACCCAGCATCGTCAAATAAAGCCGCTTTCGATCCGTCGGCATCTCCGGATCGCTTATCCAGCTCACCAATTGATCGTGATCCATTTCTGGAGCCAGTTGCTTCACCGCTTCGTAAGGTGCAATCGCAAACTCGTCATACGCGTCTCGGGCGAGCATGGATTCTTCATCTTGTAAATGTTTGTAGTAAAACCGAAGTCGCACCAAATCATCATCTTTCAGTGCATTCATTTTGCCGATGTAGGCTTCAGCTCGCTCTGTGACTGGAAGGCACGACCACTGCAATTGAGGTGGGTCGACACCAGAAAGCATGAATCTGCGACCCTTGGTGACATCCCCGTAATAGATTGCCTCGAGTTCGTCACCGACCTTCACAAGGTCATCTCCTTTGAGAACCTGAACAACCTTCATCATCAGTTTTCCGGTCTCGGCATCCCTCTCCGATGCTTCTTGCAGTGAGATAGCGATGACAACAGAATCCATCGCCGCCATCTCTTGGCGAAGGGTTTGCGAAACCGCATTGCAGAAAGGACATGCAAACGCAGCATTTGGCAACAACATGATCCAAATCGCAGCAAATAAACCGACGGTCTTCATGAGATACCTGTTGGGCATTGAGGGGCACATCAAGGCGTATCAAAACATAGTGAAGCAAAGAGTCTTTGATCACAAAATCATGGAACTTTAGAAAATACTCTCAAGGTCTCTTTCAACCCATCATAGGTGTTCAGATACCCCAATGAGAGGGCATTCTGGACGTTCTACGCAGAAAAGTACGGCTTAAGAATCGTTTTCGTCAAGAAAGCTGGGTGAGAATTAGCTGGAAAAGCTACCACGAACGACTAAACCGCTCCTGAGGAGAATGCCGATAGTGACGGTAGGTCGAGGTCGGATCATGCGCCGCGAGGTCTCGCGATGGAGCGTTTGATCACGAACTCGAAAAAGCCTTCTTAAGTAAGAAAACAATCTCTCGCGGTGTTTCTGAAAAAGCAGGCGATCAAAAGAACACCATTGTAGTCAAGACCATCAGAGACGATGGGCTCGACCGTCTCGAGGGGGGACGTTTTGATGTTACGTCATCTAATGATTGCTGCTGTGCTGCTGTGCAGCTATTCGGTGGGCGCTGAAACAGTGTCGGCTGAACAAAAAGCATATGGCCGTGCTTGGGGTGGACAGGCTGATTTCCGTGACTGGAATCGCTTTTATCACTATCCATATGTGTATTATCCCCAAAATTTTTACGGTCAAGAGTACTTTCGCAGTAACGATAGTCTCTACCACCGTTACCCACCTGAAATGAGAATCCCGGTTTACAACAAGAAGTGGCACAACTTCTATCCAAGTAATCGAAGATTCCATTCAGGGCATCACTTCATGCTCGATGTGTTTTAAACCCATCTGAACGAGACTGCACATGAAGAGACACCAATTGGGGTTTCTTCATCGGTATCCGTTGCACCAACGCACATCTCTTGATCATTGATCATGAGATGTGCATGCATGTTGTTTTGACATTGAAGGTCGAGAATCTGAATAAGCGTTTCATCAATACGATGGCCAAGCAATTGGACCGGTCATGTCTTCCAGTACAAAGGTTCGTCGACTCGCACGTCTGCTAGAGCAAGACACTTCCGTGGTATGGGCAATTAACCACGAAGATGAATTGGTGTTTCTCTCTGCCGGATGCTCGAATTGGCTTGGCATGGCGGGTGAAACCCTTATCGGCAGACGATCCAAGGCAGGTACTCCTGTTTCGGACGATCCCGCTGACTTGGTGGCAGCAAGCTTATCGCCGCCCCCTGGTCTGGAACGTCGCGGTACAGCTTCGCTTCGAATACAGCCGCCGATCGTGGCGGGCAAACGACCTGATAGCAAAGAAGTTCGATACATCAGGGTCGGACCGGTCGAATCTGGTTTCACCCTCGGTGTCGCTGGAACTTTCAATGACCGGCAAATTGAACCGGAACTTCAGGATGCGGTCGCCATCCGAAATCGCCTTGATCAGTGGCGACAGCGACTCTCAGGGCTGGGTTCGGTACTACTCATAGGCAACTCGCAAGCGGCGGAGCGATTGCGACGTCGCGTCGAAGTCGCCTCTTCACTGAGAACCCATGTAGGCTTTTACCAACCGAACGGTGGTGGCGCTGAATTACTTGCAATGCATATTCATCAGCTATCCTCCTCAGCCGAACCGTTCGTTCAGGTTGACGGACCATTGATGGATGCCGAATTGCTGGATGCAACGCTGATGCCGCTCCTCAATCGCCTCAGTGACTCCGAGTCGACGTTGGGAACCATTGTATGTAAGCAGCTTGATGAGACGGCAATTGCCACTCAACAACGTTTGCACTCGCTACTCACGAGCTTTCCAGGCCGATTGCGGCTTCTTGCAATTTGTGGATCCAAAGAAGAAGAAGCCGCTACCGTTTCAAAGCATTCTTCGTCTGAATTGGACGATCAGAAAAGAGTCTGCGACGAATTAGAGGATATCCTCGACACCATCCAGATACGCTGCACACCACTTGCGACACGTGTTGAGGACCTCCATGCCATCGCTGCTGCGTTGCTTGGCCGGTACGGGATCAAATCAAAGATCACAGCAGAACGGATCAGCCGTCCGGCTCTGGATGCGTTGATTCATTATCCATGGCCGAATAATTTTGCAGAGCTCGAAGAAGCGATTCGGCACGCGAGTGACACTGCCACCGGTGAAACGGTACGCCTCGAAGATCTTCCACTGAGTATCAGGTCCTACCGACCTCCCACTCCACAAACCACCAAGAAACTTCGCTCTCTCGATGACCAAGTCAGGAATTACGAGGAATCGCTGCTAAGGGAAGCAATGAAAAATGCAGATGGGAATCGTGCGGAGGCTGCCCGTCAATTAGGCATTTCTCGATCGAGACTGCTAAGAAAGCTACAACAAATGCCAATTGATGACTCAGGGACAAAGGGTGAAGGTTGATGAAGGATCTTCTCCCGCTACCCGATCGCAATGATCGATCGCTACGTTGGTGGGTCCATGAGAGCGGGACCCGATGGGTCAATAGCGTTCGTCGATTTCATAAAGAATTACTCGCGTCGGTGAGTCACCCCATCATCGAAAACGCCAGCCTTGGTACGATCACACGCAACCTGCACTCCTCACAGCCAGGCGTCTTCTTGTGGGAAATAAACCGGAAGAATCTAGTCGAGTGTGTCGATCGGTTATCGCAGACACTTTGGTCGAATCCCAACCACTTGCATCTCATAGCTTGCGATCGGTTGAATGACAGTCAACGAATCGCACTCTCAGAATTCAATATTGCCTGTTTTTTAGATCAACCTGAAGACATGATTCGCCTCAAACCAATTTTTGAAGGCTACTTCGCAAGGATTGGCTGATACTTAGACTACTAGGGAGTCCTGATGCACATGTTTCACTTCGAATACTCCCCCAGCGAAACTTCCAATTAGTCTCGCCAACCAGCAGCGAATCCAGAAACGCCACACCTTTTCACCTCCAAATTGCAATGACCAAATCGATTGAAGAGACCATTCGTCAAACTGTGGGTGACCACGCCGACCCGGAAACAGGTCGCCCGATTCAGACCATGGGTCAACTCCGTTCTGTTGCCGTAGAAAACCAGATTGCGAAGATCGATGTTGGCCTGAGCTCGCATTCGATGCCTATCCAAGATGATTTTCGCGATGCGATCGAATCAAAGGTTGTTGCTGCTGCACCGGGAATTACACCTGAAATCACGATTTCAGAGCACGATCGCCCGCCGGTTAGGCTCGGCCAAATTGCGCTGCGTGCCAAAAGTGTCATCGCTGTGGGTAGCGGAAAAGGTGGTGTGGGCAAGAGTACGGTAGCAGCGAGTATCGCATTAACGTTAAAGCGACTCGGTTCCAAAGTGGGCTTAATGGATGCCGATGTTTATGGCCCGAGTATTCCGCAATTACTGGGTCTTTCTGGCCGGCCAGAAGTCAACGCAGAGAAAAAAATCGAACCCATCATGCTTGATGGTGAGATGCCAGTGATGTCGATGGGATTCTTGGTTGAACCCGATCAAGCTGTGATTTGGCGAGGCCCCATGCTACATGGATCAATCAATCAATTCCTGGGTGATACCAAATGGGGCGAGCTTGACTACTTGATTATTGATATGCCACCGGGGACAGGCGACGTTGCACTCACGATCTCACAAGCAATCCCACTTGCTGGAGCAGTGGTCGTTTGCACACCGCAAGAAGTCGCTCTTCTGGATGCTATCAAGGCGATCAGCATGTTCCGAAAAGTAAATATTCCACTGCTCGGTATGGTGGAAAACATGAGCGGTTTTCTCTGCCCTGATTGCGGAAAAACCTATGACATCTTCGGGCGGGGTGGTGCGAGATCGAGATCAGAGGAAAAACAAGTACCATTTCTCGGATGCCTGCCTATCGATATCACCCTTAGAACAGCAGGTGATGAGGGCAAATTAGCAGAAGTGATCTCAAGTGATGACCGTGCTCGTGCACCCTTGGAAGCTGTTGCAAAAGCAATGGTTCGAGAGATCGCTTCACAAGCGACACAAAAACCCAATCAGGGTGCTTTGCCGGTTCTGTGACCCGACTCATCTGCCGCAAGACGTGTCGCGATGCAATGGATCCTGCCCTAGCTCAGTGGTTTTAACATCCACTTCTAGGCAGGATTGAACCGTCAATTCATAAAAAAAACCAAGCCCGAGAAATCTCTGACTTGGTCTTTGATGGTCATTTGGAGCGCTAAAAGCGTCCGCCTCGCCGAATTAGCGACGCTTCTTAGCAGCCTTTTTGGTGGCTTTCTTAGTAGCACGCTTCTTGGTTGCTTTTTTAGCAGCCTTTTTAGCGGCTTTTTTCTTAGTAGCTTTCTTTTTAGTAGCTTTCTTTTTGGTAGCTTTTTTCTTAGCAACTTTTTTCTTAGCAACTTTTTTAGTTGCTTTTTTAGCTGCTTTTTTCTTAGCTGCCTTCTTCTTAGCAACTTTTTTCTTTGCAACCTTCTTAGTTGCTTTTTTAGCTGCCTTCTTCTTCGCTACTTTCTTCTTCGCTTTTTTCTTGGCCACGTTTTCCTCCGCTGAGAAAAGATACGTTGGCGAGTCCTCGTGACTTGTAAAGCGCCGCTTTAAAAGCCACCGGCCACGGCTCACCAATCGTCATTGGTGGTTATGAAATCAAAGCTTTGATGTAAAACATCGGTCCTGCTTAACCTCATAACCGTTACAAACTTTGCGTAACTTTACGCGCTTCCAGAGATTCCGCAACATCTTTTTTGGAAAAAAAGTGGTTGCAAGGAAAAAAATTTTTGGTAACGGACCAGAACAATGACTGCTCAGCACCACTCTCTGACTCGTTTATGATCGACCAATCGATCATAAAATCCTCATACAAAGTGTCGAAAGTTATCTAATAAAACGCGCTTTATCGGCTTTGTTGGAGTTGCTGAACAGCTTGAAAGTTGTTCCATCCAAGAATCAGGAACATGAATCCAAGGAAGCTCATTTCGCTGCTGAACGCTAAGAAAGCCATTAGCCCAGCAGTAACCACACCCAACTTTAACGTGGTAACAATGGAACCACCGTTGAGCTGAATCAGAGAATGCATGAACCTTCCACCATCTAATGGCCAAACAGGTATCAGATTCAAAAGCGCCCAGTGGATGCTCGGCTGAATGTACATGAATGCCATAGCTGATAAAGCCGGGCTGTCGATTAACTTTCCGGCTGCAAGTCGCCGAATTGGCTCCAATTGATCCAAAGGCCAGGGAATTGGAGCAGCATACGATGCAGCTGCGAGAAGCAAAATGAATACGATCGCAGACGCAATTTGCGCGATTGGACCAGCAATTGAGACCCACATGGCCTGTTTAGGTGTTAACCCATCTCGAAACCCAGACGACCTAGTAGGAATCGCCATTCCACCCATGAAATAAAGGACGATTCGGGACTCGATGCCGAATTTCCGAAAGGCAAGAGCATGACCCAACTCATGGATGGTGATGGACACAAAAATGCATGCACCCCAAATGGCGAGCAAAACTATCAGGCCCGGGCTTTCATCTTCAAACGCTATGTCAAGTTCGTTCGCAAGTCGATACCCAATCACAGCAGCCGCTGCCCAGAAGGTCCAACTCACACGAACAGGAAAGCCTAACACCTTTAATTCAAGATCATTAGGATGATGGGCCGGTTCTTGTAAAAACATTCTGACTAACTTCTTCTTAAAAATCCTGTATGCCCTCGCAGGCATTGCTCAACGGGTTTGCTGAGCATTCAGTGGTGTATGAAGCAAAACCGATTCACATCGTGTTCGCAACCCAGCCCTCCTTTCACTTTGGCTCGCATTTGAGCCTGCAAATCTATTTTAGATTTACCATGAGAAAGGACCATAAATCAGCATATTCATCGATTCTCTTACTCGTCGGCGTGCCAGCACCATGGCCGGCCCGAGTCTCGATACGAATCAAAACAGGATTCGAGCAGGCCTGCGCTTCCTGCAAAGCCGCAGCAAACTTAAAGCTGTGACCAGGCACGACGCGATCATCACGTTCAGCAGTGGTAACAAGTGTCGCGGGATAGCAGGTCCCGGACTTGAGATTATGCAACGGTGAATAGCTCAAAAGATTCTCGATCTGATCGGATTCATCGCTACTGCCATACTCGGCTACCCATGCCCAACCGATGGTAAATTTTTGATATCTCAACATGTCCATGACCCCGACCGCAGGAAGGCAAGCTCCGAAAAGATCAGGTCGTTGTGCCATCACAGCACCAACTAACAACCCACCGTTGCTACGGCCTTGCAGAGCTAATCGGCTTTCAGTGGTGTAACCGTTGTCAATCAAAAACTCAGCACTCGCAATACAGTCGTCAAAGACGTTCTGCTTGTTCTTTCTCATTCCAGACTCATGCCATTCTCGGCCAAATTCGCCCCCACCTCGAAGGTTGGCTACTGCGTAAATGCCACCTGAATCGATCCATGCGGCGGTCGCCGGAGAGAAAGAGGGTGTAATCGAAATATTGAAGCCTCCATAACCGTAAAGCAGAGCACGATTAGACCCGTCCAGCTTGGTATCTTTTCGGCGTGTAACCACCATTGGGACCTGTGTCCCATCTTTGCTTCGGACAAACACTTGCTCGGTGATAAATTGATCACGCTGCAGCTTGATTTTTGGCTCTCGCCACAATTGGTTCTCACCTGTTTCAAGGTCAATTCGATAAATCGCTGTCGGAGTAACGTAATTGGCAAAGGAAAAAAATGTTTCCTTTGCGTCTTGTGATCCCCCAAGACCACTAATCGTACCCAGTCCAGGCAGCTCAATTTGTCCGATTTCTTTTCCTGATAGACGATGCTGCGTCACTTTACCTCGAGCGTTGACCAACCACTGGGCGAGAAACTTTTTGCCAAACAGACTGACACCTTCAAGGACATTTTCTTGCTCAGAGATTACTTCTCGCCATGTTTCTCTCTTTTTATCTCCAACAGTAACGGAAATTAAACGGCGTTTCGGTGCCTGATGATCTGTAAGAAAGAACAGAGTATCCTCAATTGCACCCACCCATTCGTATTCTGCATCAAACCCTCCAATCAGCGATTCCACCGGACTCTCTGGGTCGCTTAAGTCTTTAATGAATATTTGTGACTCAGGCTCACTGCCCTTCCAGTTTTGCACAATCAGATATCGCCCATCATCTGTTACTGATGGTGAGAAACCCCATTTCGGGTGATCTGGTGTTTCAAAGATCAGGCGATCGTTTGCCTGAGATTCGCCAACTCGATGAAAATAGAGTTTTTGATTGTCATTTGTCCCGGTCAATTCCTTCCCGTCAACCGGCTCTGAGTATCGGCCATAAAAGAAACCGCTTCCGTCAGGCAACCAAGCAATACCACTGAACTTAACCCACTTCACCACATCAGCGAGATCCTCTCCTGTTTTCACATCTCGGATTTTCCAAGTGCGCCAATCGCTCCCCCCATCCGCCAATCCATAAGCAAGGTAGCGACCATCCTTCGTGACAGAATAACCGGCTAGAGCAACCGTACCATCATCGCTTAGTTGATTTGGATCGAGAAGAACGACGCGATCTGACTCATCTTTCGACCAATAGAGGATACTTTGGTTCTGAAGCCCGTTGTTATGAGAATAGAAGTAACGATCACCGCGTTTGACTGGGATCCCGTAACGCTCATAGTTCCACAAATCTTCCAATCGATCTCGGATTGAATCTCGATCCGGAATCGCACTCAAGTAATGATCCGTAACCTCATTTTGTTGACCAATCCAAACTTGAGTATCAGAACTTTCCGTATCCTCAAGCCAGCGGTAAGGGTCGTTAACCAAATGACCATGATAGTTGTCAGAAACCTCGACCTTCTTTGTATTGGGATACTTGAGTTGATTCACAATCGGTTCACCTTGTTTTTCTTGTCCCGACACTGTGCCCATTAACCATGCCAAAACAAAAAGCTTGCTTGACAGTAAAGATCGAGTTGGCATTTTTATTAACGAGGACATCATGACCGTTTTCATTTAGAGCAGATGGTTTTGAATTTTCAGTTTTACTTTGAATCTTGAATGATCGATTGGGATCGTATCCGATCCATTGGTAGGACAATTCACTTGAGGGGTCGAGGACACCGAGCATTATTTCGTTCTCTTTCGGGATACCAACCGACGAGATCTCTTCCCATGGTAACGTTCGCTGCGTGTGCTGCGAGCGGGATCTGCCTAGATCGCTGGCTCGAACATCAGATTCTCGGTAGTGAACCTCTTTTTCGGTTACTGTCCTGGATGTACCTCGCGGCGCTGCTTACCGCCTATGTGTCTCGGATTCGGTACAGTAATCATTGTAATCTTCTCTTTGCCTTACTTTGCCTGCCAACCTTTGCGACGGGTCACGCACTCGAAAGTTTTCGATCAGCGAAATCAGCACTTCGCCCCCTGATAACGACAGAACAACTACCCTGTATTGTCACGGGTTCCGTCGTCAGTGAAGTGGGTCGACGACACAGCAATAAAACCTCGAAGCAATTCACGGAGTTTGACCTAGACGTAAAACAAATCCAATTGGGATCCCGTTTACGACCGATGCGGGGAAAAATACGCGTGTCGGTTGATGGGGAAAACCAACACATCCACACGGGATGTGACTTAAAGGTTGCTGGGCGTGTTCGGCAATATTCTCATGCAACTAATCCCGGCCAAATCGATCGGTATCTGCATTATCGCCGTCGTGGTATTGATGGTTCTTTACGATGCTCGGACTCAAGAAATGTTGAAATCCTTCGATCAAACCAACACCTTGGTTATTGGTTATGGAATGTAACTCAGTGTTACGCTGAATGGGGCGTCTCGAGATACTTTCATTGTTTAAGCGAGAGCAATGCCCGTTTGGCATCTGCTCTTGTGCTTGGAAGGCGAGAATGCCTCACTGAACAAACCCGCAATGAATTTATCGTCACCGGAACCGCGCATGTATTATCTGTCAGCGGCCTGCACCTTGGTTTGCTTATCACTGGTGTCCACTTCCTGTTAACCATCATTCGAGTTTCAAATCGCTGCCAATCAATCCTTGTTATCGGTGTGTGTGTTCTGTACAGCTTATTAACAGGCTTACGTCCGCCGGTAGTCAGAGCATCGCTGATGATGATTATTTGTGTAATTGGTACCTCAATGAAGCGGCCAAGTGACACACTTAACTATCTCGGCCTCACGGCGTTTGTTTTTCTGCTATTCAACTATCGACTGCTGTTTGATTTAGGCGCGCAGTTATCTTTCTTGGCAGTAGCGACCATCCTTGTCATCAACAAACGGTGGATTTCCACATTACACGCGCAAAACCGAGAGAGATCAAATAGTCAAATAAAGCGACTGAGAACTAAAGCAAAATCGCCGCTATTTAAGCTGATTTGTCTCACGTTATCACCTTTTCACAAATCCCTTCAGCTTAGCATTGGATTGTTTTTGGTGACGACGCCTTTTTTATGGATGCACTTTCATTTAATTTCACCCATCAGCATTCTTGCCAACGTTCTCGTTGGACCTTTGCTGTTGGTAACCCTAATTCCCACTCTGATTCTCCCGGGGATAAGCCTGCTTCATGAATCCTTCGCTACTTTCTTGGGTGTGCCTTGTGATCTTTTGCTAGGACTTCTTCAGAGATTGATTCACTTTGCATCACAATTAGAGGGAAGTCACTTTTGGCTCCCGGGTCCATCATCGACAGCGGTTCTTGTTTTTTATCTTGCCTTGCTCTTCGGCCTTCTTCTTCAGGCAAAAAAAACGCACGGGATTCTCAAAGTGTTTTTCATCGTTGGCTGGTATGCATCGACAATTATTCACCCTATTTTCGGTTCAAAAGATAAACCCTTATTGGAGGTAGTCTTTTTAGATGTTGGCCACGGAACTTGCGTCATCATCCGTAACAACAAAAATCAAACATGGGTTTACGATTGTGGGAGCCTAGATCGTCCGGCTTTTGTTTCACAACTAGTGTCTCGGGCACTTTGGCAGATGGACGTCTCCAAGCTCAGTGGAGTATTTATTTCGCACCCTGACGCGGATCACTACAACGGCATTGAAGGGATCATGGAGCGATTCGAAGTTGACGCAATCTTTACAACCGGCACGACCCTAATTCATGAAAACACAAACCTGCAACGAATGCTCCACAAAGCACGGCATTCAGGAGTTTGCATTACTAAAGTCAAAAAAGGTGATCGTTTTGATGAAATTGCAGAGGCGTCCACGGTGTTGCATCCGTACCATAGATTTGTGGGAGACACCAAAAACGCATCCAGCTTGGTTTTAGAAATAAGCTTGTCCAAGAACAGGCTGATCTTACCGGGTGACCTTGAAGGAAATGGCATCACCGCAGTTACTGCAAACCCAATAAAAGTCGCGAACTGCGTGGTCATGGCACCCCATCATGGAACGTACACACCAAAAACAGCTGATTTTCTTCAGTGGTGTAAGCCACAATGGTGCGTCACAAGTGGAGGAATCCGATCCGTAAATAAGACAATGCTTGACGCGCTTCAGGAAAACAATGTTGCTACGTTTTCAACTCACAAAGATCGCGCCATACGTGTTTCATTCCTTTCCGATGGAACAGTTGATTTTAAAAGTTGGGATAACGAGCGTTGGTGTGACGCAGTGATAACAGGTTTTTAATTTGGATTCATCGAAGTCACTGCACCTTGAAAAACAAACCTGCAAACGAAAAAATTAAAGCGTCCTTGATTTGGTAATAAACACCAAAGTGTGACGGTGTAGTCTTCAGCTGATTACCTTTCAAAAACAATTCACAAACCGCTGGTGTAAGACATGCTCGCTTTTTTGCGGGAAATAACGATAACCTGCTTCTTTTGCAGCTACTTGGTTGTGCTGCTATTGGAGTTCACGAGGCTATGGCGTCGTGTTCCGGGGCGTGGATTGCTTGCCGTTGTGATGGTGACGCTCGGCTTGTTTGCCCATTTTTCCTACTTGTTCATGAGAGCTAATCAAGGTGATTTATCGGGAGGTGAAGCTGGCATCTTGGCCTCCTGGCTCGACTGGTCGCTGCTACTTTCTTTTGTTCTCGGTGTCACCTACCTGATCTTTTTCATTCGACGCCCCGACACGATGGTGGGATTTTTTTTCCTACCTGCGATCATGGCGTTGATTGCAACAGCAATTATTTTTCGAGACATGCCACCGTTCTCTCGGACGGAAGCCACCCAATTGTGGACCCGACTGCACGCCATGGCGATGATGGTGGGGTCGCTCGGGGTTCTGCTGGGTTTTATTTCTGGTTGTATGTATTTGGTTCAATCATGGCGATTGAAGAATAAACGTGCAGGATCCGGTTTTAGATTGCCGACCCTTGAGTCACTCGCACGTACCAATCGTCGTTGTTTAATCACTAGCACCGTTGCTATGGCAGGCGGTTTAACAGCTGGGATTGCGATGAATTTGAATCGAATGGGACAAATTGGTGTGATGGACCGAACCGTCTCCCTGAGTCTACTTTTGTTAATTTGGCTGATTGCCACGACTGTATTTGAGTTCTACTACGCACCCAGCAGCCACAGCAGGAAAGGAATTTACATGACCTTTGCCAGTCTGGGTTTCTTGATACTGGCAATGTTTGGTGCGCTGACATCGTCTCATGGTGGTTCAAAAGCAGAACAGTTAAATGGAACAACAGAGCCTGTCGAACTTCATCTCACTAGCCGGGAGCAGTATTCAGCATCTTCCTTTGATGAGGGGAGATTTCAATGAAGCTTCAAATGATCGGTTGCAGTCATCACGACGCAGCGGTGGAATTTCGCGAAAAAATTTCGTTTACCGCTGAGGAAGCCGGTAAGGCACTTGGTGCGTTTAGGAAGCTATACCCGTCGTCAGAAATGGTGCTGCTCAGTACCTGCAACCGTGTTGAGTTGTATACGACCTCGGACCACGAGGCTTCTGTTGATCGCAATACTGTCGCCACATTCTTAGCTGAACAACACGGCCTGACCGTTGATGAAGTCATCGACCAGATGATTTATCGATCAGGGAATGAAGCCGTCGAGCACTTATTTACGGTTGCCGCAAGTTTGGACAGCATGGTCGTCGGGGAGGCACAAATCCTGTCTCAAGTCAAACAAGCCTACGACCTCGCTTGCACTTGGGATTCCGTAGGACCACTGACTCATGGTGTATTTCAGGCAGCAAATCGTGCTGCAAAGCGTGTACAACAGGAGACAGAAATACACCGACGTCGTGTGAGCGTTCCCAGTGTGGCTGTCGGTGAAGTTGCAACCGAAATCTTTGATCGATTATCCGATAAACGAATTGTCCTATGTGGCGCCGGGGAGATGGGCCAGGAAACCCTTCGATATTTAAAACAAGCTGGCGCCAATAATATCTGTGTCATCAACCGCAACCACGAACGTGCGATCAAAGTTTCTAAAAGCTTTGACGCCTCAAATGATGTATGGGACTCCCTTGAACGCCAAATGATGGATGCTGATTTAGTGATCGGCACTACAGCTGCAACAGAACCGATCCTGAACGTAGAGACATTTATGCCCGTGCACGCACGGCGAGGTCACCGACTACTGCTAATCTTGGATCTCGCTGTGCCGCGAGATTTTGATCCCAGGATTGGAGACCTCGCAAATGTGTACCTTTACGGTATTGATGATCTCCGCAAGGCTTGTGAACGAAATCAAAAAGAAAGAGAAAGAGAATGGCCAAAAGCGAAAGAAATTATTGCTGATGAAACTCAAAAGTACATGCAAGCTTTAAATCATCGATCGACAGGTCCAGTAATCCAGCGACTTCGCGAACAAGCCCATGAAGTCAAACACGACGAACTTCAACGATTGATTAACAAATTGCACCTTTCCGACATGGATACAGCGACAGCAAAAGAAATCGAAAAATCTTTTGATCGCATGATCAATAAATTACTTCATCCACCACTGGCATCCGTGAGAGATGATGCAGCAGAGGGCCACAGCAAGGGACTACTAGAAGCGCTTCGTCAACTCTTCAACTTGGGTGATTAATCATTATCTAAAGCGATAAGAAATCATTAATGAGAATGGTCTGATATATTGACCGACTCGCAACAAGGAAACAAACGCGATGTTTTAGTCCCAGTCCTCGTCGTCGTCTTCATCGTCGGAGTCTTCATCCCATTCATCATCATCGTCGTCTCCCCAGTCCTCGTCGTCGTCTGAATCATCGACTTCTTCCCAGTCATCATCTAAATCTTCATCTAAATCTTCATCTAAATCTTCATCTAAATCTTCATCTGAATCTTCATCTGAATCTTCATCTGATTCATCATCGTCTAGATCCCCATCGTCCCAATCATCGTCTTGGTTATTGGGCCACTCGTCATCCTCATCGTCATCATCGTTGTAGTATTCGTTCTCTTCATCTTCAATTTCAGAAACCGGCGCACCATTCAATTCAGCATCATCCATTGAGTGAGTACTGGGGTCATTATCAGCAATTGCAAGATTGGTGTCTGTGAGAACCGGCGCGACAGAACTACTCACGACAAGCTCCTTTTTGGATGGCGATAAAACATCGTTGGTTGAATCTTCTATTGGATCGTCTTCTAAAGTATTGAGTTGTATTGGAGGTAAAGCGTCAATACTTCGCAATCCGAACAGTTGTAAAAAACGTTTGGTGGTGCCGTAAAGATAGGGACGGCCCAACTCCTCGCTACGGCCTACAATACGAACCAGATCCCGTTCCATCAATTGGCGTAGTAATTCGCCGCAGCCAACTCCCCGAACCGCCTCCGCTTTCGCTCTCGAAACCGGCTGATGATAAGCGACCACCGAGAGTGTCTCCATCATGGGTGTTGATATGCGAACCGATGGTGGTAAGTGCCCCAAGCGGGTCATCCAGGGTGCCACGCTAGGGTGTGTAAACATTCGGTAGCCACCTGCAACGTGCTCAATGCGCATCGCTCGGTGATGGTCGTCGTAAATTTGGTTTAGTTGGCGGACAAGTGTACGGGCCTGTGTGGCATCCGCCAAGTGCGCCAATTGGGCGAGTTTTCTAGGACTCAGAGCGTTTTTTGAGAGAAATAGAATTGCCTCTGTTCTTAGTCTCGCGGTGCGAGGATCAAGGGGTTCCTGGTCCGCCTCATTGGACTTAGCATTGTTTTCCCCGGGTGTTTCTCCGGTCCCGACAAAGTCCTTAAAATGATGACAACGGCGAAATTGCGACTTTTGGTATTCACTCCAGTCCCGCGCACCAGAAACCGACCCTAATCGGTACCCATGCGCGACGCCCTGTCCGCGTTTCAATAAAAAAGAAGCTTGATCCATAAATCGTTAATTGAGTGGTCACCAGGTAATGATACGTTTAGCCTATCTAGAGAATAAAACGCTGTGGTAATTCTCAACGACGTTAAGCTCTTACTCGTTTTAGCGAATCCGCAACAATATCGCGATAATTGATTCTGTAAGAATAGAAACATGGAACCGAGAGCTACAACCTCGAAATCCAACCGAATCGTCCGGATATGGGTCTCTGTAATCACTTCGGTCATTGTTTCGTTGATTCTCGCCGGTATTATTCTCATCCAAGGACGTGTGTCGGGGATTGAATTCTCTCCCCACACTTTCCAGGAGCGATCTTTCAGCTTTTATGAGATTCCGCTTTTGGAACAACAGATTACCCCAATCCGCCGGAAAACGCTGAGTAATTCCACCCTGCTCTACCTGCGCATCAATGGATTTGTCACGACTAGCTCCAATCCCACCAGCCAGTGGGATCTCGTCTCACTGACGCGTGGATTTATTGGCGACTCTCTGTCCGATGCAGAACTACTGTTAAGCCCGCTTTCTCTTCGGGTTGATGATGTAAGTTATTGGGAGACATGGAGTGAAGAACAGCCAGAAAAAGCAAGGTTTTTCTGGCCAATCGCCCAGAAGCTTGCGATTCGGGAACTTTATCTATTTTTGCCTCCGTTGTTTGAAGTGGCACAAAAGGATTTAAGTCAAAACGAATTTCAATCTGCTATTAAAATACAGATTCGAGAAGATTACCTGCGGCTGTCGGACAACATGACCAGTCAAAACCAACCGGAAATGGCACAGAAGATTCTTGAAGCCGCTAAATTAGATTTTCCAGAAATATTTATGCTTAAATGAAGACGTTGGCAGCCCAACTAATCTCAACCATCTCCACTCTCGTTCTTCGGCCGTAGCAGCAATACCAGTGACCCCCATCTATCTCGACAATGCTGCCACTACTCAAGTCGACCCGAGTGTCATTGAGCATATGTCAACCATCTTAGCACGGGGGCCGTCCAACCCTTCTAGTTTGCACTCTTGCGGGCGCGCCGCACGGAATCTTGTGGACGAAACAACAGACAAGGTTGGGAAGTGTCTCGGCACAAAGCTTGATGAGCCAGGTGGAAATCGATTGATATACACAAGTAGTGGCACAGAAGCTAACAATCTTGTTTTGCGTGGTCTTGGTAATGTAGATCGCCTGATTGTGAGTGAAATCGAACACCCGAGTGTTTTGTCCGTTGCCAAGTGGATACAAAGTCGCGGCAAGAAGTTGGATTGGTTGACTGTTAGCTCCTCGGGTGTTGTCTGCTTGGAAAAACTAGAGCAGCTTCTTCAAGATTCGCAATCCAGTACTGCGCTAGTATCCGTGATGTGGGCTAATAATGAAACTGGAGTGTTGCAACCCATTAATGAGGTCTCTCTCCTGTGTGATCGGTATGGCGCGAAGTTACATGTAGACGCTACTCAGTGTGTTGGAAAAGAGCCTCTTGACCTTGATGCGTACTCGATCTCGTCAATGACTTTCTCCGCGCACAAGTTCCATGGACCAGTTGGTATTGGTGGATTGTGGATTGCGGGGGGTGAATCCATCGAACCAATGATGTTTGGTGGAGAACAACAGCTTGAAAGTCGGCCAGGCACTGAACCGGTTGCGTTGATCGCTGGTATGGGTGAGGCCCTCAGAATTGCTGTAGAAAACCGAACAATCAATGATGTTCAGTGTGGGTTCCTGCGGGATCGGCTTGAAGAATCATTACTTGAAAAATTTCCGGATGTCATCGTTCAGGGTTGCTCTGAAAATCGAATTTCAACAACGACCTGTGTCTCGCTAATGGGTGCAGATCGACAATCTTTGCTGATGGCACTCGATTTAGCAGGAATCGCATGCAGTAGTGGTTCTGCTTGCAGCAGTGGCAGTAGTCCCCCGAGTCATGTTCTACAGGCAATGAACTGCTCTTCTGAGGAAATCGACTCAGCGATACGTTTTGCAGTATCAAGGTTTTCCACAGAATCGGAAATTGACACTGCTATCGATCGTATATCATCTGTATACAAGCGTTTACGTCGATAGTTTTTTGTGGAAAACAGCTCTTTTTTGTGGTTGAATGTGAATCAGAAGCATAAGCTGGTAGAGGTCCAATGCTAATAACAATCGTTCCGCTTTCCTGACTCAATCGCTTTCATGAATGATTCACTGCAATTGATGGACACCCGTCTAGAGTCGATTGCTCTCGAGCGTCCCAGGGATTGGGCTAGGAGACGAGAGGCACCCAAAGCGTCGCCGATTCTCCCCTATTTTATTTCCGGTGAAGAGAATCGTCTTTGTGTATTTGTTACGAAATCGACTCCGGAAGTGCTGCCCAGCGGAAATCCGCTTCTTCTAACAGGTCCCTCCGGCGCAGGCAAAACCGTAATCATCTCGCACCTTGCGTCTCGTGTTATCGAAGCCCATGGTCAGCGAGATGGGCTGATATTGCACAAACCTAATTTGTCAGTCCTTTACATGACGGCAAATGACTTTCACCGAGAGTACACCGAAAGCGTTGCTGCTGATGTTTTGCAATCTCTTCGGGACGAAATACAAAATGCATTTATTCTCATTGTTGAAGACTTACATCACCTTCAAGACAAACAGCATGCCCAGGAGGAATTGGCTCTTCGTTTGGATGCCAGAATCAAGTCTGATCTACCGACACTTCTGACGTGTTCACGATTGCCATCGGAATTACGAGGAATGTCACCAGATTTTTGTGGCCGCTGTGTACAAGGTTTGACGCTACCTCTGGTTTTACCTGGTCGCGCTGCACAGCGGCAAATTCTTATCGAGCTACTGATGAAACACGATCTGAGCCTGAACGAGAGCCTCTTGAGCGAATTCATTAGTGAATTAGACCCTGATCTCAGTGTCCGGGGTCTAGATGGTTTGGTTCGTTCTGCTGTTTTGTGGTGTAAAATGAACAGCTCGGAACCGACCACAGAAACTCTGCAATATGCAATCCGAGCGTCGGGTAGCAAAAAGGATTTATCACTCCAAAATATCACGAAAGCAGTGGCAAAACACTTCAAGATTAAACGATCTGATTTACGGAGCAGCTCACGAAAGCAAAGCTTAGTCCGAGCGCGTTCCTTAGCAATGCTACTTATTCGGGATCATACAAATCACACCATGCTTCAAATCGGAGAATACTTCGGTGGTCGGGACCACACCACCGTTTTACACGCTCTTCGATCGACAGAAAAACGACTAGCCAACGACCCGCAATTAGTTGAAGCATGCGAAGCAATAAACAATACCCTCGTCAGAGACCAATAAATCGGAGCTCTGAGTTAACAACCTATCTAGTGTTAAAATTGAAAAAAAACCTTGTGGATAAACTGTTGTTGTTCTGACACAGTGTGTCAGCGAAATCATTGTTTAAAGATTCCCCAAGCTATCCCCTGAGGACCTCTGTTGGAAACAAACCCAAAAACTAACGTTTTGTGGTGTTTTTCCAACAGGTTTTCCACCTGGCTCATGGGCGTGTAAGTTGCTGGTAACAAATGCTTTACATACATTAAGACGTTGTTTGTAACAGTAAATCATGCCCTTATTAAGATGACGACGATAGTAAGATTTACTTTATCTACAACCAAAATCTACAAGCCCGCTAAAAACTGCTGTTCGGCTCTGGTAGACGGGTGCCGTTTAACATCAGAGACGGTAATACTATTGGTCTCCGGAATCGACCCTTGTGACTACTCGCTTTCCATTGCATTTCCATGAAGATCATCTGCCAACGTGAATCCCTTACAAACGCATTTACCCTAGCTGCGAGCATTGCACCAACCAGATCTCCAAAGGAGATTCTGATGAACGTAAAGCTAGTAGCGGCAAACGGGCGAATCGTGTTAACCGCTACGGACATGGAAGTTGGGATTCGCCTCGATGTGGAAGAGGGAATCGAAGTTGAGGGTGAAGGTACAGCTCTTTTGCCTGTCCAGCGAACCATGGCGATTTTACGAGAAAGCACGGATCCCACTTTAACGATTGAAACTGACCAGTCAGGAATTCGGATCAGCGGATCCAGGAGTAAATTTCGCTTACCGGGTGGGAACCCAGATGAATTCCCTAGTGTCAGTGAGTTTGAGGAAGACAAATACCATGTAATTCCGACACGACTTTTCCGTGAGATGGTCAAACGAACGGTGTTCGCTACTGACTCAGAAAGCAGCCGGTTTGCTTTGGGTGGTGTCTTGCTTGAACTGGAGAGTGAGAAGGTAATTGCCGTAGGTACGGACGGTCGACGATTAGCACGAATGGAAGGTCTTGGCGAAGCTATTGGAGATCATCAGACGAGCGGGGCAAGTACGATCGTTCCAACTCGGGCGATCCAGCTAATTGAAAGAGCTCTCAATGATCGCGACGAATCCGTAGATGTCGCAGCACGAAATAATGATTTACTCGTTCGTACTCCGAGTGGGGTTATTTATTCGCGGCTTGTTGAAGGACGCTATCCGAATTGGAGGCAAGTGTTTCCTCAGCGTGAGTCAGCAGTGGAAATTGATATGACTGTTGGCCCTTTGTACTCAGCTCTACGACAGGCAGCGATTGTTACTGACCATGATAGCCGTGGTATCGATTTTACTTTCGCAGACGGCACCTTGAAAATGGAAGCCAACACCGCAGAGATTGGTGAATCACAGATTGAATTGCCAATAGCCTACGATGGTGATCCTATCACTCTGACTCTGGATCATCGTTATGTTGCTGACTTCTGTAAGGTTCTCGATAATGAGTTGAGCTTTGTGATGGAGATTGAATCATCCTCATCTCCGGCCTTACTTCTTACAGATGATGGTTATGGCTATGTGATCATGCCAATGGCAAGAGATCGATAATTCAATCAAGCATTTTGATCCTACGAAAAAAGCCTGCTATTCCTAGCAGGCTTTTTATTTATGCAGATTTCGATCAAAGGAAGTGAATCAAGCGTCCTCAGTGGATTCTCCGGAGGTAGCTCCCACTGTTTCTTTGTCCTCTGGCAGACCACGGGATTCGCCTTTGAAATCAAGTCGGACTAACTTCACCTTGACTCCCTTTGGGCCGACGATTTTTCCATCATCTTTGATGCTTACTTTCGAAGAGGCGACTTTTTTTCCGTCTTCATTTTCCGCAATAGCATCAACAATAATGGTGTCGTGACTTTCAAAAGCGCCTCGAAGGAGTTCTTCACTGAGCGGGTCTTCAATCCGTTGCTCTAGAGCGCGACGAAGTGGACGAGCACCATAATCGAGATTACTGCCTTTCTTCACAAGGAATTCTTTTGCAAGATCAGTGAGTTCCAGGTTGAGGCCTCTTTCCAGGAGGCGATGACGAACCTTCGCCAGTTCAAAATCAATCACACCTTTCAAGTCGTGATTCGTGAGGTGTCTAAAGATGATCGTGTCATCCAGACGGTTTAGAAACTCTGGACGGAAAACTCTTTCAACCTGATCCATGACTCGTTGTTTCATGGAATCATAGCTGGCGTCATCATCAGGTTTCTGAAAACCAAACGCCGATTGATTTTTAATCGCTTCCGCTCCGGCATTCGTTGTCATAATGAGAATGGTATTCCGGAAATCAACGTTTCTACCAAAAGAGTCCGTTAAACGACCTTCTTCCATGACTTGTAGCATCATGTTGAACACGTCGGGATGAGCCTTCTCAATTTCATCGAACAAGACGACAGCATAGGGGCGCCGGCGTATCTTCTCAGTTAATTGACCCCCTTCTTCGTATCCTACAAATCCTGGAGGTGCTCCGATTAGTCGACTCACATTGTGTTTCTCCATGTACTCGCTCATGTCGATATGCACGAGTGCATCGGAATCACCGAAAAGGTATTCAGCCAAGGACTTGGCGAGCAGTGTTTTACCGACACCGGTTGGACCAGCAAAGATGAAGCAACCTGTTGGACGTTTCGGATCTTTCAGCCCACTCCGGCTGCGTCTAACTGCCTTCGAAACAGCAGTAACCGCGGCATTTTGGCTGACCACGCGTTTGTGTAGCTCTTCTTCCATTTTCATTAAACGCAGGCTGTCCTCGGTCGACAGACGCGTCAATGGAATACCAGTCATTTTGCTGACAACTTCAGCGATGATTTCTTCATCAACGACACCGTCAGTCTGCTGGCTTTTGTCACGCCAGTCTTGAGTGATCTGATCTTTCTTCTTTCGAAGTTTCTCTGCTTGATCACGCAGGTTTGCCGCTTTCTCAAAATCCTGATTTGCGACGGCTTCTTCTTTCTCTTTGTTAAGCTTGTCAACTTCTTCGTCGATCTCTTTAAGATCTGGTGGACGGGTCATGGTTCTTAATCGAACCCGTGCACCCGCTTCGTCAATGACGTCGATGGCTTTGTCAGGTAAGCAGCGGGCAGTGATGTATCTTTCGCTCATTTCAACAGCAGCAACAATTGCATCGTCAGTGAATTGAACTCGATGATGTTCTTCGTAACGACCCCGCAGGCCCTTCAAGATCTCGATCGTTTCAGCTTGCCCGGTCGGCTCAACCATGATTTCCTGAAATCGTCTTGCGAGAGCATTATCTTTTTCAATGTATTTGCGATATTCATCGAGTGTTGTCGCACCAATGCATTGAATTTCTCCGCGAGCCAAGGCCGGCTTTAAGACGTTCGCAGCATCAATCGCACCCTCTGCTCCACCCGCGCCAACCAGTGTGTGTAACTCGTCGATAAAGAGAATCGTATTTTTGACCCGTCGGACCTCGGTCATGACGGCTTTGATTCGTTCTTCAAATTGTCCACGGTATTTCGTACCCGCAACCATCATCGCCAAGTCGAGCACAACGATTCTTTTCTCAGCCAAGATCTCCGGTACATCGCCTTCGATCACTCTCTGTGCGAATCCTTCGACGATAGCTGTTTTTCCGACACCCGCTTCACCTAATAGAACCGGATTGTTCTTGGTTCGACGGCATAAGATTTGAATGGCTCGCTCAATTTCACGAGCCCTGCCAATTACTGGATCCAGCTCACCTTTCTTTGCAAGTTCCGTAAGGTCCCTGCCAAAGCTGTCCAATGCTGGGGTTTTGCTCTTGCTGGTTTTTCCAGAGCCAGGGCTGCTCTCACCCTCGCCGGACCGACCACCGCGTTCACCAACTTCAGCACCTTCTAATCCGTGTCCAAGAAGGTTGAGAACCTCCTCACGTACATCCTCCAGCTTGAGACCTAAATTCATCAGAACTTGTGCGGCAACACCCTCTTGTTCTCTCAGTAAACCAAGAAGGATGTGTTCGGTGCCCACGTAACTGTGGTTCAGATTCCGAGCTTCTTCCATGGAATACTCAATCACCTTTTTCGCACGAGGTGTTTGAGGGAGTTTTCCAACGGTCACCATTTCTGGACCACTTTGAACCAGCTTCTCTACCTCCAAGCGAATCTTACGTAGATCGACTTCGAGGTTCTTCAGGACATTGGCAGCAACACCACTGCCCTCCTTTACGAGGCCCAAGAGAATATGCTCGGTACCAATGTATTCATGGTTAAAACGCTGCGCTTCTTGGTTTGCCAATTGCATGACTTTTCGAGCGCGGTCAGTAAATCGTTCGTACATGATGAATCTCGTTACGATTTTGTCGTTGAGTTTTTTGCTGTCGTCAGTGATTTCAGCTGACGAGTATCAACGGTTTGCCAATGCGTCGTGTTGAAGGTCTAGTTAGTTTTGTCGCTATTTTGGATGCCACTCTGGCATCCAATAACCGTTTTGAAACAAAACAGCAAACAGCACGCCATATGATTGCACTACGGCTACCACTTTTGTGGAATTACTCGCAAGTTAAAGCGGGTAATTCGGCCCGTTAGTTCCCAAAATTCTATCCATTCGTTGCCAAATCGGGGATGGGGCCGGAAGCTTGGAGAACTCGAAAAATCTTTAATCAGGGCTTCAGGGGTATGGGAACACGCCCGTTTTGATGATCTGCGAATTGGATAATTGGGGGGTGTGTCGCTTTTACGCAACCAATTAACAGGAGTTCGTGGCCACATTGCCGTCCAAAATTGTTCCTTTTCTGCTTTCCATTTCACGGGTCACACGATCCTGTTCGGCTTGGATTTCGAGCCACCAACCATCTGCGACTTCGAGGTTTCTAATTTCTCGAAGCAGCAAATTTGCGGCCTCTAGTCGGTGTGTCCTGCGATAAACGCTCGCTAGCAGCAATAAAGAGGGTGGATCACGCGGTTCGATTGCTAGCATATCTGTTAGCAATCCCTCTGCCTCATGACACTGACCTTTCAAGGCATGACACAAAGCATCGGTAAAAGAGCCGGGGTCATCATTTGAAACGGTCATTTGATGAAAAATAACCGGCAGCGCCTTGGCGTCTCGAATCAGCAACCCGATCCAGGTAACTAAGGTGAACCAAAATAAAAAATCAAGAACTCCCGAAGGGAGCCACTGCGGGTATACAAATCGGCAAAACAGGTAGAAATTGACTACGACAGCAAACGCCACGGCGTGTAGCAAAGCTACAAGTCGACCACGCCACCACAATTGGGTTAATCCGGGCCACAAACAGGTAACGTAAAGCGATTGGTTCATAGAATATCCTTACGTCAGCTACTCGTTGGAAATCAAGATTAGTTTGACGGAGTCAGGCTGATAAAAACTCCCAGACAGAGGAGTATGCAGTGTTGTTATCAAAGTATTCCAAAAGATCGGCGTAAAACGGATGTGCAGATAGAGTTGTGCTATCGCCAACGACGATTATTTTTTTTCGAGCTCGAGTGATCGCTACATTCGTTCGGCGTATATCTGACAAGAATCCTATTTTTCGCTCATCGTTGCTGCGTACCGTAGTGAGAATCACCAAGTCCTTTTCTCGGCCTTGAAAACCATCCACAGTGTCTACCTCAACCTCAAATCGAGCCAGAACCTCTCGGAGCAGCCGCACTTGTGCAGCGTAGGGTGCAATTACTGCAATCTCGCTCGGTTGAACACCACAGTGAATCACTTCTTTGATGATGAGATGAACCAGATCGGCTTCCTTAACATTTAGTTTGCTCTCCCCTTCATCCTCCATCGTTTCCGCGTAATCCGCACCCGCGGTGTCAATGAAGAGCAGCGGACCCTCGGTGAATACATGAGACCGGACCTTCGGATCATCTCGAAGTTCATGGTGTCTGTTCGTCTCATCAGCAATTAAGTCAGATTCATAAAAATGATGACTCGAAAATTCCATAATCTTCTCATGCATGCGGTACTGTTTTTTTAGCCTTTCATATGATTTCGTACCCTCACGCTCTACTATCGTTTCAAGGAGAGACTTCCTCATCCCATCGTTTGCCGCTTGTTCGCTGATAATCGTAGGTGGTAATTGCTGATAGTCACCGGACAGAATGAGTTTGTTTGCCCGCAAGATAGCCTGCCACGTTCCCGGGATTGAGGCTTGGCACGCTTCGTCAATGACGACAACATCAAATGTTTGCTCACCAATCAAATCATCATCAATAGTCGTTGTTGTGCAGATCACTTCAGCTGAATCAATAATGTTTCTGATTACAGATTTTTCAAGTGAACGAATCTGCCCACGAAGAACATTTGCTTCACTGAAGCATTGGTTCCGATATTTCCGCCAGTTCTTTCCGCGTGAATATCGTTGTCCATCCCGAACCAATTGTTGAATCTCGCGCCGCATTTCAAGAATGACTCTAGTGGACGGATCGTTCTCGACAATCTCATCAAGCGTATGCTCTCTTAGTAGTTCAAAAACTCTCGCAGGATGCCCAACGCGTACAGCTTTCAAATTCAATCCAATGAGTTTTTCGAGGAGGTTATCTACTGCTGTATTGCTAGGAGCACACGCCAACACTCTTTGTCCGGATTGCACAACTTGGAATACCACTTCAGCTAAGGTGGTCGTTTTGCCCGTTCCGGGAGGTCCATGTATTACACCAAGATCGTCCGCACCTAACGCAAAAGAAACAGCTTCTCTCTGTGACTGGTTTAGATTTGATCTAAACACCAAGTTATCCATTGCATGGTCTGAGAAACGCATCTCGCGATTACCAAGGACGACGTCTCGAATCTTTTTCGTTCTACCTTTCGCAGTTTTTGCCCTTGCTATTGCTGCTAACTGACGTCGGCGTGTGGTTTCATCAGGTGATAAATCAACGCGAAAATCAGAACCATCCGGCCATTGCTCGACTGCTATCTGAAGACGGTCCCTGCGTTTTAAGCTGACGACACCAGCAATTCCACAATCTTGATTATTTCTTTCATTTGTGATGACCACAGGGGAACCAACTTTCATGCGGTTCGGAGGAAAGTCCTCTCCTCGATGTCGCTGAAAATCGATTAGGATCCTTCCTCCCAATCCTGTCTGATGGTCAACGACCGAAAGGTGAAGCACAGATTCACCAGATTCTTCTGCTTTTTTTGATGAGCGTATCACTCTTCGGCGAGCCATACGCTCACGCTCAGCAGCTCCCTCTAAATCGATCCAGTGTTCCAGTCGTTCGAAGTATTGATGGAGTTCTGCTGGCAAGACTTTGGTCGGTTTCATGAATCTCTATTCGCAACGCGGTATATCTTGACCTGCTGATAGGTTGTTCCCTTGAGATGCTTTCTCTGGTGCCCAATGGAACGGCTGTTACTCATTAGAATTAAGTTTTGCTTCACACCGTTTAGGCGATATTTTGATCGATGTACCCAACGACTGCGCAAAGAGACTTACCCGAAGCTCCTCAATCATCCACCTCAACTCATTGTGAGCCTGTAAAATCGGTGTGCGCTCGGTTTCATGGATTGAATCTAACCAGCGGTTCCAAAGATCTTGAATAGTGGTTTCAGATTCGGTTGTTTTTTTTGATTGCTCCGTAAGTCGATCAATCTTGATCCGTATTGCTTCAAGATACCTTGGGTAGTGAATCAACCAACCCCAAGGTGTCATTTCAAGGAACTGCTCGTGGTAAAGCCACTTCAGTTGATTTTCTATTGCCTGATGCTTTCCAGTACTTTTGAGCCACCCACTCTTTTCCTCAAGGATGCTTCGAAGCCTAAAGTGTTGTTCGACCCACTTTCCCAACCATTGGGCCATCGCCTGAGCAGCGACCGACAAACGCTGCAAGCTATCCGCTTGTCGACGATTAAACTCAGATTTTGAACGAATTGGTTTTTCGCTATCTACAAACGCGATTCGCGTGAGCAAGTCCATGAGTCGCAAATCGAAGTCTTTTGCAGATATAACATCGCTCAATTTAATTTTTGCTTCATCAGATCCAGGTAAATATTGAATGTGTGACTTGATTTCTTTTTTTTCAGCGATGAAAAAAAGCCTACCAGTGGCTGCGCGAATTGATTGTTCAGCTTGCTGAAGTGTTGTGAAGAGTTCTGTTGAGACGCTTGATCGGTGGTCGATCCATCCCGGATACAGTCGAATGTTCATTCCTCCCTTCTTTTTCATGACAAACTCTGGAAAGGATTCGACATCATAAGACGTTACATTATTGCGAGCCCACGTGTCAGCGCTGGCGATTAAGGAGCCAGCATGTTTGGTTGTTGGTTCGACACGAAAAGACTTCTGTAGATCAAATAAATCTCGATTTTCAGCCACGTTATTTCCATCATCGTCGACGACTGTGATGATGAAACGCAGGTAGTCGTCGAGCTTATCTTTTTGAAAGTCGTTTTCTGTGATTTCTGTTTCGGCGTAGGCTGAAAAAGCTTTGCAGATTGTGGGATAAAACGGCTTTTTTCCATGTTGTTTTGAGAGTTCGTTCGCGATTTTATGCGCTGCATCTGCCGCCGGAACAAAATTGCGGCGTAATCGCTTGGGTAGTGATTTAATGAGCTGTATAAGCTTGTCGACAAACAACCCCGGGACCATCCAATCCAACAAGTCTGGTGACATTTGGGCAAGGGCCGACTGATGAACCTTGACTCGCACACCATCGCCTTTAGTTCCGGGAGAATAGTCATACTCGAGTGGCAGCCGAGATCCGTTGATTACGATCTCATTCGGGAAATCAGTCCGCTTAATCCTCTTTTCATCTATGATCAAATCAGATGGATGGAAGTAGAGTGACTCTTCATTTTCCGTTGTTTCTTCGCACTGTAAAGAATCAATTATTTGGTCACTGTTCCAGCCTTGTTGCGACCATCTTGGTTTATCAAGTTTGCCATCCATTTTTTCCAGTGATGACCTATCGATAATTACAGATGGTAGGCGTGAGTGATAAAGATTTGCTACTTGGTGACTGTCAATAATTAGTTTTCGATCTCGAGTGCGGTGGGCGAGATCAGCAATCCCCTTTAGAAGAGACAGGTTGTGCCGAACAAAGGCGGCATTGGTTTGCAATTTGTTTTCTACCAGCCCCTCTTCAATCAGAAGGCTACGAGCAGTCTGTGGGTCGATCGGTGCGAGGGGAACTCGCCTTTTCGCGACGATGGGGAGCCCGAATAAATATTGCGATTCGTAGCAAAACGCTGAGCCGCGTTTACCACTCCAGTGTGGATCTGAATAGGAGCTTTTCAACAAATGTTTTGCAATGGATTCGATCCACGCGGGCTGAACTTTTGCCACCACTCGTGCATAGGTCCGAGTGGTTTCAATTAATTCTGAAGCGACAATCCACTTGGGTTTTAATTCAAAAACACCTGATCCTGGCCAGAGTGCTAATTGAATACCGCCGGAGCCGGTGTATTCATGTTTATCGCCCCTCATGCCAATTGCAGATAAGAGCCCTGTTAACAAAGATAAGTGGATTTTCTCGTACAGCGACTCTGACACAATCAAGTCTGAATCGGATTCATAGCGAATGGACCCGATCAGCTTTCTTGATCTTTGGCGTTTTGGCTTTTGTTGCCTCTCGGACATCAAATCTTTTAGTTGCCGATAAACGTCAGACCATTCTCGCATTCGAGTGGGCGAAAGAAACTGCCGACGCAATGTTTTATCAGCTTGGTTTCGACTCTTAGTTTTTCGAATCTCGTTGTAGTATTTCCACAACCGAAGCAGTGACAAGAAATCGCTTGAGGGGTCTTTAAACTGGAGGTGGCACTCATCAGCAGCTTTTTGGTGCTCGATAGGACGCTCTCTTGGATCCTGAACCTCTAACGCTGCAGCGATTGGCAATATTTCTGCTAAACACTGGTTGTCTTCGGCTTCGATTAGGATTCGGGCAACTCGCGGATCAACAGGCAATCGAGATATCTCGACACCTAGCTTTGTGAGCACTTGTTTGTCGTCAATTGCATTCAGTTCCCGAAGCGTGCGTATCCCATCATTCAGTGCCGTGGGCTTTGGCCGGTCCAGCAACGGGAAGTCTTCAAGGTTCCCGAGCTTTAGTGATTTCAATTGCAAAATGACAGAGGCTAGATTCGCTCTTTGTATCTCTGGTGTGGTGTACTTCTCACGCGAATCAAAATCTTCTTCAGAGAAGAGTCGTACGCAAATACCTGGCCCAAGTCGACCACAACGACCAGCCCGTTGGTTGGCACTTGCTTGACTTATTGGTTCAATTGGCAGCCGCTGTACTTTACGCCTCGGGTTATAACGACTAACTCTCGCTGTCCCTGAATCTACGACATACCGAATACCGGGCACCGTCAGAGAGCTTTCAGCCACATTGGTGGCGAAGATGATTCGGTTCTTCTTGCCATCAGGTCGAAATATTCTTTGTTGTTGGCTTTGCGGTAATCTGGCATAAAGCGGCAGCAGTTCGTATCGGGTACCGATTCCCAACCGCTTGAAGTGACCAGCAACATGGTGTGAAACCTCGCGGATGTCTCTTTCGGTTGGCAAGAAAACAAGGGTGTCACCGGATCCATGATCGGCAAGTAAATCTAATCCACGAGTTACGTGTGTAGGTAAGTGATAACGCGCGGAATCAACCTGATCCTCATCGTTCCATGGAAGGTGCTGGATTTCTACAGGGTATCCCCTGCCCTCCACTGAAATAATCGGTGCTGGCACACTGTCTATGGCGAAATGTTGTGCAAATCTTTCTGCGTCAATGGTCGCAGATGTAATGATGATTTTTAGCTCAGGGCGATTTTGTTGTAGGTTTTTTAGGTATCCCAATAGGAAGTCGATATTCAGTGAGCGTTCATGGGCCTCATCGATGATGATTGCATCATATTGATTGAGATTTCTATCGCTTTGTGTTTCCGCCAATAGAATTCCATCGGTCATCAATTTGATTAATGTTTGATCGCTGGTTTGATCTCCGAAGCGCACTTTGTATCCAACAATCTCTCCGACTGACCCACCTATCTCATCCGCGATCCTGTTTGCAATGCTTCGGGCGGCCAATCTTCGTGGCTGCGTATGTCCTATCATGCCATCGCGGCCCAACCCCGCCTCGAGGCATAGTTTGGGTAGCTGAGTACTTTTCCCACTGCCGGTCTCTCCGCAAACCACTAGGACCGGGTTTTTTCGAATCTCTTGGATCAAAAGATCTCGATGTTGGGTGATCGGCAGATCGGCGTCATAGTTAATTCGAACGCTAATCTCCTGCCGCATACGCCTAGCATTTATGGATGATTCAACTTGCTCTCGGTATTTTTCTTCCGGTGCTTCACGTTGAAGACGTTGCAAGCGGGATCGATCAACTCTAAGTGCATCGTTGAGCGAAGATGGGTCGCTTAGTTTCGGACTAGTGGGTTTCGGTTGCATGTCTGAAGCTAATAAGTAAGCGGCACAGCCTGCAAGTATGAGCAACCTTGATCCTGAGTGTTGAAGTATCAGGTAGTCGAAAGACAAAGCCTAAAAGCATCATCGCTTGGTCAGGAAAAAACGTCGAGCAAGTGATGCCGACTAACAGTACTCTGGGTTTGCCACAGAATGGCAGATTGTTGGCCTGAGAAGTGATGATGGTTGCATGGGTCATCACGACAATGGCCACACTTTAGGGACCGCTGCTAGAGTCACCAAGAAAACAATCACACTCAGAGGAATGCCGAATTTAAGGTAATCTTTTACTTGATATCCGCCCACACTGTAAATCATTGTGTTGGTTTGATAACCAAATGGTGAGAGGAAACTAGCGGATGCTGCAATCATCAGTGTGATAACAAACGGCGTAGGATTGCACTGCAAAGCAGACGCTGCATTAATTGCAATTGGGAACATTAATACCGCGGCAGCGTTGTTAGTAATTAATTCTGTGCACAGCATGGTTGCGATATAGATAGCTGCTAATGCAAAAAGCGGATCCCCGCCGGCAATGCTCAACAGTCCCTGTGCAATGCTGGCTGCTGCTTGGCTTTGTTCGAGTGACATTCCGATACCAATAGCAGAGCCAATCACGATCAGGATGGACCAATCTACACTTCTTCTGGCTTCGGTTGCGGTACAGCAACGCATCAAAATCATCACGATTGCTGCGACTAGTGATGCGGTTAGGATCGGTATCTTGGTAAGGCTTGCTGTAAGTACCATGCAAAGCAAAACACCGATACTTGTCCAAGCTTTTTCAGGTCGGCGAACATTACCTTTCTTTACCGCACTGACAAGGTAAAAATCTCGAGACTCTCGACGCCGGTGTAGAAATGATAAGGAGGCTTCAAGCAATAACACGTCACCCGTTTCCAAGCGTACATCGCCAAGCTTGCCACTTAGACGCTTATCACCTCTTGCAACGGCGACTACGGCCGCATTGTAGTGGGAGCGGAAAGATCCTTCACGAATGGTCTTACCGAGAAGCGCACAACGCGGGCTGACCACCGCTTCGACGAGCGTGCGTTGCCATGCCGGCACCTTAAGTTTTCTTGCTTGGTCATTACCTGTAATGAGTCCTCTGATTTTTCTCAGGTCAACAACGCTATCCAAAGCGCCGACGAGGATGAGTAAATCATTCGCATACAGAATTTGGTCAGGTTTAGCAGGTAGGATTTGTCCTTCACCACGCTGGATTTCAGCAATGTATAGACCCGGTAGGTGACGTAGGCCTGCCTGCTCGATGGATTTTCCAACCAGTGGACCATCTGCGGCTACCTGGACTTCTACCGTGTATTGCCGGGGGTCATCAGACACGCTGACAGCGGACCGACGGTTTGGAAGTAACCAATGAGACGCACCAATCATGTAGATAAGACCAAGCACCGTTGCCGGAATTCCGACGACGGCCGGACTGAAAAAGCTCAAGGGTTCTGTTGCGATACCATCTGCCATTGCTTGCTGATTCAAATCAGCAACGATTAAGTTAGTGCTTGTTCCAATCAGTGTGCACATTCCGCCCAAAATGGATGCGTAGCTCAGGGGCAGTAGCAGTCGGCTGGTTGAGGCAGAGATTCTCCGAGACAGATCACTGACCGTTGGGATGAGCGCTACAACTACCGGCGTGTTATTCATCAGCGCACTCAGTGCAGCCACAGGAATCAGAAGACGAGACAATGCCCCTTTTAGTGACTTGGCCCGATTGAGGAACCATCCAGTCGCCAGTTCAGTACCACCAGTGAACTCCAAGCCGGAAACGACTGCAAATAGCAGGGCGATCGTGATCAGGCCTTGATTGCCGAATCCCGACACTGCTGTTTCTGGCGTAGGCAGCAACGTGGAGCCGGTAACACTCTGTGCCACCATGAGAATGCCAAGGCAGCTTATCGCGAGGAGATCGTGCGCGGCGATTTTCATGGTCAGGCTAACCATGAGCAGTATCGCAACGGCTAAACTTAACCAGGCTTCCCAGTTTTCCACGTGTCAATCGTTTAAAAGTGGTGACAAATAATCAATACAGAGTTTGAGCTGGGGGCTGCCAAGCACAGTAGCTTGTGCAAAACTCAATCTCGCCAAGCATAGAAGGGTTTTCCCACAAATCGAATGCCGATTTGTGGGAACGGTAAAAACTAAGGGACAGCTCGAAGGAGCTTTTCAATAAGCGATTTGATTCCTGATAGCATTTAGGTGGTAAGCAGCACAATCTATGAGTGTTTAAAAGCAGTCTTTGCCGAGTTTGACTATCAATTGCTCAAAAGACTTGCCCACTGAGCTGTGTCGATATTATTTCAATCTAATAGGTTCTCGAGATGAAAAAGCAGTCCACTGTGGTTCCCATCGCCGCAGTAGCAGCGATTTTGCTGGTCTTCCACCAAGATTACTGGTTGTGGAGCAATAAAACACTGATCTTTGGTTTTCTGCCAATCGGTCTCTTTTGGCATCTTGGTATCTCCTTGGCCGCTGTCACCACCTGGTTTCTTGTAACCCAGTTTTATTGGCCCTTTGAACATGAGGACATTGATAGCAATTCCATGACTAACAACGACAGTCATCGATCCTCCTCAGAGGAGGCACGAGGATGAACCCTGGATCCATACAGCTCATTATTATCTTGGGCTACCTTTTTCTGCTGCTGACTCTTGGTTTCTTTTCGAATCGATTGTTTCGAGGCACCAAGACGGACTATCAGGTCGCGAGCCATTCCATTGGTCCTTTTTTGCTGCTGATGAGTTTATTCGGCACCACCATGACGGCATTTGCCTTAGTGGGGAGTACTGGGCAGGCTTATCGGGAAGGGATAGGTATTTACGGAATGCTTGCAAGTAGCAGCGGCATCATCCACTCGCTCTGCTTTTTCTTAATTGGGGTAAAAGTTTGGACGTTCGCTCGTCGCTATGGATATACCACACAAATCGAGTTCTTTCGGGATCGACTTGATAATGATTTTATCGGGCTATTGCTTTTCCCCATCCTCATTGGTTTGGTTGTTCCCTACCTGCTAATTGGTGTTATCAGTAGTGGTGGTGTCATTCAAGCGATGACAGCAGGTCTTGCTCCTGATTGGAGTTGGTTCCAGAGTTATCAAGCTGACAACACGATTAATCCCGCCACACATGGTGGTGTACCACCATGGTTAGGATCTCTTCTGATTTGCTTGGTTGTGTTGACTTATGTTTTTTATGGCGGCATGCGAGGAACAGCCTGGGCGAACGCCTTTCAAACCGCGGTATTCATGGTCCTTGGAGTCGTCACGTTTTATGCAATTGCAAATCAACTCGGTGGAAAAAATTCATTCATGGAAAACCTCCGTTTCCTGAGTGAATCGATTCCGGATTCTCATTCAACTCGCCAAAATATGGGTCGCGGTCAGTTTTTGATGTATTTACTCATTCCGTTATCTGTCGGAATGTTTCCACACGTTTTTCAACATTGGATGACCGCCAAAAGTGCGAAGACCTTTAAGGCACCGGTCATTCTTCAGCCCTTGTTTATCATGATTGTGTGGGCACCTTGTGTACTAATTGGAGTTTGGACCTTTGCTATTTATTCTTCACCTGACTTGCAGCCAGAAGGCCCTCCATTGCCAACGCTATCCAGTGGCGTTGTCGATGCTAACAAAATTCTCCCGTTCTTAGTCAAAACCCAGACCGGGGCAATTCTGGGTGGTTTTTTAGCTGCTGGAATTCTGGCAGCAATTATGTCTAGTCTCGATAGTCAATTCCTGTGCCTTGGGACCATTTTTACTAATGACATTGTTGCGCATTACTTCGGAAAAGAACGTTTGAGTGATCGGCAGCAAGTGGTGCTAACTCGTGTGTTTATCGTTGCCATCGTTGCGGTGACTTATTTGCTAAGTCTGGGTAATGTTCGCAGTGTTTTTGCAATGGGCGTCTGGTGTTTCAGTGGTTTTGCTGCCCTGTTTCCGCTGGTTGTGGCTGCGTTGTACTGGCGAGGGTTAACGGCACTGGGTGGTATTGCCTGTGTCTTATCTGCAATTACCTCGTGGTCGTATCTTTTTTATCAGGGATTACAGGTTCCTATTGAGCAAGGTGGTCTAAGCGCCTATTTGGTTCAGATGAATGTGGGAGGTTTTGAATGTTCTCTGAAACCTGTCGTTGTCATGATTGCCGTTTCAACGTTGGCTATGCTTTCGGTGTCGCTAATAACTCCAAAACCGCGACAACAGGTCATCGACAAGTTTTTCTCTCACTAGCTTCTCTGGCGACGACCTGAGGACAATAAAAAAGGCAGGAGACGATATTTCGTCACCTGCCTTTTTGTGTCTATAGATCGAGCGAATTAATTGCCGAAAGGATTCCCACCGAAGGGATCAGCGCTTCCGCCGAAGGGATCATTACCCCCTGCATTATTATCACCACTGAACGGGTCATTATTGGTTGCAGGAGCAGCATTGGCAGGAGCAGTAGTTGCTTCACCCGCAAATGGATCATTCATCGCATTTTTAAGAGCATCATTGTCCACCACGCTCGCAGACCCACCGGCGATATCGGCTGCAAATGGATTGACTATGTCGGATGGAACCGGTGGTGGCACGATACCACTCACTGGGTGTGGGACGGGCTTATTGCCGTTGGCCAGTTCGCCATAACGCTGTTGAGCTCTCTTTATGCGTGCTTGCAAAGCTGAGAGTCTGGCCGTTTGACGAATTCCTTCGAGCTGAACTCGACCTTTTCCTTGAAAGCGAGATAGCGAGCGGCCAATCGAGTAATTGCTGCGTGAGTTGGCTTCGAGGTCAGCTCCGGTTTTCCAGTCGGCAACTGCCTGGTCGTTATTTCCTTTTTCGAAGGCAAGGATTCCGCGGAAATAAAACACTCGGGGATCGGCTAGACCATTTTCAATCGCCGATGAAAACATTTCACGTGCATCATCATGGTTGCCAATGTAGTAAGCGTGAATTCCCCTGCCGAACATTTCACTCAACAAGGGTTTCTCAGCATGCGCTGAGGATTGAGTCGAAGCACTGTAAATTAAGCCACTTAAGGCTACGGTTAAGGCGATTTTCTTCATTGTGTCCGCTTCCTTCCCCCTTAAAAAAATGCGGTTGGTTGCTTTTCCGTATGCAAACACCCTTTTTGGGTATCGGCATAATTAACCGCAAACTCCGATAAACACCGGTAAACTTCCGATCAACTTTAGTCGTCACTGTCGATTCGGGCAACTTTTTTTCAATCTGAAAAGACGAACGGTCTGATTAATGAGGGGTATGAATTTGCAACTGAAAAGCGAGGTTACCCTCTGTGGGGTGGTTTTTGATCGCTATCTAGCTGCATATCCAACCGCCCCCAAGGACACGATTACCGAGATAAATGACAGCTGCCTGACCAGGTGCGACCGCTAATTCAGGCGTGTCAAATTCCACCTGAAAACGTGAGAAATCGTCTTCAATGAGCGTAACCTTGCCTGATTTCGGATCACCGTTGTACCGAATCTGGATTTCTAATCCCTCGGGTAGATTTCTGGGATCGACCAGCCAATTTGCTTCATCGGCATCAAAAACTTTTCGAGCCAAGGCTTTTTTATTCCCCAGCACCACCTCGTTGGTATCGGGGTTAATCTTCGTGACGAAAACGGGTTCACCTAATGCAATTCCTAAACCTTTTCGTTGACCAATGGTGAATGCTTCATATCCTTCATGTTGCCCTAGGATTCGGCCATCAAGGTCGACAAAGTTGCCAGCAGTATTGGAAGCTTTTTCCGGTTCTTTCGCACGGACAAAATCGCTGTGGTGGCCCTGTGTGACGAAGCAGATTTCTTGACTATCCCTTTTTCCAGCGACCCCAAGATGCAAGCTTTCAGCAATTTCACGGATTCGGGGCTTTGTGTAGCCACCCACGGGTAAGAGCATGCGAGCCAAACGTTCCTTTCGGATGCCGAACAACGCGTAAGATTGGTCTTTATCGGAATCGCGGCCTCGCAGTAACTCATAGGAGTCCGTGTCATCTGCCCCAAGCGAATTTTCTCCTATTGTTTTTCGAGCGTAGTGACCAGTCGCCACATATTCCGCTCCGATATCATCCGCGTAGTCAAATAGTCGCCCGAATTTGATCCAATGATTACATTTGACACATGGATTGGGCGTTCTACCTGCGAGGTAATCGTCAACAAAATAATCGACAATACGCCTGAAGTCGCTTTGTAGATCAAGCGCGTAAAACGGGATGTTCATTTTCAGTGCAACTCGCCTGGCATCGGCGGCATCCGAGGCAGTGCAGCAACCTTGCTTGTGATCAGCTCTCTGCTGAAACAGCCCATTTGATCGGGAACTTTGTCTCGTCTCCACAACGGGTAGTGAGTTTTGTTCTTGATTGGCGTTGGAATCAATTTGGCATGCCTGGCTGGATTCTTCGCCGTGCCTCATGAAAACACCGACGACTTCATGGCCTTCCTTCAGTAGTAAATGGGCTGCGACACTCGAATCCACACCTCCACTCATCGCTAGAACCACTCGTGCCATGTATATTCCACCTCTTTAAGCTTGTTGACTGAATACGTTTATTCTAATAAGGATGACGTTCCTTGAGCAAACGGCTCAGTAATGACCATTCGTTCGTGTACGGTCAACTGCGTTAATTGCCAACGCTTTTTTACCATCATACGCAGGGAGTCCATCACGAGAATGGATGCTGAATCACTTTCCCGAAGCAAAGAGATCCAAGCTCGTCTTCTTCAATTAGGAGACTCTCTTTGACTACTCTGCAAAAAAAGATCGTATACAACAGATCGAGACGCAAATGGGGGAAAACGGTTTTTGGGACGATAATGATGCTGCACAACGAATAGTTGGTGAGCTAAAAGGCCTAAAGACAATCGTTTCTCCCATGAATGATCTGAGTGAATCGGTCACGGACTTGGAAGTTCTATTCGAGATGGCGGATGAAGATTCTTCTGTCGAAGAGGAGGTTCAAGTTGAGTTAACGAGATTAGAAGAGCTGTTAGACGATCTTGAATTGCGGGCTCTGTTGAATGGTCCTAATGATTCAGCTGGGGCAATTCTGACCATCAATGCTCGAGATGGTGGAACCGATGCAAACGATTGGGCGGATATGATGCTCAGGATGTACTCAGCGTGGGCGGTTGATAGTGGTTACACCATTGAGCTAATGGATCGCCAGGAAAATGAGGAAGCTGGAATCAATCATGCTTCAATCGCTATTCGTGGCCCGATGGCTTACGGTTATCTCAAAGGCGAAGAGGGAATGCATCGCCTTGTTCGGATTAGTCCCTTTAATAGTGAGGGTAAACGACAGACCAGTTTTGCGGCTGTGAGTGTGTCGCCAGAGATCGATGATTCGATCGAAATCGATATTCAAGAAAAGGATGTGCGTGAAGATCGCTATCGGGCTGGTGGGGCAGGTGGTCAGCACGTGAACAAAACTGATAGTGCGATTCGTTTAACCCATGTGCCTACCAATACGGTTGTTCAATGTCAGAATGAGCGAAGCCAACATCAGAATCGAGCCACAGCTTGGAAAATGCTACGCGCAAAACTTGCGAGGATTGAAGAAGAGCGCCGGGAGGCGGAAGATGCCAAGAAGTATGAAACTCAGGCGAGGACCGGTTTCGGGTCGCAAATTCGCAATTACTTCCTCCACCCTGACCAGCGAGTGAAAGATGCGCGCACGGGGCATTACGTCGGCAACTTCAATAGCGTCATGGATGGCAGAGAACTACAGGGGTTCTTTGATGCGTTTCTTCGCCTGAAAGCAGGTAAGCCGGCAGCCGATTCGTGAATGAGTTGTAAAGGCTGAGGGGTCGCTCGAGATTCCGTGATCTCGAGCGATTTCTTATACACAGAAGAAATTATGTGCCTTCGTTTACTTTTCTCGGTACCCGAAGTTTTACTCGATCACTAAAGATGATTGGTTGCGTGGAAACTTCCTCTGGAAAACGATGGTTTTCCATTGTAGTGTTTTTCAGCTCAGCGTTTTTCTCAGGTTTTACATTACCTTTGAGTGAAATCACTGCCGCTTTGGCTTCAATCACCTCTGACAGTTGAGCATTGAGCATTCGATTGCGTCTGATTTGTCGATGCAAACGCTCTTTTTGTTCTAAATAGTCATACTCCAATTGACCCAGCGATGACTTGAGCGAGTCACAGTTGGTTTGACTCGACAGGAGTTCAACACTTTTTCGGTCAATATCGGCTTGTAATTGCATAAGCCTACCTCGCACATCTGCAAGTTCATTGCATTGTCTTTTCCTCGCCCGCCACGCATATTTCGCGCGATTCAGACGTTGGGCATAAAAGGAAGTTTCCGGTGATAGCCTTTTCGCCCGACTGCGAAATAAGCTCCCGAAAATGATTCCAGCAAAAAAGAATAAGATTGCGGCGGCAAAAGGAATGCTAGTGAGATCCACCATTCGAGGATTCCCATGGTCTGAGTTAATACCGCGTTTTCAACGCAGGACTATTCTCCGTACCAAAACAAGTAGTGCGAAGTCGACCGGAATATCTCATGTGAACTCGTAAATCATACTTTGAGTCCGTGAAACTCTAAGTTTCAGGATCAAGGGAAATAACGACACCTTTAAAAGCAGGGGTTCGGCTGGCCGGATCTGCCTTTCGAGATACAAGTACGTTTGCTTCCGGGTAATACATCAATGCATTGCCCTCACGAATTTCTTTGTACGAACGGACACGAATGTTTTCCATGTACCCGGTATCGCTCCTTACGGTGACTCGTTGGTCATGTTCCAAAGACAACTTTCTCAGGTCATTTGGATGAATGAGAATGATGTCACGTCTGTCTTGATTGCGATAAAGATCTTCATCTTCGTAGACAACGGTATTGAATTGTCCTTCACTTCTGACCGTCATCAGTCGTAGTTCTTTATTGCCAGCTCCTTTTAGGTCGGGAATTACATGGGTATGGAGTTTCGCTTTACCACTGGCGGTAGCAAAATGAGGTGCGTGTAACGTTCGACCATCAATTTGGAATTCTATTTTTGATTCGCCCATCTTTAAGATTCGTGCGTATCCCGGAACTACCGATGCTATCCACTCACGAATCTGCTCAGGGTTTCGCATCTCCTGCCAATCAAGTTGATGCCTCGTCTTTGTCAGTTTGTGACCTAGTTGAGTGATGATTTCCAGCTCGCTACGAGGTCCGAAAACTCTCCTTGGTCCACCATCACTAAGACGAACAAGATTGAACATAGACTCTTGAGTCGTCGGTGATGCTTCTTCATCTCGTGCAAGTACAGGTAAGATGTATGTTTCATTAGATAGTCCGTGGACATGACCGGTATTGAGTGTTGTATTCAGCATCACCGACATCTTCAATCTTGAAAGCGCGTCGGCAGCAAATCTTGAATCCGGATTCGATCCATATAGGTTTCCACCAAGAAAAAAACCGATATCCATCTGAGTTTGGTGCGCTGACTCCATGCAAGCCAGAGTATCCAAGCCCGGTGTTTGTGGGAGTTCCAAAGAGTAGTTGTTTTGAAGCGATTCGAAGATTTCTTTTTTGAGTTGTGGTGTCACTCCCACACTGCCAATTCCCTGCACATTACTGTGTCCGCGAATAGGCATTAATCCGGCACCCGGTTGTCCGACCATACCACGGCATAGAGCTAAGTTGGCGATAGCTTGTACGTTCTCAACACCATGGGCGTGATGGGTAATTCCCATCGTCCATGAGAAAACAGCTCTTTTCGATTTAGCATATACCCGTGCTATCTGTTCAATTTCCGATTTAGGTACGCCACTTTTCCTTTCAACTTCGTCCCACGACATCGCGCCGACGGCCTCAATCCAGGAAGGATGATCCAGACAAAAGGATTCAAGAAACTGTTCGTCCAAAGCACCTATTTCGTCAATTGATTTTGCGATACCCCATAGCAGGGCCAAGTCCCCACCGATGTGCGGCTGGACGTAATGTGTTGCGATGTTCGTTCCAAAAATTAGCGAGATGGGATCGCTTGGAATACGAAACTTTAGTAGCCCGGTTTCCCGTACTGGATTAATCACAATGATTTTTCCGCCACGACGCCTCACATGCATCAGACTTGTCATTAGGCGGGGATGGTTACTGGCAGGATTTCCACCAATCAAAAAAACACAGTCTGATCGTTCAAGATCATCGAGCATGATGGTGGCGGTACCGGTGCCGATGCTTGACTGCAGTCCAACGCCACTCGCTTGATGGCAATAGTAGCTGCAGTTGTTGACGTTGTTTGTACCGTACAAACGTGCGAGTAGTTGCAGCAAAAAACCAGCTTCATTACTACTGCGACCACTAAAATAAAAAAACGAACGATCAGGGGTGGTTTGTTCAAATCCCCTTACGACGTTGCTATACGCTTCTTCCCATGAAACCGCTTCAAAATATTTCTCACCTTTCCGGTAACGAAGCGGCTGAGCGAGCCGACCCAGGTTCTCAAGTTCTCGCGGGGACAAACCTTTTAAATAATCGATCGAGTGTGTTGCCCAATATTCCGGTGGGACCGCGGGCTGCATATCCGCCACCATTGCCTGCAAGCTTTTTTTGCATACCTCTGGGAATTTACCCAACTCATTTACCATTCCTCCTTTCTGTCCACCCATACCAAGCGCACATGTTTTGCATGCATTGCGTGATCGCATCGCTCGATACAGTTTCAAAAAACCCCCAGCCTCTATGCCCTTTTTGAGGGTGTATTGAATAGCTCGAAATCCACCGCCACTACGTACTTTCATATTACGATTCTTTTTAAAGCGAAAACGACACGATGACTTTCTCGGTTGGTTATCACGCTAAAAACCATCTGGCTCCCTGTGGACAAAATCGTCCATCCAGAATGATCGGTTTAATTTAAAATAGCTTCAATCGATTAGGCTGCGATTAAATCTTGCATGGTTTGGAAGATGGTTTTTTCCTTTCCCATTGACGACTTTTGTCCAGCCTAAAGGGCGGTTCTCGTAGAGGACTGTGACCCATCCATCAGCTTTGAGATCAAGGGTTTGTCCTTGGAGGTAGGCATTCGCTTCTTGCGAATTAAGTGCGTATTCTCTGCGCGGTCGCTGAAACGATTTACGACGTAGTGCACCAGCATGGGATGGTTTCCAGGTTTGTCCGGTTCGGTAAGCGACTTCAGGACCATCGACAGCGATTTCTTCTGCCCATCCCGGCGCATCGACTGGCCAGGCAAACAAAGACGCATTGATTTGATGCAGTCGTCGTTCGGAAAAATCGTCCATGTACCAATTAGCTAGGTTCACTTTTGGAAGTTGGATTCGGCGGCGTTTCTGCCGAAAGTGTGTTTGCTCTTGATCACGTGTGATCTGTATTTTAGATCCAAATGAACCCGCACATTGATGCTGGTGTGGCCATAATCGGTAGCAACCTTGGTCGGTTTGATAATTAGAGAGTTCGTTGCTGTGTACTGACTCTGCTATGCCTTGATTCAGTAGACGTTCAACTTGCTTCTCGTTTTCATCGGTAGCGAAAGTGCAAGTGCTGTAAACCAATTGACCCCCAGTTTTTACCAAGGACGTTGCTGCATCCAAAATGCGATTTTGCCGCAATGCACTGTGTTCGACCTGTTGTTTTGAAAAAGCAGATTGGCTTTGTTTTCCGCGCGAAAGCATTGCTTGCCCGCTGCATGGAGCGTCCACCAACACCAAATCGAATACGGCCCCAAGACGTTCTGCTAATTTCAACGGGTCTTGGGATGAGACCACAAAGCGATCAGAGCCGGTACGTGACAAGTTGGCTGTTAGCGCGCCGATTCGGGAACCGATCACTTCATTCGCTAAAAGAAATCCTTGGTTTTGTTCAGCGTATTCCAATAATGCCGAGGCTTTGGCTCCAGGTGCAGCACAAAGATCACAGATGAGTAATGGTTTCTCTGAAATTTGGTCAGCACCACAGAGTGCGAGAGCAAGAAGAGATCCAGCATCTTGTACGAAGTAATCGCCCGCAGCATAGGCGAGTGTTTGGGTCGGCCCTTTTTTATGATGAATGGGGCGCGCACCGAGGGAATACCAAGCAACGGGTTCACAAGAAAAAGGTAGTGCATCAAGAGAAACTTCACGTCGCCTTCGAATGACATTCCCATAGTGTGTGTGAAGTCCTAGATGGAAATCATCGAATGAACCAGGTGGTTGGATTGGCCCGAGCAGTTCACGAAGATCATATTCATTCGATCGCTTTTTCTTGCTCATACTGATCGTCTATTGTTTTTCCATCGAAGCACAGAAACGATGGTCGCGAGAATACCAGCAAAAATCAAAGGAGAGGTAAATGTGAACATAATAAAGATGATTTGCGGAGCACGTCCCTCCGCGACACCAGAAACAGTATTTGAGCCGCCCGAAGCCATTTGCAACTCGCTCTGGATTGATTCAATCCGTGAAGCGTAGAAGAAACCCGCAGAGATGATGGAGCAGACAAGCATTAGCAGCATCATTGAGCCAATACCGATCTGTGTTTTTTTAGCAGGCATGAATTCTTGGACAGCAGTTGGTTTAAGGAACGAAGAGGTGATTCATTTCCGATTTCAATTAACAAGTTGAACCAGATCGATGGGAACCTCATTCGCGGTTGGATGTTAATTATACCGAGGGTGGCCGATTCGGTTTCTGAAGTTTTTGGAATATCTGCCTCTGGTGTTCGTAGAGAGTGACACCCACTGTCGTCGCAAGATTCAGACTACGCACGTGATGGGTCATCGGCAGTCGAACGGACCGGGGATCAGTGGGGTCCAAGATGGATTCGGGTAAGCCTGAGCTTTCGCGTCCGAAGACGAAAACATCCTCGGTTTCAAACTCTACATCCCATAAGGATCGTTTTGCAAATTTTGAAAAGAAGAAAAACCGATTCGATGTCAGGCGTTTTGTGAGGTGTGGCCAGTCGGGTACTAATTCCAGATCCAAATGTGGCCAGTAATCGAGACCTGCTCGACGCACACGCTTATCGGTGATCTGAAATGAAGCCGGCTCCACAATCCAAAGTTTTGCGTTCACGGCGACACAGGATCGACCAATGTTGCCGGTATTTTGTGGGATTTCTGGCTGGAAAAGCACAACGTGTGCAGAAGGTGAGCCCCCACCCTGAATTTCCAGAAAATCGCTATGATGTTGTGAGGTTTTGTCGTGGTCCACCATGTTTTCCTTTTTCGCGTCGGTCACCTCTATCGAAGTGATTGCTGTCTGTTTTCGCCTGAGAATAAGATTCTTCTGCGGGAGTGTCGCGGACGGGCGATACGAGTGATAGGTTGCCGCTCTTTTCGTTTTCTTAATGTTCCGTCTGAATTATGCCTATTCAAGTTACTTGTCCCAAGTGTTTCAAACGGTTTCAAGTCAGTGACAAATTCGCTGGGAAAACGGGACCATGCCCAAATTGTAAGAATCAAATTAAGGTTCCAGAGACTTCTGAGGAAGTCGTCATTCACGCACCGGACGATGGTGCACCCAAAGATCGCTCCGGACAGAGTGTACTAAAGCCATTAAAGCGAGAAGAAACGGATGTGACTCGCCGTGGCCTAATATTGACTTTCGCGTCAGTTTTATTGGCTACTGGAGCTGCGATTGGTTGTCGAATTATTTTTGCGGAAGCGGGTCCACCATTATGGGCACTCGCATCCGGTGCGATTCTGTTGGGTCCTCCGTTGGTTTGGGCAGGTTATGGATTTGTGCATGATTCTGAGCTAGCCCCCTATGTTGGATCAGAACTTCGTAACCGCGTGTTGATTCTGACGGTTATCCTCGCTGCATCGTGGCTTATCTATGCCTTCGTGCCGAGTTATGTCTTGGATCTCGATAGTCCACAAGAAATGTCGTACTTAGTCTTCGGTGTTGTATTCAGCATGATGGTGGCAGCGGGCGCGACTGCTGCGATGGTCGTGTTTGAGATTGAGTTCAGCGAAGGCGTGGCACTCGCGGGGCTTTATCTAATAGCGACAATGATCCTCGCTGCGTTGAGTGGGTTATCGCTTGCGACCGGTTGATCTCTTCCAAAACCTCAATGAGCAAAGTACAGGATTTCAGAGTCAAATAGTGGATGGAATATGCTTCCCGAAGTCAAAACGCTGCATCGCACAAACTCATTAATTCGAATTCCACCGTCACAGGATGTTCCTCTGACGAAGCGAGTTCGACGTTTACTCGATACTGAGCCGTTGCGACGTCTTGCATCTATTTCCCAGTTGGGGATGGTCGCCTTGGTTTATCCCGGGGCAAAACACAGTCGATTTGAGCATTCCTTGGGTGTTTACCACAACAGTTTGCAGCTCTTAGCGCGCTTTGACGGTGATTCCTGTTTTGAGAACATTGTGTCAGGGCCGATGAAAGAGGCGTTGATTGTGGCCGCCCTGATTCACGACCTTGGACATTGGCCGTTCTGCCATCCGATCGAGGATATGAATCTTGACGGTATTCAATCGCATGAGGACCGTGTAAGGAACTGGGTTCTTAATAGTGATTTGTCTACTTGCCTCGATCAGGATTGGAACTGCACTTTGGATGATGTCCTTTCGATCATCACACCTCAGTCGGTTGGATCCTCTGAAAACCAAGAGGGCTTAAACTTCTTGCAAAGTTGTATCAGCGGTCCAATTGATGTTGATAAGCTCGATTATCTCTATCGGGATAGCTTGCACGCTGGTGTTCCTTATGGTCAAAACTTCGACAAAGCGAGGCTGATAGCATCGTTATGTATTCACCCTGAGACAGGGAAATTAGCGATCGGAGAAAAAGGGAAAACAGCGGCCGAAATGATGGTGTTTGCTCGTTATGTGATGTTCAGCGAGGTTTATTGGCACCATGCTGTGCGCTCAGCAACCGCGATGTTGCAGCGAGCCGTTTTCCTATTGCAAAATCGAATGGATCTCCTCTCATCCCTAAAGTTAGATGATTCATCTTGGATAGCGCTACTTGTGAGAGCCGCAGAAGGGAGTGTTGCTGAGCCATTAGTGGACGGTTTGTTTGGTGGGCAGCGCAAGCTATACAAACGTGCGGTGGAGTTTAATGTTCTTGAGGGCGAGAAAATTCATCAAGCCATTGCCCGCAAACCATATTGGTGGCTTGTCGCTTGCAGTGAGAAACTTTCAGAGCGAATAGCGGCGCGCACAAAAATCGCGGTTCATGCTGCGGACTTATTAATTGACGCACCACCGTCAAAGTTAGAGGTAGATATCAATTTAGATGTTGTTCATCGTGATTCTGAGGTTCGTTCTTTGCGGGATGTATCTCCGGTGGCATCTGCGTTGGCGGATAGCCAATTCGATAACTATGTCAAACGTGTTCGTTTGTTTATCCGCAATGATCTTTTGGCGGATTTGAACGTAAAACTAACTAAGACTGAGTGGGCAGAAGAGATATTATTGGCGTGTGATGCCGTTGAACAGGAAATGGACAGTGGGAAATAAACATCAACCAGAAATGGTAATTTGCCAAGACTCAAAATATGCAGCGGATTGTGTGGCAAAGCAATTTGCGCTGGCCATCAAAGAAAAACCAGAGATCGTCTTGGGTTTGGCAACCGGCGGAACACCTGTCGCCGTCTATGAAAAATTAGTGTGTTGGAATCAGAACGGTGAGGTTTGCTTCAATGCGTGTAAGACGTTCAATCTTGATGAATACGTCGGTCTTGAACCCGAACACGAACAAAGCTATCGCTACTTCATGCAGGACAACCTATTCAATCATGTCAATGTAAAAAAAGAAAACACTTACGTACCGAGTGGTATCGCTGAGGATTTGAATCAGGCTTGTGTGCATTATGAAAGTGAGATTCATGCTGCCGGTGGAATTGACCTACAGTTATTAGGTATCGGCGAAAACGGGCATATTGCGTTTAACGAACCAGGAAGTGATCCATCAGGCCGTACCAGTGTCGTGAATTTGACTGAAAACACGATCAAAGCCAATTCAAGATTTTTCGAGTCGATTGACGATGTTCCAACAACCGCAGTGACACTTGGGATCGGAACAATACTCGAAGCGGATCGCATTATTTTGATGGCCACAGGTAAGAATAAGGCAGAGGCAGTATCAAGAGCACTTACAGGTGAACCTGCCCTCGATTCACCCGCGTCTTATCTGATGACCCGAAATAACGTGGTATTTGTTCTTGATTCAGATGCAGCGGAACAATTGCCTGAGTCACTCCTGCAATCCGCCACACGGGTTCCCTGAGAGGTGAACCGTTTTTGATCCGCGCTCTAATGCACCATGACTTAACGATGTAGCTCCTGTTATTTGACCGACAAGAGTGACATGAAAAACTCAGTTCAACAAATCAGAGAACGCATCGATAGACGAAGGCTGGCGGCAGATTTTTCCAGACCGTCGGACTTCTTTCTACGATGGAGAAAGTGTCCCTGAGTTTGCTCGCAAATCTTTGACCTGCCGGGAGCGCGAGACCTTGCCAATAAGCGAAGGTTGCGAATTTTCCTCCCGGTCGAAGCACCTCAGTGATAGATCCCATAATTTCCTGCTGAAGACTCGAGGGGAAAGATGCCCACGGCAATCCTGAGACAATGGCATCAACCTTATCGATTGATTCACGTTTGCAAAGTTCGCGCACATTCGTCACGCTGTCACAGTAGACTTGGGCACTTGGGCACCGTTGCTTCGTTGCGGCGACCATTTCAGTTGATTGCTCAATCGCGAAGAAAGTCGCCCCATCCTCGATGTTTTTCACAATCGCTTCAGTAAAGACACCCGTCCCGGGACCGTATTCAATGACATGCGAAATGTCGGACCACTCAAACGATTCGATCATCATTTTGACCAAAGCCTTGCTACTGGGAGCGACAGCGCCAACGCGGGAAGGTTGCTGAATAAAATTTTTAAAGAAGGTAATTTTTTCGCCCAAGAGAATGATCCAATTTTATGATGGAAATAATGAAGTCAGTCTTTGCGAATAAGTTCAAGCAGCATCATGGCAATGCATGCGACTTGATCGTGAGTGTCTGGTTGTTCAAAGGAGGAGAGGCTGATGCGCGTGCCTAATCAAAATCGGTTGTCTGCGGGCGCGAACATGACTCCGATGATCGATGTTGTCTTTCTTCTTATTATCTTTTTTCTTGTTTCCAGCCATCTAGCTAGACAGGAACATCGTTTGCCGTTGGACTTACCCGTTGCGGCTAGCTATGCACCATTGAATCCTGAAAAGAAAGTCTTAACGATTAGTGTTGATTTGAATAGTCGCATCCAAGTTGGTGGCAAAGAGGTTGATGTCTCAGAGCTCAAGCAGATTATCGGGGAATATCGGTCAAATCAAGGTGATTCCACAGCCGTTCGAATTAGAACGGATGGCGCCGTTCAGTATCGTTATGTCGAACCAATCCTGAGAGAGGCGGCCAAATTGGGGATTTCAGACGCAGCGATTGCGGTCAAAGAAAGAGACGCAAGATGAGAATACCCAGTGATCGCATAAGACAACCAATCGAATTAAAAATGACGCCGATGATCGACGTCGTGTTTCTACTTTTGGTTTTTTTCGTTTGGACGAGTAGTTTCGATTTACCGGAATTTGATCTTCCGAGTTCATTAGCACAGCCACCGAACGGCGGTATGGAGAGTGAAGTAACTGATTCGCAGGTAGAATCATTTGATGAAATCATCATCAAGCTCGATCAACGCGATGGTGAATTGATAATTGATATGAATAGCCAGCGAATCAGCGGTAGAGATGCGTTATCACGGCAGTTGAGGGCAGTGTTGGATCTTGGCGTTCAGCCGCCTGTGATCATTGACCCCAGTGACCGCGTCACGATGAGTAATGCAGTGCAGATTTATGATCTTGCGCGTAACGAAGGCTCAGATCGTGTCTTATTTGCTGCAAAGGCCGAGTAAATGATGTCGCGATTCACGGTGAGAAAGATTCTGGTCATTGCGGGTTACTTCTGGTTTTACTCCAGCGGCCTGTCAGCTGAGGAAAAGAAAACTGGATCTTGGAACGTTCTCCGATCGACCAGTAACCAATGGTTTGACACGGTTCAGGGCTTGGTGAATCAGCAAAGGTATGATGAAGCAATTGATCTTTGTAATCATCAATCGCAACAGCAGACCGAACAATCATTGTTGGCTGCCAAGTGGGCTGTGGAGCATTCTGAAGTTCTTGTGGCGCAGGCGCGAGAGCAAGCGATCTTTGACCAATCCTCGATCAGCGATGTTGTCAGTCCTGTAGAAAAACTTCTCGCTTCTTATCCCGATCATCGATTTCGTTTTTTTCTTCGGGCCCAGATCCAACGCGCACAAAAACAAGCAGTTCTTCACTTAGTCGCCAGAGCGGCCATTTCCCCGCTGAACAAGGCACTCCAGCAAAATGCAGTGCGCTATTCAGTGCTTGTAAGTAATGAACTGACAGGTTTGGTGCAGGAGATATCTGATTACCGTTCAAAAAACAACGGTCGTGACGGTCAATTTACCGCAGCACTACGCAACGATCACCTTCGTTTGCAAAGAAGCCTCCGCGTTGATCTTGTTTCCTTGGCATTACTTCAGACTGATCTTCTGAATCAAAACACTGATGATTTTATTAGTGCTGCTTCTCGTGCAGAAAAAATGGCCACTGAGTTTATTAATACTCTGCCATCCGGCACAGAGGCTCGCTTAGAGGTCCAGAGGCTTCGTTTGGAAGCACTCTTACGCATGCGGCAATACGGACAAGTAGCAAGCGAACTGAACGAATTAAGGTCATCAGCAACAATCGCTACATCGGAAAAATGGACGGCTTTACGGGCGCGGCTTCGTATTAAACAGGATAACGAACTCGCTGCGCGAGATGAATTAGTTTCGTATTATCAGCAACCACTCGAAGTTCTGATTAGCAGTCAAGAATCGGACATCAATAACGCAATTGAGATTGATTTGGCACTTCTGCAGTTTTTTCTTGCGTACGGCACGTCCCGCAGAGTGACTGATTGTTTGAATTGGATTGAAAAACGTGGTGGCCGTTATGCGCGCCTACGTGCGGACGCGATTACGTTGGATGACTTGCTGCGTAAAAAAGAAAGTGATGGGAGTCAGCCGAATCCGCAGCTTCTTGTCGTACGAGGTCAGCAGATCATCAGGAATGGTAATCTCCAAGAGGGAGCCGAGTTGCTGGCGATTGCATCCGAGTTACCCGGACCGGCTGACAGTGCTTTGCAGTATGCAGTAGAGGCAGCTGCAATTTTCAGTGAGATTAAAGCACTACCCCGCGCCATCGATACATTGCGGCGTGCTTCAGTGACTCATTCCGATGGAGGGCAATCATCAATCATTCATTTGCAATCTTTGCTAATGTTTTCCAAATTAAAAAGTGCGACCAGTCAAGAATTGCAGGCTCGATTGGATGAGCATCTAAAACGCTGGCCCGGGTCGGACACAGCCCCACAAGTCCGTGAGTGGTTGTATGGGATCTTGTCTCGTGAAGGAAGGCATTTGCAGGCTGCTTTGCTACTTACACGAATCTCCAATGGAGTAATGGTGGTTACTGACGAGGGATTGTTATCAAACGCGTGGCATCAGGTTCTGATCAATCGGAGCTCGAGTTGGGAGGAGGTTTCCGAGGCATTTCTTGAAAGTGCTAAAGCGATCGAGCTTGTTGAGGATATGCCTGATGAGCTTTGCAAGTTGAAATTGATTCTTTTGGAGCCGAAAACCTTGTCAAGTCAGTTGATAAACCACTCACTCAGCGATTTTGAGCGAGCAATTTATGGTCTGCGCGTTGACGGAATCTCCGCGCGAGACCTTTTGACACCATCTGAGGATTGGTACCAGCATCATTGGTTAGAAGATTTATCTCAATCCCTTATTAACGATGCTGAGCACACCAAAACGCTTCGCGAGCCAGTCGCAGATTTACTCATGGGCTGGCAACAGCTCAGGTTGTCTGAGCTCGATCAGGCACGTTGTATGATTTGGCTGGGGAAAATAGGTAAAGCGATCGAATTCATCGATCAATGGATAGAGGATGAGCCTGATTCAAATCAGCGATTAAAGGCATCTGCTAATCTTTTACAGTCTTGTGATTCACCCGTGGCAATTAGTAGAGCGGCAGATTATTGGGGAAGGATTGCTACTGGATTACCTCAGGGAGACGAGCGATGGCACGCAGCAAAGTTATCGCGAATCAAGGCTTTAAGAAGTGCCGGCAATGAGGTAGAAGCTAAGAAGTTAGCCAATTATCTTTTGTTGACGGCTCCCGGACTTACCGATTTTTGGCGAGCCAAGTATGGGGAACAGGTGAAGTAGTTTATCTCTTCATCGATACCACGGAATATTGCGAGTTATCATTAACATGCTCAACGATCAATTAAGAGAATTTGCGGTTCTGAGGCACGACCCAGGTCCCGGTGTTAGTAGAACAACGCAACCACATTTGGATTGGATGTTTCAGCTGGATGATCGGTTGCATACGTTTGCAACTGATTTGACAGATGCGTTTTACAGCAAACAAGTAATCGTGCTTGAAGCCATCGAGTTGCCACCACATCGATTGGATTATCTGACAATACGAGGCGATCTTGACCGTGGTCTGGGACGCTTAACGGAGGTGGCTTCTGGCGGTTACGACCTGATTGAGCAGCAGAAAGACAGTTTTATTGCCGCCATTTACGGGCAACATAATCGCGGTGGTTTTCACGCAACGTGTCGATTTTGTTGTATACGATCACAAAAGAGCGGGATGAGCGACAGGGTTCGATGGCACCTCGAGCTGACCGCTAATTACTGAGTAAAATGGTTGATCCCGCCTCGGCGATTTTGCAGAGTTATTTCGGAGTGGTTACCAAGTTGCCTGCAGTAATCTATTGAAAGCTAGCGTTGGATTGATGGTTCATTTGATTGTGATCAGTTCAAAATCGAAGTGAGTCTGGTAACCAGTCCTTGAATCTTTCAGCAACACCTGGAGCGGTTTCTTTGGGTGGTTTTAATGGGATCACACGATCCTCGGAATCGCTTGGAGGATCTTGCAGTAAGGTCTGAATCCAAAAGTTTTGCAACAGTTTTCCTGCCGGCAGTATATTACCACGTTGCATTCCCTGCACTGCCATAAAGACTTCTCGCTGAACTTGTCCACGCTCGTTTTGAGTCGGAAAACGCTCATAGAGCGTGATGTTGTCAATCCAAACCGTTCCGGGGCTGACACAGTCGATTGCTAATCGCATTTCCCCGAGTGATTCTGAAGGTAGCTCGTCGACCTCTAATACGATTTCGTGGTTCGACCACTCACTGTTATCAGGGACTTCTATCTTTTCCGAGATACGAAGCGGTTCGCCATCCTGGGTTGTCTCAATCGCTACTCGTACAATTTGCTTTTCTTTCTCCTCTGAGGACGGTACACCTCTGATTGTTAAACCGATGGCTAGCCGATCAGTCGATGGAGGCTGGAAGGTTTCACTCATGAGCCACGTTCTTCCCGTGCTGTTGGGTTGTGTGATCAGTCGTACCGATTGTGTGCCTTCTGTGAAAACTTTATCGTCAAGCTCGACGCAACCAGCTGGATGCTGTGCATGCAGCCATCCTAGGATCCCCATCTCACCAGCCATCTCAAAGCCGCCATTTGAGAGGATTTCGTTATCGGCTTGAGGTGCATTGAGCTGCCCAATATTTTCTACAACGTCCGTAATCTTCTGCTTAATTCTTTTCACGACATTGGGTCCACCATGAACTCGGCTGGTCCACTGCCGAATAGAGTTTTGGCCGGTTGCGGTTGAACGTAGCAGAACGTAATTACCACCGGGGATTGAGATTCTCCAGCGATTAGGCCTTATTCCTTCCACTGATGCAACATTCGATCTGGAAGATAAGCCATTATCGAATGGTATCCATGAAATGGGCTCCGCCGTTTCGATATCCACTTGAGTTGTCCATGGAACCTTACTGGTTAGTAAGATGTGAAAATGATTGTTGTTGATGAAGGACCATACGTTCACGGTTTGAGTAGCAGAATCAATAGGTGTTGACGGGCTAATTGTTCCACGGGGAAGCGTTGAGAAAATCGCTAGATTACTTACCGTTTGTTCTGCAAGGTGATTCATCGCAAGTTGGTAGTCGACGAATAACCAGTTCGGGCGCTGTTTTTCGATTACTTCGCATAGATCCTGCGAGCGAATATTTGTAGTGCTCGACATATCCGCGGTTTGAGGCGACTGACTTAGAAGTACCGCTTCGGTTGCAGTACCATTGGAAATCTTGTTCAGCAGCTTCAGCCGTTTGGAGATATTTTTATTTTCCGAATAAACGAACTGTTCGATGCAGCTGAAGTTTTTGGGATCCGTTTTCAGATCATTCGGGTTGTTACTGATTACAAAAGTCGGTGTTCCTTTAAGAGAATCAAGCATCCTATCCCAAGATTTCAGCTGTTGCAGTGATACCCAGTCTTGGAATGAGAGGGTGACTTTCGATTTTTTATCTTCTTCGGTATTTGTAAGTTCACGCAATGTTCTTTCATACGCGTCGACCAAGCTTCCGCGTTGCATCGCATTCGATGGTAACGCAAAGCAATTACTTGTTCCGGATGTATTAACAATGATTCCGGAAAAGCTTTTATGGTGGTCAAACGAATTGATTATTTCCAGCAAGCTTTTGCGTGCAGCCTGCATCGTGTTGGGATTAAAACAATGCTGTTGGGAGTTAGTTTTTTCATCTGATGAATCCGTTAACAAGTTAAGTTTTACAGACTCTTTTTTGAGTTGGCCTTCGAGACGAATCTGATCACTGGTTATGACGTTCCCGTCGGGAAATAGCATATTGGGTGTGAATTCGATCACCACACCAATGTCCGTCATGTCAAACAGTGAAAGAATGACTCGCATGTAGTTTTCGTTGTTCTCCGTTCGTTTCTTCAGTTGATAGAATTCTGAAGTTTCATGCCAAGCCAGATGATTTTGATTCAATGCAATCGAAACGGTGTCAAAACCAAAATCGCTTGCTAACCGTTTCAAGCGGTTCACGGCAAGGTACAGGCGATATAGTTCCACCGATGCGGGATCCCATAGTTCCGCATTGATCGAGCGATCGAAGTCGAGGGACAACTGGCGGATCCACGAGAGGTCACCCATTCGAAGGACTGATCGTCGTGTTTCATCAGGTGATTCGTGAGTTTTTTTATTTTGACTCTCTCTCTTTTCTACCGTAATCGAGTGGAACATGAAGTCTTTCTGACTGTCCGCGTTCGTGATCCACAAATGCTCATTTTTCTTTGGATGGTGCAACCACGTCAGGTTTTGCCAAGCTCCGACAATGTCGGCATTTGGTTTGGGGAGGATGGTGAAGAAACGACTTGGCGAGTCATACGACTCTCCTATACGGATTTCAACACCGCTTCGAATCGTGCTCGGAACACGAATTGAATAAAGATGCAACTTCTCCGCATCAGATGAGAGTTTTGTGTGAAAAGAGCCTTGGGGAGAAATAAGAGAAACGGTTTCACCCTCATGTTGATCGATTTCTAATCCGGCGGGCGCTCTTGCATCGTTTGTTGAATTACTCGGAAAACTTAATTTGGGGTTAAGGAGCCAATCTGGAGCAAACCAGGGAGGTTCGGAGGGTTGTATTACCTGCTGGCGTACCCAGGTCGTTGTAGGCGAGTTAACTCCAGATTGATTCACTAGAAAGCTGCGTCGGATTTCGAAATCACTGGTTGTTGGCCGAGTGAGTTTCATCCAAAAATGATCGACCATATCGATCACTTGCAGTCTCGCCTCATAAACGCCCACTTTGCGTGGTGCTAAGGTCGAAATTGTGGTGAAACCCTCCGAATCAATCTGTTGGCTATCAAGACGATAGGTCTCCTCTTGCACGACTTTGGCATCATCCAAGCTGTAAATCTTCAGAAGAACGCCCTGTTGTTTCAGGAGTTTTTCTGTGCCTGCAATTTTAAGTTTGGCAGTGATTTCTTGACCGGGTTTTACGGTCTGAAAAATCTCCCAATCATCAATTTCGATTGGTGGACTTTTTATTCGACTGATTACCCATCGCTGCTTTGCGAGGTCATTTTGATCTTCGAAAGTAACTCGTTCTTCAGAAAGTAACTGTCCAAGTCGAAAGGTCTGCACTTTCGTCCATTGAGTCATTTTTCCGTCGGCTGAGGTTTCCCGTCGAAATATTGATAAATTGGTTTTTGCATTGCCCTGAATTTGAAAGCTGAACTTGCCTTTATTGATGCTGAAACCACCTCGAATCCGTAAGCCATTACGAGTTGGATTGATTGAAAAAATTGCGGAAGAGCTTGGATCAGCGGAGTGGTTTTTTACTTCATCAATGACAGCTGATGGACTTGCTTCATAGTCTTCCAAAGCAATGCGATAATCAGATTCAATGGATTGCGCACTGCTGAATTCAAATTGCAGTTGCATTGAGATCGGTTTGCTTACTTTCTCAGTCGTAAGCAGTGGTGAGGATTCTGATTGGCCCCACGTTATGGAACACGAAATCAGCATCAGAATGACAGGGACAATGATCGAAGCGCATGGGGAACCTGACACTCTTGTGAGGTGAGCGATACGGTTGGAGAATGCGACTGGATGTAGGGGACGAACCCTCTTTGGTTTCATTTGGCGGCTTCCTGCCGTGTCCCATAGAGACCTGTATCTGTGGATGAACAGTACTTGGAATTCTGTAGTCAGGTAAAGTCAGAAACAGAACACCCACCCAACCACACTTTCCTAAAGCACCTATTTAACCCAAGGGTTTGCCCAATCTTGCCAGCTATTTAGATAATCACGATAGGCGGCACTTTGATCGGTGCGTTGTTCAATCCATTCTTTTGCCCGATTGATGATTTCGCGTTCTTGCTCAACGGATATTTTCCCCAAAAGGACCTTGGTGCGAAGAAAGACAAAATAGGTATCCAAGACATCACATCGACAGTAGTCACTAATCGCCATGGTATTTCCCTCATCAAATTCTTGCTGCACGCGATCACCGCTCAGGCCAATTTTGCCTGGTTTGCCGAGCATCTGTGCGATTAGATTCAGACCTCCGTTGCATCGCGCAGCACCAAAATTGGTGAGGACATCCTGAAGATCATAGTGTGCGTCCACGTTGAAGCGATTACGCGGAGATCGATAACCTTCATTTTTGAACCAATCGGGTACTGATATCCCAAAGCGAAAAGCCGCCAATTCCATTAGGGGCAAATCAAAGCTACGCCCATTAAAGGTTACCCAGACAGGCTGCTGATACATCTCCCAACCCCTCCAGAAGTGTTCCGTAATGACGTGTGGTCGAAAGGCGGGTTCGTCGAGAGAAACAATGTCGAGTAGTTCAAAATCACTCGAAACTTTAGCAATCACCACTGCCGTCGGAACTTGGAACGTATGGGGAATGAAAGTTGTTCCTTTGTTCTCTAAAAGCTCATCTTGGTAGGCCGCGATAGCATCTGCCTCACTCATACCCTGATCGGGATACCGCACCTTCGAGATCAATTGGCCATCCGCGACACTCTCAACATCGAAGACAAGATAGGAGACTTTTGACATCACTGATTCCAACGGTACGAAGAGACACAACAATTGCCGAAGCATCGTGGTAACACGAACTCGGCCTTGCAATTACGATAAATGCTAAGAAATCAGCGCAATACCTTCTCAACAATGTGAACATGATTGTAGTAGGCTATCGCTGGGATGATCCACTACTGCATTATTGGACGTGATTCAATTCAGGGAAAAGGTTTGTTCCTTAGGATTCATCTTGTTGTACACAATATTCAAATAAAAACTTCGAAGATAATAAGCTTAGGACTATAGGAATGAGTGATGCCGCAACCAGCAATGTGATTATCAATCGCGAGCGATTGCTGGAACGATTTATCCGCTACGCAAAGGTCGACAGTGCGGCAGATCCCTCCAGTACAGAATACCCTAGTTCTAAGGGGCAACTTATCCTTGGGAAGATGCTTGTTGAGGAATTGCTTGCCATGGGTGTCAGGGGTGCATGTCAGGACGAACATGGGCTGGTTTGGGCTAGTTTGCCATCGAACGCTGGGGAAGATGCACCGACCCTTGCGTTAGTTGCCCACATGGACACTTCTCCGGAAGCGCCAAGCGAAAACGTGCAGCCCCAAGTTGTGAGATCTTATGATGGAAAAGATTTGCAGTTTGCTAACGGAACCATTTTGTCTGTCGATGATTGTCCCGAGTTGAACAATTTACACGGAAAAACTTTGGTTTGCAGTAGTGGTGATACTCTTCTTGGTGGCGATGATAAGGCCGGCGTGGCCATTATCATGGAGCTCGCACAGACACTCATTGAAAATCCTGATTTGTGCCGTTGCCACGTCAAAGTATTGATGACTTGTGATGAGGAGATTGGACGCGGCACTGATAAAATTGACCTCGATAAACTCAACGCAACGGTTGCTTATACGATTGATGGAGGCGGAGCGGGGGTCGTTGATGTTGAGACGTTTTCCGCGGACTCAGCGACGGTGCGCTTCATCGGTCATAACATTCATCCGGCGATCGCAAAGGGTCGAATGATCAATGCAGTTCGAGCAGCTGGTCGGTTTGTCTCTGAATTACCGGGCGATGGGTTTACGCCAGAGACTACTCAAGATCGCGAAGGATTCATTCACGCATACAATCTTTCCGGTGGTGTGGGAGAGGCAACGGTCGAACTCCTTTTCCGATCATTTGAAACCACGCAATTAAAAGAGTTCGCCAATCACGTCGAGGAGATCAGCAAACGTATCAAAGAGGAGTTTCCTGGTTTGCAGATTCAAGTGGAGATAAAACCCCAGTATCGAAATCTTCGCGATGGTTTGGTAGATCTGCCACAAGCGATTGGTTTGGCATGTGATGCATTTGGGAATCTGGGTCGACCTTATGAAAAAGCGATCATTCGGGGTGGCACCGATGGTAGTCAATTGACTGAAAAGGGTCTGCCAACGCCAAATCTCTCCAGTGGCCAATATCAAATTCATAGCGTGACAGAATTTGCGTGTTTGGACGAAATGGTTGAATCGGTCGAACACCTACAGATGCTGATAAAGCTATGGGCCAAAGAGAGTGTCTGAGACCAACCGAACAGAAACGTTGCGAATAGATGCAGCAAGACCTCCAGCTAGGCTGCCGAAATTCGGTCGGCCCCTGATTGATTAGATTGAGTCATGGCTCTCGACTGTCATTGTCTGTGCGTCGATCGTGATCTTACCTGCAAACGATGGATTTCCGAGTTCTGCGGCACCCGTGTAGATAACTAAATTCTTTCGGCGTTTCACAAAGCCGGAGTGATGGGTGTGTCCGCATAGAACAGTAGTTTTACACTCAGGATGATCAATGGCGTATTGTTCGAGCACATCACCGATCTGGCCACACACAAAAAAAGGCGACCAGTTCGAATCTGCGGTCTTCCCTTCATACCAACAAGCATCAACGAACGGCGGTACATGCGTCAAAACAAGTACATGCTTGGCATCATTCGGAACGGCAGTCAGTTTTGCGGCAAGGCGTTGAGCAGAGACCAAGCCAAGTTCGCGAAGAAAGCGTTTTCGATCTCGGTCAGAGGCCGAAGCAAAGTCAGTGATTCGAGCAAAATCGGCGAGCTGAACAAAAGAGTTTTCAAAATCTCCTTCGGTAGCATCACCCCATCCATCATCACCAACCAGGTAGAAACCTGTCTGCGATTCTCGCATTGATGACGACAGAGGGATTGCAGAACAGTCAGTGAGATAATGGAGCTGATCATGTTCTCGACATGATCGAATTATTTCCTGTTGAAGTTGGCTAATGGATTGGCCGTAATAATCGTGATTACCGAATACGAAGTAGATTGGACAATCTACACTGCTTGCAATGTGTTCTAGCCACGTAAGTGCTTTTCCATCCTCAGCAAGATCACCACCGATCAGTAATCCATCGCAGGCTTGGCTCGTGATCAATCTCAACCAACGCTCCTGTTTATCAATTGGAGCGTGGTCAAGATGCAGGTCGGTAGTCCAGACCAATTGCAACAATTAAGCAGACTCATCCGAGCGAGAAGCAGCGGCTAGGACTTCGGCTTTATCGGTCTTCTCCCAGGTAAAGCCATCACCATCCCGACCAAAATGTCCACCGGCGGTAGTCTCTTTGAATACAGGGCGCCGAAGTTGGAGATGCTCAATGATTCCTCCCGGAGTCAGTGGGAAATGTTCTCGAACAAGTTTGACCATCTCTGCATCAGAGACGGTCCCGGTTCCCTCCGTGTCAACATGAATGCTTACGGGTTCTGTCACCCCAATCGCATACGCCAGTTGAACTTCGCATCGCTCTGCCAGATTTGCGGCAACGATATTCTTCGCAATATATCTCGCCATATAAGCAGCTGATCGATCGACTTTCGTTGAATCCTTGCCACTGAAAGCACCACCACCATGCCTACCCCATCCGCCATAGGTATCAACGATGATTTTGCGGCCGGTCAAACCACAATCACCATGGGGTCCACCAACAACAAATTTACCCGTTGGATTGATGTGATACTGAATGTCACCTTTGTCTAGCTCAGCGGGGATGGATGGCTTGATAACATTCTCAATCACAAATTCTCGAATTTCTTCATTCGAGACGTCCGGCGAATGCTGGGCGCTCACCACGACCGTATCAATTCGCACAGGCGTGTTGCCCTCATATTCGACAGTCACCTGACTCTTGTTGTCCGGGCGAAGCCAGCTGACTTCTTCATTGAATCGGGCTTCGGTAATGCGATTGATGATACGATGGGATAATGCGATTGGCATTGGCATCAGTTCGGGTGTATCCCGGCATGCATAGCCAAACATTAGGCCTTGGTCACCTGCACCGATTTCTTTGCCTGAGTCATTATCCGCATCCACACCTTGGGCGATGTCGGGGCTTTGGCTGTCGAGGGAAACCATCACAGCACAGGTATCACCGCAGATACCCATCTGATCGTCTGTGTATCCGACTTCATTGATGACGTTTCTTACAACATCGATATAATTGAGTTTCGCTTTGGTCGTGATTTCTCCAGCGATGATTGCTACACCCGTGGTAACCATGGTTTCACAAGCAACGCGGCTGTTTGGATCTTCAGCAAGTAACGCGTCTAAAACGCCGTCAGAAATACGGTCTGCAAGTTTGTCGGGGTGACCCATGCTGACTGATTCGCTAGTAAAAAGGTATCGAGCGTCACTCACAGCGGTTTTCTCCAGTTTGGGCTCTCAGTATCCTGATTGCCGTGTTCAAATAGGGATGCGGGGTTAGAAATCACATTTGCAATAAACTAATGTCATGAACCGCTCCTGAGAAGCGCCGAGGCCATTTCAAACGCATAAACTGCTGATGTCTTGGTGAATTTAGCGCCCTGCGGAGCAAATTCGGCATAATTCACAGTGTATTAAGCTTCCGTTGGTGATTCCGTGGATGCTGCAGAGAGGTTGTCTCGTCAAGGCAATAGCATGCGCATCAGCAAAAATGAACCTCAGGGTGCCTCAAAGGTTGACATGATGGTGAGCGATCAACATGACCGACCCATTACGACTAAGCGGTCGCTCGCACCGCTTCTGCTGTCATTTGGATTCCATTTAGTCCTGTTTGTCATCATTGGGGTGATCTGGGGATCCCAGTCGCATGGCACGACCGAAATGATCACCGATCGACCTATTGGTATCGCAGTCGTCCATCAGTTACCCGATCGCCAGCGATACACCGAGGTGGTCAGTCAGGACAAAGTCAGTGACAACCAAGACGATGTCAATCAATCCACCTCACAGAGTTCTTCCTTAGCTCCACCATCCAGTTTGACACCACCACTTGATTTGGCAGGTGTCTTAAATTCACTTCAGTCACTCCCGTCTCCGGTTAACGGAACAGGATTATCTGGCGACAGTGAACTATCTGGTGATGCTTATTCTACGGGAGCTGGCCAACAACCCGGTGACGGTGAAGAGACAACGACGATGCTGTTCGGTGTGTCTGGAAGCGGCTCTCATTTCGTCTATGTTTTTGACCGATCCGACAGTATGAATGGATTTTCTGGAAAACCCTTGCGAGCAGCAAAATCCGAGCTGCTCAAGAGCTTGGGATCACTCACGGAGCGACAGCAGTTCCAAATCATTTTTTACAACGATCAACCTCGACCTTTCTCATTGCCGGGGATGCCGATGTCGATGGTTCGAGCGGAAAAATCTAATCTCGATCTCGCAACAAAATATGTTAGTTCCATTGCTGCATATGGCGGTACCGAGCATGAATCCGCATTGAAGTTGGCATTACGCATGGGGCCTGACGTGATTTTCTTTTTGACCGATGCGCGGGTTCCCCGATTATCAGAGGGTGAGCTTAGGGAGTTGCAAGTACGCGCGACTTCGTCGGGGACGACCGTCCATTGCATTGAATTTGGATCTGATCGTGAAGCCCCGACGGATAGTTTTCTAATTGATTTGGCTAAAATGAATCAGGGGCAATACCGCTACATTGACGTTCAGGGATTAGTAGACTGATGATGGGTAGTTTGCCTTCTAATTATTAAGCCAAGAATTGCACACGATAGATGATTTTATTTCGCATGTTTAGAACGTGTCTTCTGTTCTGGGTGAACTTTAAGCTGATGCTGATGCGATTCAGCTTGGTTCATTTGTGCGTCCTGTCATTTTGTCCTTTGCTACCATCATCTGCATCGACAATCTGGTTAGCACCCCAAAAGACGTCGTCCGAAATACAGGGGTGGTATGCTCCATCGATCCAGACGCTGAAGGGTGATGTTGTTGAGTACACACAAGAAGTCATTGTTGTGGTCGACAGCCGGACACGGAAGGAACAGCGTTTTGCATCCTCGAGAGTCATCTGGATCGAGTCAGATGATCTAACAGGCGCGGAGAAGGAGTTTCGTCAAGCGTTTGAGATGGGTAATGACTCCGAGGTGCTTGGCAACCTGCCTGACGTTTTAAATCAGCGTCCACCGGTATGGCGTCAACAATGGTTAACGATGGTCGCAGCTGTATCTGCTTGGCGCACTAATCGAGGTCAGATCGCACTTGAATTGATTGGTCAACTCGATCGCCGGCCTCTTCCACTCCTTTCGTTGGCGTGGGTGCCATTGGCTTGGACAAATGAAGCCACAGCAGATCCTATGATCTCGGAGGCATTGGACCGTATTTCTGATCCATCTGAACTGGTTCGGCTGACCGCAAGTAGTTGGTTGCTTGGTTCACCGAAGAGAAAGACTTGAGTTGATGAACTTCAACAATTGACGAAATCCAAAAGGCCCGAGATTGCTGGTCTCGCGGAGATATTGCTCTGGCGTATTGCCACTCCTGACCAGGTAGCGAGTTCAAAAAATACATGGGAGCAATCAATCGCTTCCCTCCCTATGGTCATACAAACGGGTCCGTTAGTTTTATTGATGGATAAATTACGCGCTTCTGGTGATGAAGTTAGCGCGCGGCACCTGCAGTGGGCACTGGAGGTAACGCCCCTATTAAAGCAACTGGATTGGATGGAGAGGCGTTAAGACTTTGCTGAGTATTTGCTTCGCGAAAGATTTTCTCCCTGCATTACAGATTTAATATGTGCCATCTCATGACAAATTCATTTGTCATGAGACGATGGTACCACTTACGCAAGAAAGAATTCCATGAGTAGTATTTTCGCGAAGATTATATCGAAAGAGATTCCAGCTGAGATTTTGTTCGAAGATGAATACTGCATGGCATTTAGTGATATTAACCCGCAAGCACCGACGCACTTTTTAGTGATACCCAAAAAAGAGATTCAATCGATGGCAGATCTTATAGAAGAAGATCAAATCATTGTTGGTCGGTGTTTGATTGTTGCTTCTCAGGTTGCCGCTGAATTGGGTTTATCAAATGGATACCGACTCATTGCCAATACTTTGGAGGATGGTGGTCAAGAGGTTCCCCATCTACATTTCCATGTCCTTGGTGGACGAAAACTAAATTGGCCGCCAGGTTGATGTCATGCGTTGTTCAAGTTGATAGACCTACCACAGGATTTGACTGATTTATGTATTCTCGCGACGACTTCAAAGAAGAATTGCAGAGACTCAAAACACTTGAACGTTTACGGCGACTTGAACCGCGCAAAGCTGAGGGTGTTTATTTAATTGAGAAAAATGGTAATCGTCTTTGTAACTTTGGCAGTAACGACTACCTAGGATTTGCTGTCAGGACTCCGGTGGTAAGTCGTCAGGGCGCTGGAGCTAGCGCTTTAGTCAGCGGTTGGACTGATCAACATCAGGATCTGGCAGACCAATTAGCAATCTTCGAATCCACAGAAGCGGCGTGTCTTTTTCCCACAGGTTATGCCGCCTGTAGTGGAGTCGTATCGACGCTAGCAGGTGAGAATGACATTATTTTTAGTGACGCTTTAAACCATGCTTCCTTGATTGACGGGTGTCGATTATCGAAGGCAAAATGCCTGGTTTATCCACATCGGGATACGGCTACACTTCGTCAAATCTTGCATGAGAATCGAGGTCAATACCGTAACGCTTGGATTGTTACAGACGGGGTATTCAGCATGGATGGCCACCTCGCACCGCTGGAGCAGATTTGTGATCTTCGAGATGAGTTCGACTTAGGTGTGATCGTTGACGAGGCGCATGCTACAGGTGTGCTGGGAAAGCAAGGAAAAGGCGTAGCAGAGCTTTTCGGCGTGAAGCAACGTGTTGACGTTGTAATTGGAACGTTAAGTAAGGGGATTGGATCTCATGGTGGATTTGTTGCGTCAAATTCCGAAACAATTGATTATTTGATAAATCATTGCCGTACCCTCATTTATAGCACTGCACTTCCGCCAAACTCAGTCGCTGCCGCTTCCGATTCTCTTCGAAGGGTTCAGAGCAACACAATCGAACGAGAGAGAGTGACGTCATTCGCACAGTTCATTCGTCAAGAGCTTGGTATCACCGTTGGGAGTCATGAAACAGGTATACCAATCATCCCACTAATTGTGGGTGAAGATCACAAGGCAGTTTCTGTTTCGAATAGTTTACACGAGAGCGGATTTTATGTTCCCGCAATTCGGCCACCGACCGTGCCACCCGGAACCGCACGGATTCGTATTTCTGTTACTGCTTTACATAGTCAAGAAATGGTTGAACAACTCTTGAGCCATCTACGGCATCTTCTTTGATGGATTCGTTGCTTCCACTCCCGTCTGCTAACTCGAGTGGTACCCGCAATTCACGATTGTTTTCTGTTGGAGATGCTTCTAGGAAGCGTAACGATCTGCTATTGATAACCTACGGTAAATCAAATGATCTAGATTGTTACTGTCGATGAATCGCACGAGGAACAGTTCGCAAACTTCTGATCCGCCAATCAACTTAGGGGCGTCGTATAAACTCTTCCGCATAACTTCGGACTTCTTTTCCATTTAACACATGCACTCGACGCAGTTGCTGCACGCTCTCATCGCCAAATGATGAAAGTGGGACATGTACAATCCGTTTCTGATGACGTTTAGCAAGTTTTCGCCAACCACTTCCTGGCGGTAGAGCAGAGACCAATGCAATTTCAGTACCTCGGGAATGAAAACACGCCGCTGCGATCAAACGTTCCTCGAGTGTGGTTGTGTAATCCAGCCGGTGATCCGACCAAACATCCTTGATCGGGATAGGGGGATAAAGAAAGAGTGCTCCACCGTAGGTACCGACACCGATCCCAGGTCCTACCATTTCGTCCGCATAATGCGTTGCGAAAAATGCTAGGGTTGATTCCTCTTCATGTTCTGCAAACCATGTAGTGCGCCATGGATAATCTCTTGGGTCAGCCGGGGAATCAAATAACATAATGCATGCATCAAGGGTGCCGCGGTTCGGTGGATTCACGCGAACGTAGATTTCCTTTTCATGCCAATGACGTAAGGTGTCTCGAATATCAATTCCATCTTTGAGACTGGTCGAAAATTTTTCAGTGCGAGCTAAATCACTACCCATGATTGCTTTGGCGCGATCAAAAACTCGGCTCCGAAAGTTTTCAATTCGATGATCCTCAGGTGGATAGCTGCATTGCGAGTATGGATTCCATTTGTATTGCCAATCCCGCTTTTGTTTTTGGCTGGCTTTACGTTGTAGCTCCAGTGTTTTCCAAATGACTGGAGGGTTTGGCAGTCGACTGACCGCCTTTGCAATTTGACCATCTGGCAGCCTTGCATGCTCAATTCCAAATGTGACGGATTCCTCGCTGTCATCCTCTAATAATCCGTGTTCACAGTAGTGGTAATGTTTGGCAATTTCGGCGACTTGCAGGGCAAATTCATCACCTAGTATTTGTTGACAGGCGGTCACGATTGTCACCAGATCAGGTGAGAGTCGTCGTTGAATTAATGATAAATTCCGTATGTATTGCAGACATTTCGAGAGATGGGTCGGTGTGATGCGTCTTCCACGTTTTCCCAGATCACTCTGATAAGCATTTCTTGCAGCAAGTAGTAGCTCCTTCACGCCGTCAATCTGTGTATTTTCAGAATCAAGGAGTTCGATTCTCTGGCGTTCGTACAGTGATGTAATAAATGGTATTTCACCTAGCCAAAAAGAGTGTGTGTTTGAATCGACAGGGTATGTTTTGGTTGACACCGATTCGCTAAAGGCGTGTTCAACATCCTGCTTCGTTAGGTCGGCCAAATCACGATTTTCGTACTTTGTATGCAGATCCCGAATCCACGGCCAATGCAGCACACTTGTAACGAGCAAAATCTGTTGATGCTTCTGTTCTAATATTCTCAGCTGACGAGCCATGTGGTCGATGCGATCCCAAGTTTGTTTTGCAGCGGGCCTCGGAATAGCCGGGAGCAAGGCAGCAGCATATTTTTCGGGGGTTACCTCTCGCACGGCGTACGGGTCTGGTACTGATGCAGCGAATGGGATGAATGGTTCGGTTTCCAGATCGATGAATACACGGGGGACGTGCTCACCCATGGCCGCACGGATTGCAGAAATGACGCCTTGGCAGGGATCGATGGGAACGTAATTAACCTGCAAGGGCTCGGAGCTGCCGGTCGCTCCATCAACATCTTCACTCTGCAAGGAATTACTATAAGGCGAGTCCAGTAATAGCGACCGTTGAATCACCACGGATGGTCGAGGCAAATTCAAGATTGCACGTTCGACTGATTGCTGGAAAGAAGGCGGGAGTGGGATGGCTACGCAGTCAAAGTTTTTTTCAAGTAACCATTCACTGACTATCTGAGAGAAATGACCGCTTCCATGAACAATCGGAAGAATAGAGGTTTTACTTCCCAGCCGTAATACGTCTGGAATGGATCGGTTAGCTTTGGGAGGGGCCATCGCTTTATTCCCTCAATCCTTCAATCGAAAACTGAGCGACCCGGTTTTGATTCGGGCTTATTGGTATGTTGGCCACTCGATTACAGACCCGTGATTCGTTTTGAACTTAGTGCTTTTTTAGAAACTCAATGGTCATCGACTGAACCGTTTGATCATCCATAAGGAAGCTGTGCAAGACTGGAACCGTTTTGATCCACTGAGATCCAGTAAGCTTTGCTTCTTCAACACTGACCACAAAATCCCCAGAACCATCTGTCAGCGGGTTTTGTATTGGTTGTTCAGAAACATCACCTGCGACAATTGCAAAAGGAAACGATGGTGTCGCGAGATTATTCTTTAGTTCCTCCCAGTTTGGCCCTAGTTCTAAGCCACCTTTTCCCGTGATCCAGCCAAACACTTTTGTAGGAGCTAAACGCTTTGCAATGGTGGCACCTTGATTAGGCGGTCCAAGCATCACCATGGACTTACACCGAGGGAGAATCTTCTTTGCGTCTGCTTTTTTGAGATCCCCCAGTAAGTGTCTCACAACAATGTTACCCATGCTGTGCCCAACGAAACGGAAATCAGTATCAGGCGGTAAATTTTCAAGAACCTCTCGCAATGCCTTGGCATGCTCCGAAATCGAGCCTCTTGTGCTTGCGTAAGAGAACCGAATCACGCTCGGAAACGAATTGTTTTGCAACGCTTTTTCTAGTGAAGTCATTGATCCACGCGTACGCATCAGGCCGTGCAGTAGTATGACCGTTGACTTTGGGTGGTCCTGATTTTGCGTCTTCGGACATTTTCGATCTAGAACAGATTGACAAGTTTGTCGATTACCCCAACTCAGTCGAACATTGTCGGGATTAATTAATCTCCAATGTCCCGTCACAGCATTCTGTTGTATTCGATAACCCTGCCGGTGAATGTGGTCCGTCCAAAACTGCATTCCGCCACCAGTCTTCCACGCAAGATTAAAGGGGCCGTCCCGCTTGTCATTGTTTTCTTTTTCGGAAGGCACCGTCGTTTTCACTTGGGTTGTCTCATCTGCGTTTAAAGGCAGCATTGTGATGCCCAGTAATAAGGAAACAAGAAAAAAAATTGGCGATTCAATACGGTGAAAGTATCTTTTCATGGTTATCTTCACGGATTACGCACATCAGTCGGTTTGGTCGAGCGCATCAGAATGGATGTTTGAAATTGATTGCTCGGTCAGGCAATCTCCCGGCGCTGTTGGATTTCTCTTGTGAGTATAGTTGTTACTACTATCTAAATGGTAGATTTGCCGTTCAGGAAATCAACGAAACCATTTGCTGAGTAAACAAGTTGAGTCATCTGTTTTGCTGAATCATCGTCAGATGAGTAATTAACCGAGCTGGTTTTCGGGTTGTCTCGTACAATCATGTCGGTGGTCGAGTTTTTTTCATTCTGCAAAATCGCTCCTGCTTTTACAGCAAGTTCTTCCAGGGTAGTTTTGTCGAACTCACGAAATGGTCCAGTCACGAAAACATTTTTTCCAGCCAACGGTCGAATGAACTCAACGCGAATCATCAGCCGTTGTAATTGGGGCATCGACGGAGTCGATTCTTTTTTCCCAGCCGCTTTGTCCTCCAGATCATTGGTAACTGTCAGTGATGATGTTTTCAGATCACTTGGCTTTATGAACGGCAGGTGATTGGCGGAGTGGGATTGGTCCGCTGAATAGTTCATTCCTCGCTTTTTTCGATCTCCGCTGGGTCCTCTCATACCCCAAGAGCCTGCACGCCCACGGCTCAAGCGCAATTTCTTTTCAAGATCCGGTAGAGTTTGGGTTTCTTTGTCAATTCCCGCGGCAAGGAGTAATTTCGCGCAGGCCATGGCATCTTCCAAGGCGTCGTGATGCTGGAATCGTATGCCTAGCCAGTCTGACAGAGGTTTCAATCCATAGCGACGAAGATGCGGCCACGTTTTTCTTGCGATTGCCCGAGTGCACGTGTACTCGCAGTCCGGGATTGGAAGTTGGTGTGCTCGCAGCGTAGCGGTTAGAACACGCATATCGAAAGCCGCATTGTGAGCAACAAGACAAGTGTTTCCAATTATTTGGTGAATTTCATGCCATAATTCATCAAATTCTGGTTCCGTTTCAACTTGCTCGGGAGTGATCCCATGAATACGTATGTTTGAAGTTTGAAAGAAAAATGGTTTTGGCCGAATCAACCAAGAGTGTTGATCAACGACGCGACCCTCGTGCACTTTGACCAAGCCAAGCTGGCATGCACTATCAGGCCGGCGGCTCGCGGTCTCAAAATCGATACTGGTAAACGTCGCTGAAAACACAGTTTCTTCATAAACTCGGAGGTAATAACGGCTCTTGTTGATGGATTTGGACAGAGACCGCCAAGAAACATCCTAAGACTTTCCTTTTGCAAACCAAGTGCTCCGCAATAGCGCGGTCAGTTTTCCTGAGAAAATCACAATTGAATAGCCCGTGATTGGTGAACACATAACGTGTTCTAGTGATTAAATTGATACTTTCTATTTTGCCGTAATTCCGCGAAAGTTGGTCGAATTCCTAATGACAGGATTCTTAAATTCATGGCTCGTACTGTCTGAGCAATCACAGCGAAAAGCATTTGTTATCCGAGGTATCAATCTGTTGGTGCTTGCCTTGCTTGTGCAAGGAATGGTGGTGAGCCGTGTTAGTGCTCAAGATTGGCCAATGTGGCGTTATGATTCATTTCGAAGTGCGTCCTCTGATAATACCTTACCTCCTGAGCTCGTTGAAAAGTGGTCCCTATCGCACGAGCAAAGGCGGCAGGCTTGGGACGATCCGCTCAATTTAGACTTGATGACTTACGACCGGGTTTTCGAACCTGTTGTGATTAATGGACGTGTAATCGTTCCTTACAACGACGAAAGCAAAGTTGTCGCATACAGTTTAGACGACGGTTCAAAACTCTGGACCTTTTTTGCGGAGGCACCGGTAAGACTGTCTGCTGCTGGTTTGAAAGATAAGGTCTGCTTTTGTAGCGATGATGGATACCTTTACTGCGTGGATGTAACCAGCGGGCGGTTGTTATGGAAGTTTTTCGGCGGACCGAATCAACAGCACGCACTGGGTAATCGTCGCTTGGTGTCTGCTTGTCCAGCGCGGGGTGGACCGGTCATCCGAGATGGAAACGTTTATTTCTCGGCGAGTATATGGCCATTTATGGGTGTCTTTATCTACGCCTTGGATCTCGATACTGGGTCAGTTGTCTGGGTAAACGACCAGGTGGGATCGAGTTACATCAAGCAGCCCCATAGCGCACCGTCGTTTGCTGGCGTTGCTCCGCAAGGTGCTTTTGTTGCAACCGAGAGACATTTGATTGTTCCAGGCGGTCGCTCGGTTCCTGCTGTCTTTGATAGATCAACCGGTGCTTTGAAGCATTTTGAATTAAATGCAGGGGGCAAAGGTAATGGTGGATCTTTTGTCGCTGCAGAGGAATCTCGGTACTTTGTGCATACCAGACGCAACGGAACGCGTGCTTTCTCGATGAAGGATGGAGCTAAACAAAACTTCACGCCCAACCGGCCTGTTTTGTTTGATGATTTACTCTTTTCTGCTGAGGAAAAATCTAATCAAGAGAGGGTTGTCCGCTGCTACAACAAAAAAGATGAAGTGCTATGGGAGATTCAGGCCGACGGTAGCGGTGATTTAATTCGCGCCAGCAATGAATTGCTTGCCGTGGGCGGTGATTTTTTGACACGCATCAAGATTGCGGAAGGCGAAAAACCTTCAGAAGTCATCACAGAACTACGCGTTCCGAAAGATTCCAAAAGAATATTAGTTGCTGATCAAACTTTAATACTCATTACCGAAGATGGCACGATCAAGGCTTACGGTTCACCTGAATCTACCAACGGTTCGCAAGCGAACTTTGCCCAAGAAGATCAACTAAACGAAGACCAAGGCCATGTCAAAAATGAAGAGTCTAATGTCAATGTCCGAGATTTTCTTCGTCATCTCCGAAAAACTAATCAGCATCAGGGGTATTGCCTCTGGTTCGGCGGCGCGGATCGGCAAGAGCTAAAGCAATTCATTCTTAGCTCCAATTACGAACAGATCGCTGTGATCGATTCTCGGAACGCGGTCATTAGTGATTTGCGGCGTTGGCTAGATGAGAACTCTCTGCATGGGCGAGTTACAGTGCACCAAAGTAATTCGCGAGATTTTCGTGCACCAAAATACGTCGCTAATTGTGTGGTCTTTTACGATGATTTAGGGAAAACGACTGGAATAGAATCTTTGAAGCCAGCCTATCAGTCAGTGCGTCCTTACGGTGGTGTGCTCTGTCTTCTGGGCGCGAATTGGGGTTCGCAAGAGTCAAGTTTGATTTCCAGTGAGCAGTTCGAGCAAGCAAAGGTTGTTCAGCAAAGCTACGGCCTGCTCGTCACTCGGGTAGGAAAATTATCAGGATCGGCAGATTGGACACATCAGCATGGTGATGTTGCCAACACAATTAAATCGGATGATCGTCGCGTTAAATTACCTCTTGGGATTCTTTGGTTCGGCGGAAGCAGTCACTTGGATGTCTTGCCGAGACATGGGCACGGACCACCGGAGCAAGTCGTTGGTGGACGACTTTTTATTCAAGGGATTGATTGTCTTAGTGCTCGTGATGTTTACACCGGGCGGGTGCTTTGGAAAAAGACTTTTGATGATCTCGGTACTTTTGATGTCTACTATGATTCAACTTTCGAAGAAACACCACTCAATCCAAAATACAATCAGGTACATATTCCTGGCGCCAATGGACGCGGTACAAATTATGTAGTAACTGAGGATCGTGTTTACATCGCAGCGAAAGATTACTGCTACGTGCTTGATCCAGCAACTGGCGACGAGTTACTGAAGATCCATCTTCCGAACAACAGCGATGAAAGCAACAAATCCAAACCCGGGCGGGAGAATCTTCAATGGGGATTTATCGCAGTTTATCGAGATGTGCTTATCAGCGGATTGGATTTCGCAAATTATAAAGAGCAGCTCGAAATCGAGTATGACGGAGATAAAAAATTGAGCCGATCTCGAGCTGGTTTCGGGGGGAAAAGCATTGATCGTGCCGCGAGTCGAGCATTACTTGGATTTGATCGATATACAGGTGAGCTGCTTTGGGAGGTTCCTTCAAAATATAGCTTTTGGCACAACGGAATTGTCGCTGGAGGAGAGCAAATATATTGCTTAGATCGTTACCCAAGCCGAGTCGAGCAAGCGCTCATGAGAAGAGGCGTTAAACCGCCTGACTCTTACCGAATGGCTGCAATTGATTACAAAAGTGGTGAGCTGCGTTGGGAGATTAATGAAGGTGTTTTTGGGACGTGGCTCAGTTACTCAGAAGAGTTCGACCTATTGTTGCAAGCAGGAGCTGCCGCAAGTGATCGGTTGACGGATGAGGTCTCAAAAGGGATGTCAGTGCATCGCGGAGGCGATGGGTCTGTCAAGTGGCAGAACGACCAGCTGCGATACACGGGACCTTGTATCCTTCACCACGATTGGATCATTACAAACACGAATTCTTACGCAAACTCCGCGGGCGCATTTTTCCTGCACGATGGTCACCAGAAAATGGTTGCTAACCCAATCACTGGTGAACAACAGCCTTGGAAGCTGACTCGAGCCTATGGCTGCAATAATATTATTGCTAGTGAAAATATGCTCACTTTTCGATCTGGAGCAGCAGGTTATTACGACTTGCTTAGTGAGGGTGGCACCGGAAACTTTGGGGGTTTTAAATCTGGATGCACCTCCAACCTTGTCGTTGCCAATGGGATTTTGAATGCACCAGATTACACACGAACGTGTAGTTGTGCTTATCAGAATCAAACTTCACTTGGCTTGGTTCACATGCCTGAGGTGGATCTTTGGAGTGTTGATGATTTTGCAGCCCAGAATTCAGTCTCTGGGTCTTTTCAGCACTTGGGTATCAATTTTGGTGCGCCCGGAGATCGACGTGACACTGATGGACATTTGTGGTTGGAATATCCTGTTGTCGCTGGAGCATCACCTGAATTGAATGTGACGTGGAACGACGGGGTTACGATCGATCGTAAACACTCCAGTCGAAACAACGATCCAAAATATCCTTGGGTTTTTGCTTCAGGTTTGGAAGGAGTCACTCATTTGGACCTGTCACTCCAAAGTCTTCAGGACGATACAATGAAAGGTACGATCGTTCCTGTCCTACACAAGGACGACGATGCTGAGGAGAATTTATCCACCGGCAAAGTGAGTCTGACCAGTAGCGATCTCGAGATGATGCGCGATGAAGACGACCAGATTGTCGGTTTGAGATTCGTTGATGTGCCATTTGATACCCTTCCCGACGGACCGGTTTATCTGCAATTTACGTGTGACGAAGTCACCAATGAAAAAACAGAATTAATGATTCAGGTTGAAGCATCTGGAAACCCAATTCGGTTCCAGCAAACACCTCATGACTTGTCATCGAGAAAGGTAATTGACGATAAAGTTACCTGGTCGGTCGAACCATGGAAGAACTCTGGAGAGAGATCGGTAAAGCAGAGATCACCTGATCTGCGAGAACTTCTCAAGACTGCAATGAGTCGAGCAGATTGGAAGCGGGGTAATTCGATTGTTTTTTTGATTCGAGGGACCGGGAAACGCGTTGCTAATGCATTTCGAGGTGACTCCGCTGCGTCAACGGCCCTGATCTTCGCATCCGCTGGTCAGGTTGTCGCGCGTGATGCGAAAAAAACAGATCCGATCCCCAACTATCGTGTGGAAGTCTTTATTACAACAGCTAACGATACCGACGAAAGTGAGATAGAGCTCACGCTCCAAGGGAAGACCATTCGAGCTGAATTGGGCACTGGATTAGAATCAGAGCGTAAAAAACAGGGGATTGTTACTTTTCCGCGCGTTCGCCTCAATCAAGGGCTTAAAATGGACGTGGATGTGTTGTCTGGGAATCCATTGATTTCTGGCATTACATTTACTCGCCAAGGGACTTCGTCTGGAAATTAGATTTCCATCATCCTCCTTCACCGCGAGAACGTAGACTAATCCGGCTCTTGTTACGCAATTAGAAGCTACATTGAAAACCACGTTGGGTCTTTCGCTCATGTTTAGATTTTACCCGATTGCGGCAGCAATTCTCTTTGTTGGCAGCCAAAGCTTGCTCGCATGCAATGTTCCAGTATTTCGTTATGCGTTAGAGCGTTGGCAAGCAGATTCCTACGAATTATTGATTTTGCATCAAAACGACCTTAACGGTGAACAGCGGAGGAAGATCGATCAGATCAAGACTGCATCGAGACAGAGTGGTGGATCGCTGAATCTTAGAGTTCAGGAGTATGATTTACGTTCAAATTCGGATGCAATGCTGAACCGGATTTGGGAAGATCACTCTTCTGAGGACGGCCAACCCATTGGAGTGTTGCTTTATTCTGCCAATGCCCGAGAGGTACCTGACCGAATTGTTTCAATCAAACCGTTGGAGAAGATTCAGGCAGCTTCATTAATTGATTCGCCCGCTCGCAAAGCCGTTGTGGACCAACTGCTCTCTGGTAATTCTGCTGTGTGGGTCTTTTTAGCGTCTGGCCGAGATGAGGAAGATCGGGAGGCTTATCAGCGCCTCAAAGAACAAATTGAGTGGAACAAAAAAAATCTAACACTCCCCAAACAGGAAGTATTGGAAGCGGATGAGTTTTTTGACCGGGAAAACCCGATTGAATTGCGGCTCGATTTCTCAATTGTGACCGTCGGCCGTGATGATCCTAATGAACGCTTTTTTGTTGAGATGTTGCTTGGAAGTGAGAGTGATCTTGAGGAGTTGGATCAGCCAATGGCATTTCCTGTAATCGGTCGAGGGCGTGTGCTTTATGCGTTGGTGGGTCAAGGTATCTACAAGGATACCATTGAAATGGCATGTAAATTTGTGGTGGGTCCTTGTTCCTGCCAAGTCAAGGATCAGAACCCTGGTTTTGATTTGTTATTGAATGCTGATTGGGATTTGAAAACCAATAGTAAGGCACGAAAGTTACCTGCTGCCGAGAAGACAAAAGCGCCAATATTGATTGAAATTCCATCCGGCAGATAGACCTGCACTCGCGCAGCATTTTTTTCAGTTCAATAGGTGATCTTTGAATGTTATTACGTTCAGTCTTTAGTCTGTTTTGTGTTTTTGGAGGTATCGGTTACGCGGCTGCACAGGAGGTTCAGCAATCTGCTGCCAGCGTTTACGAAAACTCGGGCCGGTCAATCAATGTGGCTGAGATATCGCGCGTCGGTAATCCGGGACGGGGCGCGATGATTTTTGCATCACCCACGCAAGCTTGTTTATCGTGTCATCAAGTCGGTGAGCACGGTGGCCAAATCGGACCCAACTTGAGCCTGATTGCTAAGAAGAGGAAACCTGTAGAGATCATTGATTCTCTGTGGGAACCACAAAAAGTAGTTGATGAAGAATACCAAGCGATTGCTGTTCTGTTGTCGGATGGCAGAATGCTGCGGGGATATCGTGTCAGCGAGACCGATCAGGTGTTGGTTCTTAAAGAACACGCTTCCAGCACGAACCAAAGTATCTCCAAGGTTGAAATCGAAGCAATCAAGAATGTTGGCTCCTTGATGCCAACCGGATTGATGCAGGCTTTGAACCAACAGGAGCGTTATGATCTGGTTGCGTTCTTGATCGAGTTAGGTAACTACCAACGCATTAGCTCTGATGCGATTGACGCATTGTTCGCACATACTCATGTGCATCATCCCGAGTCTTACGATATGGAACGGGCTCCCCTGGATCCTGAACAATGGTCCAGCTGGCAGCATCATGTAAATCGCGACCGCGTCTACGACTTCTATCGCAAGCAAGCGCGTCATTATCGTGCAGTGACCCCCACGCCGAGCCTGTTGACCGAGTTTGCGGGTTTAGATGGCGGTGATTATGGCCATTGGGGCAACCAATCCGAACCAGTTTGGGCAGATGGTCGATGGTCTGAGTCTAATCTTGGTTCTCTCCAAGGAGGTGTTTTTCACGGCGAGGGTATTTCAATCGCACGTGGTATGTGTGTTCACCTTGAAGGAGACGGTAACACTATCTCGGTTTGCTTTGATCCAGATACTCTAACTTACCCCAGAGTTTGGAGAGATGGGTTTGTCACCTTCACGGATGTCCGACACGGATTCATGAATGGTGTGAGGCAAGAAGGTGAAACGATCTCCAGATCTGAGAGCGATCCGGTATTAGTGAACAAGCCCTATAAAAACGGTGAGCAGAAAAAATACCTCGGCCTGTACCGCGATGGTGAACGTGTTGTTTTCGCTTACGAAATATCGGGCGTCACTTATCTTGATGAGCCACGTCTAGAAAAAGGTGTTCTTCAAAGAATGGTGATGCCGGTTGACAAGCATCCAGCAAAAAAGATCCTCTCCGGTGGAGCAGCACGCTATTCAGAGGAAGTGACAACCACGGGGGTTCTCGGTAACGGGACTCCGTATGCAGTGGACACGATTACCTTACCTTTTGCGAACCCTTGGAAATCACTCCTTTACGGTGGTGGACATGACTTTATGTCAGATGGATCGGTGATGTACTGCACGATGCAGGGTGATGTCTGGCATGGGAAAGGTCTTAGCCGCGACTTAAAAGAAATCACATGGAGAAAATACGCGTCCGGTCTGCATCAGCCACTGGGGTTGTACATCGAAGGGGATCAGGTTTATGTCCAGGGTCGAGACCAGATAACAAGGTTACATGACCTCAACAATGATGGAGAGGCGGATTATTACGAGGCTTACAGCAGAGCTCTGTCCACTTCCAAATCCGGACATGATTTTACATGCGGTTTGCAGCGAGATTCGTCAGGTCGGTTTTATACTGCAAGTGGCTTACAGGGTGTGATGCGAGTTTCATCTGACGGTCAGAGAGCAGAAGTTTTGGCAACCGGTTTGCGAAATTCGGATGGGATAGGACTAACCCCTGATGGTCTCGTAACTGTACCGAGCAGCGAGGGGGATTGGATGCCCGCGTCGATGATTGCAGCGATACGACCTGATGGTCCAATTCTCAACCGATTCCGAACGAATCAAGAGGACGGTTCCATCGATCGGAGGCCATTCTTTGGCAGACCCGGTACCCAATTAAAGAGGCCTCCGGAAGTACCAATGTTGTACTTGCCGAGGGGACTCGATAATTCCAGTGGTGGGCAAATTTACGTTTCTAGCCAAACGTGGGGACCAGTGCATGGCAAGATGGTGCACTTATCTTTTGGGGGTGGTAGAGCCTTCCTCTTACTAAGAGATGAGTTTGATGGCTGGATTCAGGGTGCCGTGGTGCCAATAGCGGGCGAGCTTTTATCTGGAGCTCACCGAGCGAGATTCCATCCTATTGATGGCCAGCTTTACATTTCCGGAATGGCTGGTTGGGGGACTTACACTACGGACGACGGCTGCTTGCAACGAATTCGTTTTACGGGCGGAGAAGACACACAGTTGCCTACAGGTTTTCATGTTCATGAAAACGGCATCCGAGTTTCATTTTCAACACCGGTCAATCACCTTGTTGCACAGAAGATTAAGAATCATTTCGCACAGGCTTGGAATTATCGTTACAGCGGTGCCTACGGATCCCCTGAATACTCACATCGACAACTTGGATTGCGCGGACACGATGTGATACCGATTCAATCCGTCACCTTGCTCAATGAGGGAAAAGATTTGTTCTTGGAGATGCGGGATCTGCAACTAGTCAATCAATTACACCTGCTGGTGGCTACTGATGAGGGTAAAGATCATGATCTATTTTTGACCGTCAATCATATGGACACGCCTTTTGAAAAAATTGATGGTTACCAGTTCCGCGAAAAGGTGCGCCTTCCGCATCCCATGCTTGCAGACCTGAAGCGTCCAATCGCAACCAAACGCAATCCATACGGCAAACCGATTGCTGATGCTCGAGAGATAACTTTGAGCGCCGCAAAAAACTTGATGTTTGATCAATCTCAGTTAACGGTAAAATCTGGTGAAGTGATTCGTCTGACTTTCAAGAACCCAGACGCGGTGCCGCATAATTGGGCGCTTGTTCAGAAAGGTTCTCTTCAGGAAATCGGCGAACAGTGCAACCAATTAATAGCCGATCCCGAGGCTGTAGCTAATCAATACATTCCAAACACCGATAAGGTGCTCGCGTACACCAACATCGTTGAACCATTTTCAGAACACACGATCTATTTTCGTGCACCAACTGAGACAGGCCGTTATCCTTACCTTTGCACTTTCCCAGGACATTGGATGGTAATGAATGGTTGGATCGATGTTGTCGATCCCTGAACTGGTTCAAATAATGCATTTCTAACTGGTCAGGCTGTATTCTCGCTGAGGTCATTGAGAAATGAGCACCAAAGCATCGGTCGAGAATCACATGACGATTTCAGCCCAAACGTTCCATGTCATTGAAATTCATTGCATCGCTCCTCTGTGCACCTGCCAGTTCCTCCATTCATCCGGATTTAGTTTTTCATAACTGTTCACTCGTTGATACGATCAAGTTATCAGGGGAAACTTTGTTTTGTTGTATTGTCGAGATGGAAAAAGAACTTGCGCGGATTAAAGAGCAAATTGATTTTGGATCCATCGCTGGGTGTGGACACGTGATTGCGCTACAATAAAAATTGCGCTACGTTCATGCCAACTTTAGGCCGACACCAATATCCTACGGCTAATGAGATTTTACTCATCATTGCTTGGATGTTTGTAATTTAAGATTCCAGTGAGACTGACCAAGTGGGGAAACGATTTTGAACTTACAAGCTAATCAGATCCACCATGGGAGTTGTCTAGAGAGACTAAGCGAGCTCGCGGATGGTACCGTGGATCTCGTATTTGCAGATCCACCCTTCAATATTGGTTACCAATACGATTTGTATGATGATCAAAAAACGGAGGATGAGTATTTAAAGTTCTGTGAGTCCTGGATCGCTGAGAGTCACCGAGTTTTGAAATCAGATGGATCTTTTTGGCTGGCTATTGGTGATGAGTATGCAGCTGAATTGAAGTTATTATCTCAACGCATAGGTTTTCACTGTCGAAGTTGGGTAATCTGGTATTACACCTTTGGTGTGAATTGCGCAAAAGGTTTCTCGCGATCACATACCCATCTGTTCCATTTCGTTAAAGATAAAGATCAGTTTACTTTCAACGGCGAGAATCCTGCCGTTAGAGTTGCCTCAGCTCGGCAGCTTGTCTACGCAGATTCGCGAGCAAACTCCAAAGGGCGACTTCCGGATAACACGTGGATACTGCGGCCCCAGGATGTACCATCCCCTGGCTTCAGTATGTCGCATGACACGTGGTGCTACTCTCGAGTAGCCGGGACCTTTAAAGAAAGGGAAGGTTTTCATGGCTGTCAGATGCCAGAGCAATTGCTCGGTCGAGTGATTCGAATCTCGAGCAACCCGGGAGATGTGGTACTTGACCCTTTTGCAGGTAGTGGGACGACCCTAGCGGTCGCTAAAAAGCTCGGACGACAGTACATGGGAATCGAACTGTCGAAAGATTACGTGTCACGGATTCAGTCGCGATTACAAGATTGCAATGTTGGTGACGAGCTTGACGGATCAGACGGACCGGCAGGTGGTGTTCCAACTGCGAAAGGAAAACGGCGAACAAAGTTCATCAATGGAAGACCAGTTATTGCCCTTTCGCCAGAGGCTGAACAGTCAATCGTTGATGCGTTTATGGATTCGTCGGACGGGCATTCGGCAGATTATGTGCTATGCGATCCCGAGAGAAATGCACGTTTTTTAAAGAAGTGCCGTGAGGGTGAATTACCGGGTGACCCAAGGTTGTGGAATTCGTTTTTATTACGAGTAAGAAAAGCTGGAAAGCTCCCTCGCGCGCAAGCCACAGGTCAGCGTCTTTCCTCCCAAGAAATGGATCCGTACAGTGATGCAAGCGAGGTCGCTGCAAGGTTAATGATGCTTGATTACGGACTCACACTTGACGAGTTACTTTGTTCCCCGGAATCGATTGCTGAATTTGATCGAATGGCCGCGGATTTTTCCCCGGGGTATCAACCTTTTGATTACCGCTGGTCAGCGCTTGCTCTTCGGAAGCGAGCCACAACCAAACGTTTTCGTGCGGCAGCTGTCGATCAGCGTCAGCATTGGGGATCGCAAAATCTACCTCGCAGACGCGCGGTGTCGGGTTGTTTGTCAAAGTCGTTTGAAAAGCCCGGTGTTTACGCAATCTATGATGATAAATTTCCCATTTACGTGGGTGAAACCCGAAACGTCCGACAACGAGTTGAACGAATAATCGCTAGCGATATGTGGGCGAGGTTCAATCCGAATTCCATAAGAGTTTGGGAAGTGGATCAGGAGTTGGAGCAATTTGGTTTACGATCTTTCCTTGTCTGTCGCGATAAGCCGTTGCTCAATTCAGATTTGTTGCTGAATGAGCGAGAATAGTTCATCTAAGCTTGAAGACCTAATTGAGTCGAAGGAAGATTCTGCAATGCAAATTTCAAATCGCCATAGTCCATTAAATCTCGATGGAGCGACCACCGATTTGGGTAATGCAGAGAATAGGACAAACCACATGAAAAAGAGACAGGTTGTTGGGTTTGTTTATCGACTCTCAATCCTGATGCTCGTTTTTATGGCGGCGGCAAAGCTTCATGCAGAGGACTCAAAAATTGCGAACTTGGTTTGGAGCGAACTTCCAAACATTCCAAATGAAGTAGGGGTTGCTGGTCCTTTTGTTGGTACGCACGGCGATTCCTTATTAGTTGCGGGCGGTGCAAATTTTCCTTTACCTGTCTGGGAGACAAATAAAGAGTGGTTGGACGATGTTTTCGCCCTGAGACGAAACGGGAGTGGCTTTGCATGGAAGAGAATAGGTCAACTACCCCGGAAGTTAGCTTATGGTTGTGCGGTGTCGCTTGATAATGGAGTGCTCTGTATCGGTGGATGTGACAGTACCAATCATTATCGGGAGGTGTTCTTAATTCAGATCGCACCTGACGGCGACAGTATCAGTATTACGGACTACCCTCCCCTACCTGAGCCTTTTGCATACGGAACTGCTGCGATTCTCGGCGGGGTGGTTTATGTGGTTGGTGGGCAAACTACTGGGGATTTGGCAAGCGCGACGTGTTCGGTTTGGGCGCTTGATCTCAAGACAGGATCTGATTCGCGTGTTCCAAAGGGGTGGAAGCAATTACCAGAGATGCCAGCACCAAGTCGGGCTTTCCATTTGTTAATTGCCGATGAGAAATATGAGGGCGGAACGCTTTTGCTTCTTAGTGGACGAAGACAGACAGGCGATGGTTCGATGGAGTTCCTGCGAGATACGTGGAAGTATTCACCGAGAAAAAACTTATGGACTCGATGTGCGGATGCACCAAGTTGTTGTATGGCGGGTACAGGTCTTTCGGTGAGTGAAGGCGAGGCGCTGATTTTCGGTGGAGCGGATGGCTCGCTCTTCCATCAGTCGGATGCTTTGAAAGATGATCATCCGGGATTCCCAAAAACCGCTTATTTCTACAACCTAAAGTCTGATGAGTGGGGTCATGCAGGATCATTACCTCGAAATCATGTCACGACGAGTGCGGTATGGTGGGAGAACTCCATCGTGATTCCCAGTGGAGAAATTCGTCCACGCGTGCGTACCTCAGCTGTTCTGAGAGGTTTTCTAAAAGGTAAAGGGGAGGTTGAATCCAATCAATAATGTCGGATTCTTCACAACTCGAAGGCAGCATCGATCACGATGAGCATCGACATTCTTATCGCATGATTTATGAGGATGGTCTCTTCAAGGATGTATTACCATTTTGGTTGACACATGGTGTGGATCTCGAACACGGTGGAATCCTCACATGTCTCGATCAACGTGGTCATGTCATCGACACTGATAAGGCGGTATGGCAACAAGGACGCTTCATGTGGCTGCTTGGCGAGTTACTCAATAACTTTCCAAATCATGAACCCAGTGAAAGGCAACGATGGATAAAAGTTGCTAAGAATTGTGCCGATTTTCTCGAGCGGCACTGTGTAGACTCGAATGATGATCGAATGTGGTTTCATCTCACCCGGGAAGGTTTGCCCATTCGTAAGCGTCGGTACGCTTTCAGTGAAAGCTTTGCCGCGATCGCTTTTGCAGAGCTTTCAAAAGCTTTGGATGAACCGATTTACGCCCAACGATCGGTTGAGTTATTTCATCGTTTTATTGAGCGATCCCAAAGTCAGGACGAGTCATCGCAGAAGTATACGAATACACGACCGACTCGTGGTCTGGGTTATCCCATGATTACTCTGGTGACCGCACAGGAAATGCGCGAGGCCATTGCATTTGATGAGGCAAATGACTGGATCGATCAAAGTATAGAATTAATCAAACGTTACCACCTTAAGCCAGATCTGGGTTGTGTAATGGAAACGGTGGGGCCTGAGGGTGAAATCATCGACCACTTTGATGGTCGGACACTCAATCCCGGTCACGCAATCGAAGCTGCGTGGTTTATGATGCGCGAAGGTATGATTCGGTCAGACCACGACATCATTGGGATGGGAACCCGCATGCTTGATTGGATGTGGGATCGAGGTTGGGATACGGAATATGGCGGAATGCTGTACTTCACAGACTTGGATGGACACCCGGTGCAAGAATACTGGCACGACATGAAGTTCTGGTGGCCGCATAATGAGACGATCATTGCGACTCTGATGGCATACGCGGCAACTGGTGACCAAAAATACGCTCGGCGTCACCAGCTCGTTCATCGTTGGGCATACAGCCATTTTCCAGATCGAGAGTATGGCGAGTGGTTCGGCTATCTCGATCGAACCGGTCGGGTGACTTCCACCGCAAAAGGTAATTATTGGAAAGGTCCATTTCACCTACCCAGAATGCAACTGACCTGTTGCCAGCTTCTTGAAAACATGTCGAAATCGTCATCTGACTGACGTGGATTGACTCGGAGGTTTTTCTTCCTGTGAAGTCGTCGTTGTCGATGCTCTCGAATATACGGTTTCAAAAAAACCACTGAAATTTTCGGGAAAATGGCATTTATTCTCGGATGTCGAAACCAACTTGGTCGCTAAAACGTATTCAAAATGCCGAATTAGAGCCCGAAATTCACAAATAGGTACTCAGCCTGTTTACAATTTTGGTCGAAAAGCAATGAATACATACATTCCCTACTGACTCGAAATCCTATCTGAGGTTTTACACAATGCAAAATGATTCAAACCGTCGAAGTTTTCTCAAAGGTTCGACGGCTGCAGCAGCGGGTGCTGCGTTGACAAGCACAATCGCTCGTACCGCTCATGCTGCAGGTAGCGACGAAATCAAATTTGTTTTGATTGGTTGCGGTGGTCGCGGCTTGGGTGCCACCGAGAATATCATGAACACTAAAGGAAACGTGAAGCTAGTCGCCGCAGCGGATCCCTACACTGAGAAAGCTGCCAACAATCTGGCCAACCTTGGAAAGAAAAATAAAGGTAAATTCGCTGATAAAATTGATGTTCCACAAGATCGTATCTTTGGCGGTCTTGATGGATACAAAAAGGCGATTGATGTTGATGCGGATCTTGTTGTGATTGCAACACCACCTGGTTTCAAACCGCAACAGTTTGAATACGCGGTGAATAAAGGCCGCCATATTTTTATGGAAAAACCAGTTGCGTCTGACTCCACAGGTGTTCGTCGGGTATTGAATGCTGTTGAAGAATCCAAGAAAAAGAACCTCATGGTTGCCATTGGTCTTCAGCGACGCCACGAGCCTCGATATGTGGAGACCATCCAACGCATTCATGACGGTGCGATTGGCGATATCATTAACCTCCGCGTTTACTGGAACGGAGGTGGGATTTGGTACCGCAACCGTACAGAGACTCAGACTGAAATGGGTTTCCAAGTTAATAATTGGTATCACTTCAATTGGCTCTCGGGTGACCAAATTTGCGAGCAACACATCCACAATCTGGACGTTGGTTGCTGGGTAAAAGGCGAGTACCCTGTTGAGTGTAATGGGATGGGTGGACGAGAGCTTCGAGTCGATGGTGACGCCACCAAATCTCAAATTTTTGATCACACATTCTGTGAATACACATTTGCCGACGGTACCAAAATGTACAGCCAAGGTCGCCACGTTCGTGGCGTTTGGAACAAAGTTGGCGAGTTTGTTCATGGGTCGAAGGGAACCTCCGATCCGGGTGCAGGTTGGATTGACGGACCCAATCCATGGAAATTTGAGGGTCAGCGACCTAACGGCCATCAACAAGAGCAGCACGACATGATCGAATCGCTGATGGCAGGCGAGATTTACAATGAGGGTGAATACGGAGCAAAATCCACTTTCACTGCTATCCTAGGCCGAGAAGCTTGCTATAGCGGCCAGGTTCTCAAGTGGGACGATTTACTCGCCAAAGGGACCGAGTTGGCTCCAGGTATCGATAATTACACTCTCGATACACCACCACCTCCAGCGGCGTTGCCCGGTGAGGATGGTCGCTATCCTGTTGCGGTTCCAGGAAAGTACAACCCATTCGCTTAGGTTTCACAAACCGAATGATCTCAACCACCATGTTCTTCACGAACATGGTGGTTTTTTATTTGCCCGTCCAACGGCCGATTATTCGAGACAGGGACTGTCCGTGGTAATGTGGGGTGGGCTGATTCCCGCCCGCGCGATTAGCAACGCTATTTTCCAGAGACGCGTCGACGATTCTCAGGCTGATTTTCTGCGGGGAAGCGCAGCCTCAGCTCTGGTAGTGGATCTTCACTGTCGTTGGTTGGTATTTGCAGGCTAGCCGATTCCTCAGTGATTTCCTCACTGGGACTATCTTGCATCTGAACCGATTCACCCGGACCGGGATTTGCATCTTTCCGATGGTTGCATTTGAACCATCGGCCCGCCGGACCAGCTAGTAATGCAGGTAACAAAACCATGTCACCAATCAACGCGGTTGCCAGCATGACCAGCATCAAGGACCCAAATCGTTGCGTTGGTGTGAAGGTGGAAAGTGCAAAAACAAATAACCCTAAACCACCAACGATTGTTGTTTGTGTCATCGCTGGTCCAACTCGGCGATACGTCTCAATGACAGCATCGATGCGACTCATGCCACGCGAAAGATTGGTTCGGAACCAAGAGAGGAAATGAATGGTGTCATCGACAGCAACACCCATCGCCACTGACGCGGTCATCATGGTTCCGATATCAATTTCCATACCAAGATGACACATCACTCCAAACACCATGATTACCGGAAATACGTTCGGAATCATTGCAACCATTCCCGCAATGAATCCATCACGAAGATTCGCCGGCTTCATCCAACTCGTGGGTAGATTACCTGGGTTAAGAAGCAGTGCCATAACAGCTGCAATCAAAATAAAAGCTAAGCCAATTGATTCAGTCAAGCTGGTTAGAAGCGTTCGTTGAGCTTTGTAGACCACCGGCACAACACCGGTATAAACGACTCCAATCGATTCAGTTGTGTTCGCTTGGTTCGGCTTTGAAATTGCCATATTGTGGCGTTCATCTACTCGAATGGATGTTGTATCAATTAGAGTTTTCGCACCACTGAAATCCTCCTTGGTGAAGACATCACTCCCAAGCCAAACCACGGCATCGTAACTGTCAACGAACCGAGACCATTTTTCGTTCGCGACCAAGTCATCACGTTTATCTTTCGTCACATCGAGCCACGAAGGGCGAGCGATCCGCTCTCCACTGATTAATTCCCCAAGTGTGCTCAGGTAAGCGGCGTCTGAATCAATGACATCTTCGTTTGTAAGCAATTCTGCATCATCGAGTTTTGGTGGGGACTTCTTACCGACCAAAAGAACACGCGATTTTGGATCGATCTTCCCAGCACCGCTTGTGTCTTGATCGGCCAGGTTACGAAGAAGGGCACGTCGTGTCTCATACGCATGTAATACCGGCTGAACAGCTTCGCGTAGCGTGTAGATGAAGTTTCCGTAATCCACATCAGAAAGAGCCGCGACCCGAAGACTGATTCGCCAAAGCTCACTAGGATTCAGATCTGTGGTCTTCTCCATACGGAGATAGTCGATATCTTTCAGATCTGCCAAAGAAGCAGTTAACTCACGATTGAATTTTGCCCGGACAGGACTGTAGCTGTTAGTTGGCTCCGGTAATGGTGGGAGGAATGTATTAGCACTCATCGCCTGACCAACAATTCCACGTCCCGGCTCACCAAGCGTTTGGCTTACCACCTTGCGAACTCGCTCAACTAATTCTGCGCGCTCGAGAATCTTGAGGGAGTCAATCGAATGTAGATCCTGAGTTTCAGCGACCGAACTATCCATCGAGAGTTTTTTGTCGGCCTGCATCGATGCAGGAATTCGAACCACCAACTCCATTGGTACCAATTTGCCGAAATTATCCTCCAACCATCCATAGTCGTGGATAATTCGAGAGTCAGAATCAAAGAGTTTCAGTAATTGCACTGAGGTTTTGATTTCTCGTAATCCCCAGGCGCCCAAGAACAGAGCAAGCAGGCAAACGGTCGTTACTGAAGCGTAGTGTCCGGTTATCCAGCGACCCAGACCTGCCCACCATTCCGACAGTCTCGATTCGGTTGCGAGTTCTTTCTCTGGTGAGACTTGTTCTTCTTTGAAACCGGGTACAAAAGTTTGCAACGCAGCCGGTAGGTACGAGAACAGTATTCCCACCGTCATCATCACGCCAATTCCCGAATACAAACCGAAATTGCTGATCGGAGCGAGATTGCTGGTGAATAGGGAAACAAGACCAATCGCAGTGGTTGTGGAAGCCAACGCACAGGGTAAAAGCGCGTGCTTGAATGCTCTGCCCGTTGCTCCGCGTTCTCCGCGTGCACGTACTTCGTCGCGATAATAATTGATTACGTGAATCGCCCCGGAAAGACCGAGTACATAGACCAGGGAAGGCATACTCATGAGGATCGCATCGACGCGTCCCGCAGTCCACCAAACAATAGCCATGCTCAGGCCAGCTGAGCTACCTCCCACAATAAAGACCATCATGGTGATCTTCAAGCTGCGAAAGCACAGGTACGAAAGGATGATGCCGAGTAGGATGCTGTATCCAACAAGCCGTACCAGCGTAACAGTCCCTTCTTCGTCAATGGCAACATTGTCGACCGGCGGACCGCCCATTCGCAGTGGAATCGTACCCGGTGCGATGATGGAATTACTTCGATTAAATGGCGGGGGCGCCATTGATGGAGCGCTAGGTGGGGTAATGCCTGAAGCCTCTGCGAGGACCAACAGTCGACCACGCGGTTGGCCCAAGCAACCGCGACCCAATGCAAAAGGTAGATTGTCATTTGCGAAATCGGTGAGAGTCACCATCACACAGGTCAGTCGTGGGGGCGGTTCCACACCCGCACCGTCATAGACGGAGTACCAGAGGTCGGTTCTCTCCTTCAATGAAGCAGATTTTAGATCCTCGATGGAGTCGTTGAATCGCGTCGCGATAGCTTCACTAACGATACTGTTAGCAATAAAGTCGAAGTCAGAAGGAAGGGCATTTCGACGATTCGCAGGAATCATCGTTCGAAACGCAGCTGGCGTCCATTGAAATGCATCGTCGATCGCAGGTGCAAAAAGACTTCCTGTTAACCGCTCCATCGCTAGTCGCCTAGCCACTACGCCGCGTCTTGATTCATCGGTCAGATCAACCGGCCACAGTGAACCTCCCTCTTGCGCCAATTCGTCTACGACCATTTCACCGGTTTGAACCGTTTGGAATAGCGGCGCACAGATTAACGAGGGATCATTGTAGAAAGGATTGGCGATACGGTTGCCTGCTGGCTCACCGAACGCAGTGATGAACTTACCTTCCAATTCGAAGGTGCCCATAGAGCGTTGGAATCCGCGAACGGCCCCTGCGACGGCATTCATTGCTCCTTCCCAGCGGAAGAGACGCCCATCAGGTGTGATGTAGTGCCACTGTCCTGCTGGATTGCAGAGCCATTTCTCCTGCTTCCCGCCCCAGTTTTTGAATTCGTTGCCTGTCTGCAGTAATTGCAGCTTCAAGCCGACCTCTCGAGCGCGCTGATAATCTGCTGCCTGTTCTGCAGACACCTTTGCGGAGGGATCATAAGACGCACTTTCGTGAATCAGCTTTTCCTGAAAGACCTTCAGTCGTTGATTGTCTTTTGTGCATTCAGGCCAGGTTGTCAGGACAAAGCTTTCACCCGCGAAATGCTCCGCAAACCAACTTAATTCAGCGGTTTCAGGAAAGTCACTCGGAAGCCAATCTTTGACATCATTTTCTTTCTGCTGAAGGCTTAGTCGCGCCGCTCGGAAAACCGATGGCATACAAAAGAAGAAAACAACTAAAATCAACAGCGCATACGGGATGCCTAACGGGCTGCGTCGCTCGAGGAGAGGATCTTGGTTCATATACGACAGTCTGGGACCAAAAACGCTGTGGGCATCACCTGAATCAATCAGTTCGTACCGTAAATTACCGACCCGTGGCTTGGGGGTCTACTTCAATCGGCGTCCAAGATGCCTGCAAGTCCGCTTTCCCGCAGGAATGTAGGAATCACGGTTACTTTGCTAGCAGAAACAATGAGAACTAGCTCTCTAGAGTGGCTGACTGCGGCCTCGAACCGACTGAAGAGCACAAAAGACCTTTCTTCAGCCGATATTTTCAGGATCGTCGGATACTGGGTCTGCAAATTTTGGGCAGATATTCGCTACCACCCGCAATTCGTTCCGTGATAGGCCCCCGATACTCAATCATTGGCTCATCAGTTCCCCATCCGCACGATTTCCGTATTGGCGAAAAAGATTTTCGTCAATTGTGGAGGAGAGAAAGCGGGTCGAGCCATCAGCGAAGGTAAAAATGGCTCCACCAGGGTGAAAGCTACCGAACATGCCAACTGTCTCAGCTTCCTCTTCTCCTGTAGTTTCGTCCGGCATCCATGGGTCTCGCTTGTCGAACCCACTTGTATTACGAAGCGTGCCCGGACTCCCAGAGACCCAACCCAAACTGTTTTGATTCTGCTTACACTCACCGAGAAGGATGGTGTGCGCACTCCCATCAAAAATATCGCTGTATCGGACATCGCTATTGAGGTAGAGCAGGCCTGCGTTGTCTTCATCAATTCGCGCTTCGGAATCGTGATGACAACCGACATAATTATTTAGGCCGATTGTGATTGCTCCCTCTGTCATTTCATTCTCAACACGAGTTTGTTCCATTGGGTTGGAAGGGCAGAATAAGGTCGGAATCACCAGAGCCCGAACTGGCTGGTTTGATTCTGCATACGCGCCTGCCTCGATATCAAATTGCTGAAACGCTGCCTGCTGTTCAATGTATGGCAGGATGGAGACAATCCAGCTGACGTCTTGCCCGACAGGTTGATTGGTGACCGGGCCGTTCGGATTAATGGATCCAGCTGGAAGATGTTCCATACTGAATTCATGGTGGTGAATACCAAGACCTAATTGTGTCTGGTTGTTCATGCATGAAACACGTCTGGCTGCTTCTCTTGCAGCCTGGACTGCTGGAAGTAGTAAGCCTACGAGTACACCAATGATTGCAATCACGACTAGAAGTTCTACGAGGGTAAACCCCAATCGGTGGTTCTTCTTGCGAGTCTGAACAGTGATCCATAACATCTTAATTACTCCGCTCCGATATTTTCGTTGGATGGTTGAGAGTTGTTTCGTTGATAATTGAATTGATAAGTCCGCTTCGTTACGAACGGTCTAGCGTTGAAAGTTTCCAAGTCCTCGCCACCGAGTGTTGCAACTACCATTACCTTGAGAATATTCGGTTCATCACTAGCTTGGGTTGAGATGGTGACTCTGGGATAAAGCCGTTGCAGTTGCTCAATCTCAGGCTCCCATTGTTCACCTCGGTATTGGTCAGAGTTCTTGAGTTGTGTTGCCGCCCGAAGTATTCCTGCATCAAGTAAATATTCTGTCTGTCTTAACTGGTGTGTCTGCTTCATGGCTCGCCGTGCTCGAAGTGCGCTGACAGTTGCCAAGCTCATCATTGAGGTTGCGATACCAATGCATACAAGTACACAAATGATTAACACCCCACTTCTTGGGTGCCGAGGCGTTTTCTTATTCATCGCTTACCCTCGCTTGTTCATGACGTTTGGTTCGCCCTAACGTTGCAGAAAAGCTGCGTTGTGGAACACGGTGTCTGATAGACGCAGTGTCACCTGGGGCAATGGTGAGCGAAAGGAGTTCGGGTTCCGTTTGATGTGTACATTCGACGGAGATTGATCGCTTGAATTCATAGGATTCGGTTCTCTCAACTCCATCGGTTTGAATAATTTGTCGCTGTATTTTGTCCTCCGGTGCTGTGTATCGAACAACTTTTTCGTTGGGGTAGAAGAGTTTGAATTCAGATTTCGATAGTATCTCAACCTTGGTCGCTTGATGGACGTCACGACGAAAGTCACTACACAACCGATCGAGAACGCGATGTTCGAAAGCCCGATTCTGCGTTACTGAGTTGAACCGCATTACCTGATGAATGAGTCCAACTGACAAAACTAATAAAAAGCTGCCAATGGTCATGGTGATCGATAATTCGATCAGGGTAAAACCCGCACTGGAAATACTACGTCGCTTCATTTTGACTCTCCATCCGCAGTAGGATTGATCCATCCAATTAGCTCCACTGGCGGTTTGGGTAGATCGGTATTCCAGTCGACGCGAAGGATGATTGCCGTTTCTTTTTCATCACTCCATGAAGCAGTAAGCGCGACGTCAGGAGAAATATTGCGAAGTGCAATTGAGGGCTTCAGAGCGTCAAGTGCTTCGTAACGAGCGTCAGCAGGAAGTGCAGTCAGTCGGTCTATCTCCTTACATAGTTCATCCAATGCGACTTGTTGGTCTCTGGAGTCTTTCCATAACCTCGTGGTTCGCATGCTGAGCATTGCAATGGCGGACATGGCGACAACCAAGATTGAGCAAGCCACGATAAGTTCGGTGCTGGTGAAAGCGTTACGGTAATATTTGCTTCGTGAATTCATCATTTGGTCGTCCTACACCGCCGTTGCCAAAGCATTGGACATTTCAGCCAAAAAACGAAGTAATGCACTGCCGAGCAGCAAAACCAGGATCGCAAAAATCATGGTAATCAACGGGTGTAACAGACGCATTTTAAGATTTCGTTTCTGAATCAATTGGTATCGCCTTCTGTCAGCAAACTCGCGAAGGCACCAAATTAATCTTTCCGGTTGTTCAATAGCTCCAAGTATTTCTGATTCCTTTGCACTCAGAATTTTATATTTTGATAAGGCTGCCCATAAATTGTCTGATTGAGTATTTACCATTTGCAATCGATACCGCACCCTTCGGTCAAAGTGGTGCGATGCGAGTACAGGGATGATTGCTGTTGCTGGACGGCCGGACATCAATGCAAGTGCAAGTAAGTCAAGGATCTCACCATTGGCGATAGATCCGATTCTTGGAGAAATGTAAGCGACAAGATTCCGGAAAACGCGCCGGAAGGATATTGACCAGTTTAAAAAGCCCAAAATAAAGAGTGCCAGGAAAAACAAGCCAAGCCACTGATTAATCCAATAGTCAACAATCTCAATTAAAAGTAACGAATGACCATCGAGTTCCATTCCAAACTCTTCATTCATTTTTTGCAGGACCGGGAAAATGAATGTCGTAATGAAACTTGTGATGAACAAGAAAACCACTGCCATTATGTAGGTGTAGATCTGCAAGTTCTGCTTAAAGCCTTGATGCAATTCACCGAAGTATTGCTGAGTACCGAGTAATTCGTCATAGGCAGAGTCAAGTGAACCCGTCTTAGCAGCAACCTGAAGGGCCAGTAGATCTTGATCACGGATCACGTCCGGAACCTGCTCAATCGCTGAGATAATAGGAGTCGCGTTTTCAAGACGCCTTAGTAATTTCGTTAGCTTTCTTCGATAACGGCCTCGATGTTCTCGCGAGTAATTATCAATCAGAGGTTTTAGATCGAGGCTCTCACGATGCGCAAGAGCGAGCAGTCTTAATAGACCGCGTTGTTTTGCGTTTAAGGTATCACTCGGCCACCAGGGCATGACAAGCCAAAACGATTTGAGTCCCAGTGTCTCTTTTGCAGAGAACCACTTTTCAAACATGATTGTGACTCCCCTTATTAAGCTAAAGACGAGATGAGGCTGAAGAGTGGCATCATCAACGCAATCACTAAAAAGCCAACTGCGACACCCAGCGACACGTTTGCAACTTGCGCGATAATGCCTGTTGTCCAATCCACTCGATACATAATCCTCTCTGCATAAATTACGGACAGTTCTCGCAGAAGAGGGATATTGGGTTTTGATTCTTCTTGTATTGCAAGAAGCATGTTGCCAGGAAACTGTCTTGCAGCTTTGCTTTGACTCCAGTGTTCATTCCGTCCAATCTCTGCGGCAAGCTTTTTGCAAGACTTTCGATACCAAGGGCTCTTTAATCCAAGGCTAGCGAGGATGAGGGCTGATTGTCGAGGAATTCCAATATTGAGAAGTTCAGCCAAGCGACCCAACATGATCGATATATCGCTTACGTTTGCCGAGTTTCCTGCGATGAGAGGCCTGAAAAGAAGATGTGTCAGTCCCGTCCGCTGCCAGACGGCTTTCAATGCGATAAAAATGCCCGCCATTGTCACGAGTGTTGACACAAACGTAATGGGATGTGTTCGTACCTCACGCGAAAGAGAAATTAGGATTTGGGTTGCACCTGGAACCTCGATCCCATAGTCCTCAAACATCTTGTCAAACACTGGTACAACAAGAGTTGTTAGAAGCGAGAAAACTAAAATAACTCCCAGAGCAAGCACAGCTGGATAAAGGAAGACTCGCCGTCTTTCAACTCGCAATTCGTGCTCGCGCGATGTGAAGATGATCAGGTTGGTCAAGCTTCGATTCGTTGCGTCAGGGTCCAGACCCGATGCAAAAACCGGAAGCCATCTCATGATTTGCTTACTGTCACGAATTTCGTTGATGGAGCTTGCGGCGTTTAATTCCGATATTATTTTTCCTAATTCTCTTTTCGTTGCCCGATCCGACAGATCCTCAGTGATCGCTGAGAGTGTTGAGATGACAAATTCCCTTTCATCGAAGATGCGCTGGAGTGATTCATCCACCGCTCTTTTATTGGCCTCGAGCTCTGCTGTCGGCGATGTTGAGGGTTTCTTTCCAAACATTATTTTTGTGTCAGCTGACAGGGTACTGATTGAATATAAGGTTGAGACTCAGCACGTAAGTGCAACAGGATGGCTATTCCCTTAAGAGTCCATTAAGTGGTTGTGCCAGATCGGAAAGCATGTCGATCACGGGCGCGAATAGGCTGTAGCTGTAGCCAAAAACAAAAATTCCGCCCACGCAAATACCCACGATGCTTGGAAGGATTGAGTGCCATGATTTAATTTGGCGGTGAGCGGAGATCGTGTAGACATCGGAAACAACCGGAAGTAAGTCTTGTAGGGGTTGTTTGCTACTTTTACTGACATCGATTGCCCAATGGATAAGTGGTGGGAGTGAGTCACCCGAACGATTTTCGTCGCGATTGCCCGGTTTTAAAGACTTTGATCCTGGTGTAGCGAGTGAAACGGCTACGGTCTCCTCGCATCCTTGTTGGATCATTGCAGAGAGTACACGAGACGAATGTTCGTTGGCAGTTGCTTGGTAATAGGAATGATTACCGGGAAAGAATCGCCACGCGTGATTCTTGCCGATTTTTCTCCACCAGATCCAAACACAAAGAATCAGGATCGGTGTCATAATCGCCCAGATGGGCAATAATTCTTGGGCGCGTGCGAGTAGTGCAACACTCACTGGCGGCGCCTTGTCAACTTGTTCGTACAAGTCCACGATGGTCGGTATCGTGAAGCTGCAGGTAAAGAGAAGACCCAGAAAAACCAAGATGAGTAACGCAGCGGGATAGGCTAAAGCAGCACTAAGGTGCCTACTGACTTTCGCTTGGGTACGACTTGGGAACCTTAGTTGTTCAAATGCAAGAGCACCACTTCCATTGCAGAAAAAAATTGCGAGCGCTTTGTGATAATTTAAAGCTTCTGGAAATCGCTCACGGATCGCTAATTCTATCGATTCGTTGGATAGAAATGCGGTTTCGAGGTATTGATTTACGTCATAAAAAAACCGCAGACTTGTTTGACTTGATCCATGTCGACGACTTTTCCTGTGTAACGGGTTGGACTCAAAAACGCTCACTGAAATACCAGTATTCACCAGGCCGATGAGCTCCTGATTCAGACGTATCACATGTTGTTTGGTGATGCTTTCCATATTTTTTATCTGATCATGTTCGTCAGGCTGGCCATGCACAAAGCCTTTCTAAATGGTTAACAACCGTCGTCTTTGATTACCGAACCAAATCTCACTCGATGCGATTAACTAACCGTGTGAATTGGTTTTTTCGCCAGGCTTGAAAACTGTCATGAATTGACCAGCTCGCAGCGTCAGGCCCTTGTCGGGCAAATTGAATTGCGAGCGTTTCAACTTCTTTGGATTGACCAAGGGAAACGAGGTTTCTCCAATTGGCTGCCATCTTCCAGATTTGTGGATGGATTGCGATCAATAAAACCAAAGTTATTGCAAACCCGCTTAGTTTTCGTTCTGCCATCCGATCACTGACGTAACTTTTTAACTGTTCGATAATCGACGGTCTAAGGTTAACGGAGGGTTGGATGTCGTATCGGATTGAGTCAATGAGTTCTTCAATTTCTCTGTCCGCCATATCCGAATCATAACGGCCTTGGTCAAACATTATGGCAATTCCTTTTTACCGGTGACACTGAGAGGAATTGACGGAGCTTGTCCATCGCGTATCGATATCTGCTTGCAGCGGTGCCTGGCGCAATCTCCAGAATGATCGCGATCTCTTCAAAGGTCATGTGCTCCCAAACCTTGAGCAGGATCACTTCGCGCTGTGTTGTCGGTAGTCTGCCAAGGGCGAACCAAACTTGTTGTTTGGTATCATTCCCAGTCTCTTGATCAGGGTCGATGATATCGACCAGAGCATCAGTTTGGATGAGCAATTTTTTGTTCAAATGCTTTCTGATCAAGCTAATTGCTTCATTGCGGGTCATCCGCAATAAGTAAGCCCAGGCACTTTGGCGATCCTGAATCACTTTCGGATTCATTGCTATTTTTGTCAGCACGATCTGAACAATATCTTCGCCATGATGCTGGTCGCCGATCACACTCGTGGCGTATCGTACTAGTCGTTGCCCGATGAGATCAAACAGTCCAGATAGTGCTTCAATATCCCCAATCGCAACTTGGCGGACGTAATATTCGACTCGTTGATGAAACGTACTGTTGTGGTAATTCATGACGCTAAGTATGACGCGTCTCGGCGTCAAATTTATTTAGCGAACCTCAAATTTTTTGTCGAATTGGCAAGTTTATTAAGTGACAGGGTTTTTCGTTGGTAAAAACGATTGCTGATGACCTGCTCCAAGACAAAAATCATTGCAACCAAAAAGATTGCCGGTGAGTGCAGGGAAACTTGATTGGAGTTTGCAAATTCACGGAAAACCATTTCCTCAAAATCAGAGATGACCTGATAGTGATTCGGATTCAATACCGTCTCTAGATCTGACGTTTTGATTCTACCGGTCCGAGTCGCCGCTTCTGGTAAATTCGCAGAAAAGCCTTTCCTCAATCCATCACCACGAATCCAGTACGTACCCGATTTGGAGACATTGCCGATTCGCAGGTAATCGCTGGTTTCCAGTCCAAGGATGGGTGAGGGATTCAAATTACCGGGTGAGAAAAGGTAGCCCATGGCATCAGTTTTCTCTATCAAGTCTTCTCGAACACGCATCGAATAGCTGTTGCCGACTTGAGCTTCATTAACCGAGGAGAAGCGGTTAGCTAGATATTCAATTCCTTGTCGGCACAGGAGCCAAGCTGGCCATGCGTTCGCACCAAAGAGATTGTTCCATTTTTTGTTTTTGTCCGTGACAGCTGGAAATGGAGTCATGATCATCATCAGCTTGCCATCTTCTCGATTGTCGCTGGCGCTCTTGTTGATATTTCGTTCTAAGATTGCAGGATGCTTGGTTCCCGCAAATCGGATAATGACCTGGTCTTGGTCGCTCGGTTCAACTTGCCAATATTGCTTTACGCGGAAATCTGCCCAAGGAACATTCGATCCCAGGGATTTTAAGAGGGGGTGTTGATAATCAACCGGTTGGAAAAAGGTTACGGGTGGGGGACTGCCCCATTTCCGTGTAGTTCCAGAAACCCAGTGGTTATCATCGCTCCGAAGGTTACTCTCGCCTCCAAAGCTGACAAGCATTCTCCCACCGTCGTTTAAGTAATCCGTAATGGCCTGTACGCTTCGTCGATCCTCTGGTGGGGTTAGTAAGACAACAACGTCATAGCTTTCTAATCGAACAATTGGCAAATCAGTAAAATACACTGAGTCGATTTCATACTCTGATCCTGAATCGCCAAATGATGCACTACTGAGTGCAGTTTTAATGAATCGCGATTCCACAGCGTCGTCGCTCACAATCAATACTTTTGATGGTGGTAGCACCTCTAAGGTAAAGTAGCGAACATCATCAAGAGCAAGAGCGTCTTGACCTGTTAATCGAATCAGACCGTGATGTGTACCGATTGGAAGTGCTGGTACGCTGAGAAGCAATTCTTTCCGAGATGGTTCATTCAGCTGAATACTACTTCGATCAACAGTGCGTCCGATTGGCAATACGATTTCACCATTTTTTACGACCGGTAAACCGGGACTGTTTTCGAATATCTCAAGTTGAACTGTGATGGATTCGTCTTTGGATTTTGAGTCCTTGTCACTAAAGACCGAAAACGTGATAGGTGTTGGTGTATTGGGTGGGGGACTTTGGTCGGCTATCCGCAGAAGTGAGAGTCCACGGTTACCTCCCGTGAATTCTCCCAAATCGTAAATTGTAAGATCAACGATTCCTTTTTCGTTTGATAAGAGAAGTGGTTCTGTCTCTGTCATCTCTTTCCAACTGGATTGAGCGAGGTCGCTCAATAAAAGAATTCGCTGGGTTTGAAGACGACTGCTTTCCAAAAGCTTCAAAGCGACTTGGATTCGCTCACGGATAGGTCGTGCTGCTTCGATAACGGTTAATTGCTGGGTTTTATTGATCGCACTATTTTTATCCACCGAAAAAGACGCGACTTGAGTGGATCGCCCAAGAACACATATTTGGCTTGATGAGGGAAGCTCTTTGATGAATTGACGACAGAGTGATTTCATCTGTTGTAAGCGTTGTCCCCTGTTATCCTTCCATGCTGCTGTGGGTCCGTTGTCAATCAGAATAACGACCGCTTGTGAGGCGTTCGAGTTTGGGGAATTAGAGGGAGACAAAAATAGCGTTCGCCCACCCCAAACGATCGCCGAGATTAGGATAACGCTGGAGGAGAGTATCAAGCCGACGGTAATTGTTCTGCTCATGCCACGTATTGCCGACAGACTTGAAAGCAATAGCAAGCCTACGCCAAAGAAAATAAGCACTGCGATGTTTATCCAAGTTGATGAGACCTCGGAGTCGATCGTGGGTTGAGCAAATGCAATCGCCAGCATAAGCAATGCAGCGATTCTGAGAGCCAGAAGCCACCAGCGTTTTATTTTGACCCGACTTCGCGTGAAGGAAGCTTTGGATTGGAGCAAGCCAATCGATGGAAAAACAACACGTTTCGGTTGGCGACGCGAGAGAAGATGCAATGCGATCGGTATGGCAATGGCGAGCCCACCGAAAATCAGAGTCGCATTTAAAAAAATCATTCGGTCGGATCTTTGTTTTGCAGAGGCAGGTACAGCTGTCGTTATCACGCAAGTTTTATCTCAAGATGACGTTTGCTGTAGCCTTGCGATTGAGGGTTGTGTCAGATCAAAGTTCGTGGGTGAGGGCCATTCATTAAAAACGACTTTGACGTTGAATCAAATATTCCGTTAATGCCTTGTCAAATGGCATGCTGGTGTCCAGCGGTACATAATCAACACGTAGTCGATCACATCCTTCACGATATCGCTCTCGGAAATCGTTGATTTCTTTAAGGTATTCTTGTTTTAATCCTGACGCATCAACCGTGATTTTTTCGCCCGATTCAGCGTCCTCGAATTCCACGGGGCCTTCATACGGGAAATTGACTTCTGCTTCATCGAGTACATGAAACACAATTACATCATGTCCACCATGTTTTAAACGCGCAATCGCCGAAATTACTTCATCCGGTGTGCCAGCATTCTCGGCATTGGGCAGCAGGTCACTCAATAGCATGACAAGCGAGTGTTGTTTCAACATCGCTGCCACTTGTGACAAGCAATCAGGTAGTTGAGTTGAACCTTTTGGTTCTAAGCGGTTCAACTGGCCCATTACCTCACCAAGATGCCCACGCCGACTTTTCGCCGGCAGTAGGGCCTGTACTTTTTCTGAACAGGTCAAGAGGCCCACAGGATCCTGTTGAAGCGTCATTAAGTAAGTTAGCGCCGCAGCAAGGCAGGTGCAGTATTCGAATTTTGTCATCGTTTGGTTTTCAGTGAAACCCATTGATTCCGAGAGATCCATCACAAGATAACCGGTGAGGTTGGTTTCGGCTTCAAAACGCTTAACAAAATACTTATCGGTCTTGGCATAGGCGAGCCAGTCAATCAGTTTTGGATCGTCACCACGGTTGTATCTCCGATGTTCACTGAACTGCACCGAAAAGCCGTGAAAGGGGCTTGAATGCAGACCCTGCAAGAAGCCACGAATGATCATTCGAGCGCGAAGATCAAGTCGTTGGATCTGTTGCAAGGAATCGGGAGAAAGCGTACTCGACATCGTTGCGCGTCGGTTAAAGGTGACAATCTGCAGCCATTTTTCAGCTGGGAGAGCGAATGTAGATGAACGTTAATTGCGAGTTCGTTTCAGCTTTTCCGGTTCTGGTTCTTTCACATCGGAAAGCAGTTTTTCGATGATAGAATCCGAGTTCATACCTTCTGCTTGAGCTTGGAAGTTGGTGCTGATTCGATGTCTAAGCACGGGAGCAGCAATTCGGCGTATATCTTGTGGATCAATACTGAATCGTCCGTCCATCGCTGCAATCGCTTTCGCTCCAGAGATCAAGTTTTGACCGGCCCGAGGTCCCGCACCGCAATCCACAAGTTCGCGAACATAATCCGGTGCGGTCTCGTCCCGAGGTCGCGTTGCGCGAACTAATTGTGTTGCATATCGAATGACGTACGGATTTACCGCAATACTGGATACTAGCTTTTGAACATTTAGAATTGCACGTGCTGACAATACTTTATTCACTTGTGCAATTTCACCACGCGTTGTGGCGGTAAGAATCTGTTCTTCTTCCGTTGCAGTGGGGTAATCAATTTTGATGTTGAACATGAAGCGGTCCAATTGCGCTTCGGGTAGCGGGTAGGTACCTTCCTGTTCAATTGGGTTCTGCGTAGCGATGGTAAAAAAAGGTGACGGCAGCGAATACGTTTCCCGACCAATTGTTACTTGCCGTTCCTGCATTGCCTCCAACAGTGCTGCTTGTGTTTTCGGTGGAGTTCGATTGATTTCATCCGCAAGTAGGATGTTGGTAAAGATCGGACCTTCAACAAATCGAAAGGTCCGGTTCCCGCCCTGGTCTTCCTCGAGGACTTGAGTCCCTGTGATGTCCGACGGCATTAAGTCTGGCGTGAATTGAATTCGTTTAAACGATACGTCAAGGATTTCGGACAGGGTGCTGACCATCAGTGTTTTTGCCAGCCCGGGAACCCCTTCTAGCAAACAGTGTCCTCGCGTGAAGATCGCAGCAAGCAATTGTTCGATGGTTTCGGATTGACCGATGATGACTTTCGACAATTCTTCTCGCATCACCCGCTGGTGGTCAGCAAATTCACGAAGCACGTCCCAAAGATTCCGCGGTGGACTTTGAGACGAGCTGGATGCTTGCGGTGTTGGCGCGTTCGATGGAGGTGGTGGGGAGCCACTCATAAGTTATGTTGTCAGTGATTTAAGGGAGGAAATTCAAGATTCATTTAACCAATCTGTTTACACGTTGAAATAACAGTCAGGTTAGGTCATTCTGTTTTTACTGCCGACATTAGTCGACTTATTTTTTTTCGACGTTGCCAAATGTCTTCTAAGGCCCGTGATGATGCTGTTTAGCGTGAGGCCAATCAAGTTTATGATGCACTTTTTAGTTACGATGTAGGCAGTCTGCTTATCATAACTGTTGCAAGTTCTCGTCTCGAATCGGTTGTCATTAATTAAATGATGTTTGCTAGCAAACAAGTGATTATTGAAGCGGTCGTTTGCAATGGTCGACGTGGAAGGTACTCCGAGGGTAACGATCGATTGCCACTGAAGTCACGGTGGTTTTGGTTTTTTTCAGCGCAAGTAAACAATCTTCCTGCGATATCCGTCATCCCAGTCTTGATGACCTTTACTGTTTTGATCGCGAGCTCGCTAACTACTTTACAGGCTGCGGTGGATTCCGTGGCGGTTCAGCAGGCAATCGATCGCGGCGTGATCTATCTGAAGAAAAGTCAGAACCCCCGCGGTGGTTGGGCCGAATACAGCGGGCAGTCTTGCGGGCTTTCTTCGCTCTGTACTCTAGCGCTGCTCAATTCTGGGGTGCCTGCCGAAGATCCAGTGATTCAAGAAGCACTTGATTATTTGCGTGAATTCCAACCCGAAGAGACTTATTCGGTGGCTCTGCAGACACTCGCATTCTGTCATCTGGGAGCCGCGAGTGATCTTCCGAGGATTCGACGCAATGTAAAATGGTTGATTAGCCATCAACAGCTGGGTGATCCGGTCAGTCAGCGAGGCGGGAGCTGGAATTATGGTAGGCAACGCGGTGGTGGAGATCCCTCCAATACACAATTCGCATTATTGGCGCTTAGTGCAGCAACTGACTTAGGAATTGATGTTGATTCTGGTGTCTTCCAACGCTCACTCGCTTATTGGCAGGTGCGACAAAGTGGTGGTGGTGAGTTATGGTAACAGCCCAAGGCTGTCCGGCAGCATGACTTGTGCCGGTATCGCTTCGGTTGTGATCGCGAATCAGTGCCTCGACTCCACGGGAGAGTTGTCGATTGATTGTTGTGGATCGAGCCTTGAACAGAACGTCGCCGTGGAAGAGGGCCTTGAGTGGCTAGGGAAAAACTTCACTCTCCAAGTCAATCCGGGCGGTGATTCCCTAACCTTTTTCTATTACCTCTACGCTTTGGAGCGTGTGGGACGACTTACAGGACGGCGCTTCATTGGTGGTCACGACTGGTATCGGGAAGGCGCTCAAAGATTGCTTGAATTGCAGGATGAATTCGTAGGATTTTGGTCTGGTTCGGGCGCAATGGAGCAAAACCGTGATGTGGCAACTTCCTTTGCCTTGTTATTTTTGAGCAAGGGAAAAAGACAGGTAGTGATCGGTCGAGCAAAATATGGCCCTGCCTCAGATGAGCCTCAGTGGCACCAGCATCCAAATTCATTACGTCAATTGGTTCGTCACGTGGAGCGAGACTGGGGGCGTGACTTGAGCTGGCAGACAATCGATGTCGAGTCGGCTCAATTACAGGATTTGTTGCAGGCACCCGTTTTGATTTTAAGTGGCAGCGAACCCCTTCAGCTTTCTGAGCAGGCAGAGAAGCAACTTCGAGAATATATTGACCAAGGAGGGTGTCTTATCTTTGAAGCCGAAGCAGGTGACGGCTGCGGGGATGCTGAGGGATTCCAGAAAAGTATTGGTGATCTTTGTGCTCGTTGGTTTGGCAACTTGCCTCTGGAGCGGTTACCCCCCACACATCCGATTTGGACGGCCCGCCATCGAGTGAATCCGTCCGAGATTGCATCTGACTTCTGGGTCTACGGTATCCAAGCGTGTTGTCGTACGGCCGTTTTTTATTTTCCAAAGACTATTTCATGTCGGTGGGGCTATGGAGATCATCTTTTCCAACGATCCATTAAAGTTGATGAAAAAGAACGGGAACAGCGTCGAGCATTACTCAACGAAATCAACGCTTCCGTGCAACTGGGTGAAAATCTGATCGCCTACGCAACCGGCAGGGAACTCAAGGACAAGCTTGACCAACGCTTGATTCTCAAAGAGGAGTCCCCATCGAAGATTGGGCGATCCGAAATGCGGATGGCGACACTTGCCCTAAACGCTGGTGCGGAAGAAGCCCAGCGGACTGTCCCACATGCTGCCACCCTCGTCTCATCCGCCGTGCCGATCAAATTAATCGCTTCCACCCAACCTGTTGGTTTTGATGAGGTAGCGCTCCGAGATGTACCTTTTCTGTGGATTCATGGACGAGATGATTTTTCGCTTACGCCTGATCAAAGGCAGGTCTTACGAAGTTACGTGACGAATGGCGGGATTGTGATCGGAGCGTCACTCTGCGGAAGCCGCGATTTCTCAGAAGCATTCAGGCGAGAATTGGGACTTGTTTTTCCCGCTTCACCGTTTGAGAGAGTTGAGACAGCAAGTGATCTGTTTGATGTTGCAAATGGATTTGACATTCGATCCGTGCCGGTAAGGCGTTTCGATGAGACGGGTAAGCTGCGAAAACAGACCCAAACACCTGAGTTAGAATGGATGAAATATGACGGTCTCGCAGCGGTTTTTTTCTCACCCCTCGACCTCAGCTGTGCACTGGAGAGCCCGAACTCCATCCAATGCCCCGGCTACGAGACCGATGTTGCGGCGAAAGTTGCAGCAAATATCGTTCTCTACTGCCTACAGCAGTAGCTCTTGTGGGTGGTTTTAGGTCGCTTTTCGGGATTGTGCTTACCATCCTGGGCGGAACCTCCGCTCCTAACGTGGTTTCCGATGCCCATCTTGCTCGTTCTCCCTATTTCTACTTGTGGAAACCGGGTGTTGGCTGCAATAATTGCCCCTCGCAAAATTGGAGCAAGAAACACCAAAGCTCTTTGTAAACCTTTCCCTTCGAGCCCGATCATGGCCAAAAGTAAGAAAAAAGAAACCATCTTTCTCGTCTGCGAAGAGTGCGGCGACTACAACTATTCGCTCAAGCGTAAGCTTGGTGGAGAAAAACTTCGTTTGAAGAAATACTGCCAACGACTTCGTAAGCACACTTTTCACATTGAAAAGAAAAAGTAATCGCTAGATCGATCTGAATGCGATTTAGCTTCTTTCGCAGATTCGGAGCGATGATTCAAGGATCTTCGCCCGCTGAGCTTGAAAGATTTCAAAGGTCTGAGCGCGACAACCACCTTTTAGGGCCTGAGTAGACACGGAATTATTCAGGCTTCTTCTTTTGATGGGTTGATTTTCATCTTTCGCTGCACCGATGACTCACCAGAAGAACGTTGTTCGCTCGTTTTAGCTTGCAACGTTGCGACTCCTCGTGTTGTGGTCACTTGATTTACGAAGTGTTTGTGCAGGTGAATTGCCCTCACTGCATGGATGATTTACGCAGCTTGCCATTGGATTGACCAGTTAATGGATTCATTTTGCTGGTCGAGTTCCCCATAATGGGTTAGAGCGGGCTAATTGTGACAAAGTGTACTCGGGAAAGGTGTGTAGGATGCGACGAGAATGGCGAATCATTCCGCATGATTCTGGCCGGGTGGAAGCCCTTGCACGCTCGGCTTCTTTACCTGCTGTAGTAGCTCAGCTTCTTGTTAGCAGGGGCATTTACGATGCCACGACGGCGGAGCAATTTCTGGATACCAAATTAAAGAACTTGCGAGATCCACAGCTATTGCCCGGCGTATCGGAGGCGGTAGAGATACTGGTTCGGGCAATCGACGGTCGCTTGCCGATTGTGATTTATGGCGATTACGATTGTGATGGTATGACCGGAACGGCCATTTTGGTTAATGGTTTACGTCTGTTAAATGCGGATGTTAGTTATTACGTACCGAATCGATTAGAAGATGGGTATGGACTCAATGAAGATGCAATCAGACGGTTAGCTGATCGAGGAAAACGACTTATCGTCTCGGTGGATTGTGGTATCACAAGTGTCGCGCACGCAGAGTTGTGTAAGGAACTGGGTATTGAATTGGTGATTACGGATCACCACACAATTGGGGAGCAACTGCCGGACGCTGCGGCCATTGTGCATCCGAGATTGCCGGGAACGGCTTACCCTTTCGGTGATTTATGCGGGGCGGGTGTAGCGTTTAAATTGGCATGGGCGGTTTGCCAGCGTCAATGTGGTGGAAAAAAAGTCAGTGAGCCACTTCGTCGGTATTTACTGCAGTCTTTGGCTTTGACTGCAATTGGGACCGTGGCCGATGTGGTGCCATTGCTTGACGAAAACCGAATTTTAGTCGAGCACGGAATTCGTATGCTCAAGGAGGAGCCAAGACCAGGTCTCGCGGAATTGATGCGAGTGACAAAGCTGGATCAGGCGAGCAATCTGAACACCGAGAGCATTTCATTCACCTTGGCTCCAAGATTGAATGCTGCCGGGCGTTTGGGGCAGGCGCAACTCGCGATCGAGTTGTTAACCATTGACGCCGGTGAACGTGCCAAACAATTGGCGGAATACATTCATCAATTGAATGTGTCACGCGATAGTTTGCAGAGAAGCGTTTATCTGGCTGCGAATAAGCAAATCAAGGAAGAATTTGATGCTGAAAAAGATGCTGCTTTTGTCTTAGCCGGTGTTGGATGGCATCAAGGGGTGATCGGTGTGGTGGCAGGCCGGCTAGCGGAGAAATATGCCAAGCCTGTCATTGTCATATCATTGGATTCTTCAGGGAAAGCTGAGGCGGTCGGTTCAGGGCGAGTCGGAGGAACTAATATCGACTTGTATGAGGCTTTGAGTGAATGCCAACATCGTTTGATTCGGTTTGGCGGTCATACAGCAGCTGCCGGTATCACCATTAACGAAAAAGAGATCAATGAGTTTCGGCATGATTTTTGTGAGGCAGTTTCGACTCAGTGGATTGCTAAACAGGTAGTTCCTGAGATTACAATTGACGCAGAGGCCACACTGGGGCAGTTGACTTTAGAGGTGGTTCGTCAAATCGAAACCCTCGCGCCGTTTGGTGCGGGAAATCCTCGTCCGGTTTTATGTTGCCGAGGAGTGACGTTAGAGGAGCCTGCTCGAAGAATGGGGAGCGGTGAGCGTCATCTTTCCGTGAAATTGCGACAGGGCAGCAAGACAGTACGTGCAGTTGCCTTCAGCGCCGGGGATTGGTGTGAAGAGCTGAATGCTTTGGATGAGCCGTTCGAAATTGCATATCGCCCTGTGATCAATGAATTTCGTGGGTTCAAGAGTGTAGAGGTGCATCTCGTCGACTGGAGGAAAAGCGTCGTTGACGCATCGGTCGGTTAGCAATTGGAGTGCCGCAAATTCCTGCACCAAAGGAACTTCATTGAGAACAATGTGAGTAGTGATTGCAGGTACATTGTTTCATTGTGATGGAAGAGATTCTGAGTGGTAAGTGAGTCGTTTCCAAAATTGGAGTATTTGATGCGTGAAGCCCAGCAGCGCCGCATTGGTCGTTTAGATTGCGTCGTCATCGATGGCGGGGATAGCCCCGAGTATATCGTTGTCATTTGCCATGGTTATGGTGCAAATAGCGAAGACTTAGCACCACTTGGTTTTGAGTGGATCATGAGTCTTGGCGAACGTGCAAGCAAGTATCGGTTCATCTTCCCCAATGCTCCTCACTCACTGGCCGAATTTGGAATGCCATTTGGCCGAGCATGGTGGCCAATCAACATGGCAAAGCTGGCTCAATTAGTTGAAGCTTCAGCGTTTGATGAGCTGCATCAACACGAACCACCTGGGATTGATGAAGCTCGAGATGAATTAACGAGGTTGATTACTGCTGCCTGTGATGAGCTTGAAGTTTCCCATGGTCGATTCGCTCTCGGAGGTTTCTCACAGGGTGCCATGTTGACAATGGATGTGGCTCTCCGAGGAGATGTACCTGCCCCCAAAGTGCTTATTCAGTTTTCCGGGACAATGATCTGTCAAACGGCATGGGCAACAGCGGTAGAGTCGCGTCTGAAAGATACACTGGTATTCCAGTCGCACGGCACGATTGATCCCATTCTGCCGTTCTCAAGCGCTGAAGCGGTTAGGGATTTATTGAATGAGAGTGGTGTTTCACTGAATTTTCATTCATTCAACGGCCCACATACCATCGACCTTGATTCAATTGCAAAGAGCGGCATGCTGTTAGAATCAATGGAAACCACTTGATGGATGAGGGCAATGAAGATTGATCTAATTCGATCGATTTCTATTACTCCGGAACACTTTTATACCTCAACCTTTCTGTGAAGCGAGAAGTTTAGATTGATCTGTGCTGGATCTACTGATTTCCGAACGAGACACCATGAAACAAATAGCAAGTCGAAGACCAGAAGATGCTGAGATTTCTTTTGAAGAGCATCGTATGCTGATTCAAAATCTCGAAGGCGACTGCGTTTTGCATTTGTTGAATCATCAAATGCATTGGTTATGCGAGTTGGCCAGTCACTTAAGCACCGAGCAAATTGATAAAGTCCACCGCCCGTATGTCTGGACGGTGAGGCAAGTGGTCGAGCACTGTTGTGATGTTGAGCGGTTTTTCGGCATGTGTCTATTGCGATTTTCTGCAGGTGACGTCGATCCAATTTCAGGGTTTGACCACAACGCGTATGCCAATAGTAGGTTTGGGCTGGGGAATTTTTCAGGGTTAATCACTGAGTTGGGTTATCTGCGCCAAGCTAACTTGCAATTGCTGCGCCGCATCGTTCCTGCTGCATGGGACCGAGAAGGCGTCATGGACGGCCATCAAATGACAACACGGGCCCTCGCATGGCTGGCGGCTGGGCATCTTGATCATCACCTTGGGATTATTGAATCCCGATGCGGATTGAAGATTCAACGATCGCTTGACATGTAGAGCTCGTAAAACCAATACACATGATTCTCGCTGGTGCTCGATACCCGTGGGATATATTTTTTCGATCACTCAATTTAATAGTGACACTTTTGTTTAACGATACACTCGAAGCATTATTGAAGAGTACAGTCGACCCGATGACTGCTGGCTTGCAATTACGTGACTTGGCAGAGCGGTCTGGTGGGCGATCAATTGAATTGCTCGATCAGCTTAACGCTCATCGCGCCGAACTCTCAAACACTGATCCGGCCATCGTCGGAACGATTCTACGAATCTTGCACGCCTCTTTATTGCATGAGGGTTGGTCAGCCGTTGAGGGCCTTTCGATTGAGAAGGTAAGTCAACTCGAACAATCGATACCCCCTCTGTCGTCTAATCGATTTCTATTGCAGCAGCTCTATTCGATACATCGGCAAGATGATTCTCTGGCCATCTTGCTTGAGTCGCTGGTTTTACAACCACCACAAAAATGGGTCGAAGCGGCGCAGGTATTGAGCCCCTTGATGCAGCGATCGGATTGGAACATCCATATTTTGTTTCCTGAATCATTGAGCTTATTGCAGCATGCAAGCTTGGCTTCGCCGTTACTCGATTTGGCAAACTTTACATTTCGTAAGAATCGAATTGAACAACATCCAGCTTTTGAGCAAGTAGAGATGCTGCGCAACCTGCTCGGTGAGGTGGTTGGACGGCTGGGATTGTTTGAAGATGATCCGCGGACGTTTGGTACTGAGGTGCCAGTAGTTCAGGCGAGATTAGCAGAGGCCGTTGCGTTAGCGGTTTCACTTTGCGATGCGTTAGCGTTGATTGGTGATCTTTCCTCAATTGGTAAACTGCATCAAGCAATGGAATTAAGGCATCGACGAGTTCAAAGTGAAGCGGCAGGTGCACTTGCTCGGCTCGGCGATGAGGAGGGAAAAAGGCGTTTGATCGAACTCCTCGAAGAACCAGCAGCACGACTTAGAGTGATTCAGTATGCTGAAGAACTAGGATTCAGTGATGAAGTCGATCCAAAGTTTTGCACCGCCGATGCAACCTCCGAGGCAGAGATGGCCTTATGGTTGAGTCAGCCTCAGCAGATGGGGGTGCCGCCTACCAGCCTTAAGGTGCTGCATACGACCAGATGCCTCTGGCCGAGCTTCAATGATCCAGTGGATATTTCTCTGGTGCGATTTGAATACAACTTCGGAGAAAAAAGCTATTGCAATGTTGGCATTACCGGCCCCGTGACTTTTGCAATGTCAGTGGATGTTACAGATTTGTCTCTCGAGGATATTTATGCGATTTATGCTGGATGGCACGCGGAGCATGACGAGATCTTCACTGTGGCATCCGAGAACTGGAACGAGTCCCAGATTGAACAGATTGAACAGTGGAAAAAACATCTGGAGCGCAATCGCTTGGAGAAAGTGGAGCCAGTGCTCGTTGGTCGCTTTCTTGATGAAACTGCCGGGATCTTTAAGGCGGAGCGTGGCGATCATTCATTGATGGTCATTACCGATGGGCTTGAGACCATCGAGCATATTTCTCATGGCGATGATCGGAGCATCGGACCGGAAGATCTTTTTAACTTATACAAGGGTCGAAAAATGCTACGAACATTTAATCCCGATCGCGATTTAATCAATGAGGGAAATGATCTTTAATACAACGATCCCGCTTTCTGTTTTATGATGATGTTCGGTATGATGGGTATGCACGAGATACCGCAAGTTGATTCGTGGAAATGCGTTATTGGTGCTACAGCTGACAATTGATAATAAACGACCATCCGGATAGTGGTGCAAAACGATGTTGCCAGACTTAAGATCTCATTTACATGATGGCGGCGGAAGATTGCAAAAATCATTTTCTGATTTTTCCAAAGTATGGTGCAACGCCGGTGAGGCATGGCGGGATGATCGTCATCGACAATTTGAGCAGCAGCACCTTTCCACCATTGGACCGAGTCTTCAGCGATTTTCGAGCACCCTAAGTCAGCTTTCTGAGTCTGTATCTCGTGCTCAAAAAGAACTCCGTGATGAGGATGTCATCGAATGATTGTTGGGTTGTGGGCTCTGTAGCTTTGTAGGGTGTGAGTTATTTGAAAAAGGGTTTTCCGAGCGTGCGTTGCCTTGATTTTACGATGCCTGCAGAAAGCACGGGTCTTCTTGAAATGTGCTGAGACCACAAATGAAAAAAACAGCAGTAAAACCGGTTGGCATCCTGAGTTCGCGCCGACAGCGGCAATTGATCGATGGCTTGGGAAGTCGATTCGAGATTTGCGGTGGTAAGTTAGATCAACTTGCGAATTCGCATCGTGCCGAAGTTCGCCATAAAGATGCAGACTTGGAAGAAATCCGGAGTCAGCAAATTGATAAATGTCGTCAACAGCGAAGGTCGTTGCTGGAAGGTTGGGATCAAAAGCAAGAAGAAATCATCGCGAATTACGAGACGCAGACGGTAGAAAAGCGGACTCAACTCAGTCGATTGTCCGTGCGATATCGACGTAAATTGGATGAGCAAATTGCGTTAATCAACGAAGAGAAAAAAAAATGCCAAGAGGACTTTCAAAAACAATATGCTCTGGCAAAGAAACAAGTTGACGCTGGTCTTCGTCGCGATGTTCGCCGTGCTGATGAGGAACGCGATAAATATCATCAGTATTTAAATCAGATAAATGCGGTCGTTCTCAAACGCTTAGATGGTCTTCCAAATTCTGATCAGTCGGATGAGCAAGCTCCACCCAAAGCTCCCATCGTCATTACTGATGAATTTGATTTTGACCAATTTGCTTCAAATCAAATTGACCAAATCAATGACGAACTGAAGCGGATGGTAAGCACGAAATTAGCCAGACTCGTCGAATCTTGGTTCCTTCCTATTTTAGGAATAATCCTGGCAGTTTTATGGGTATTGGCAACTCGCTCCACAATCTCTCCGCCCGGTGGTGTGCCGAGGCTTGTATGGATAGCGGGCGGCATCATGGTATCCGGCGTGTTAACCTTCGCAGGTTACCTTGTTCTCATGTTTCCACTCAAAAAACAGACACGCGCCGCTTACCCCGGACTTATACGTCAGGCCACGTGTTTTGGTCAGGAGCTGCAGATTTACAAACAGTGGTTGGGCAAAAAGGCATCTCAAGCAGACCAGGATCTTATTCAGAAGCGGGATCTCGCGATTCAAGCAGTTAAACAGCAAAGTGAGAAAAAGCTTGCTAGGACCAGGGAGAACCTAGCATCCGAGCAAGAAACGCTCCAGAAAGAACTCGAACAGGATTTACAAGATACCGATACTGCGTTTTCTGAGCTGCAAATTGCAACTGATACAGAAATGCGCGAAAAAGCAGACAACTTAGCGGCCGAAATTTCAAACCTTCTCACTTCAATGGATGGTCAGATAGCGAGTCAACGCAGCGAGCTACTCAGTGATCATGCTGACCAGGTCAGTCGATTGAAAGACCGTATGCAAAGCGGTCTTAAAGGTGTGAGCGGTAGGATTCTTGAAGTCAACGAGAGCGTTGAAAAACAGTTTCCGGCATGGGAAAAGGTAGTCGACGGTGGTGCTGAGCCCTTGGAACAAGTTGATTACCTACCGATTGGCAAACTGAAAATCGGTGATTGGATTCGATCAACAACTGACGCAATGGCAGAAAAAGTAGTACCGTCCTTGCCTAGCAAGGGTGATGGTACCAGTGGCTCGCGGGGTGATTGGGGATTCGGATTACCCCACCAAGTGCCCGTAGCTCTACATCGCAGGCTGCACTGCGGAATGATGGTGACTGCGGAAGCATCGCAAATGCCGAAAGCGGTCGATTTTATCCATCAGATTTTGTGGCGCCTTCTGGCCAGCTTGCAGGCGCTACGAGCAAAGCTGTTACTCATTGATCCATTGGGTCGTGGACAAAACTTTACAAACTTTATGGCTTTAGCAGATTATGATCCACAGTTGGTAGGACATCGCGTCTGGACGACTGAGGAAATGATAGAGGCACGCCTAGGCGAGCTGACGCAACATGCTGAGGATGTTTTGTTATCGTGTTTACGAGATCGTTTTGAGCGTATTGAGGATTACAATCAAGTCGCTGGTGCCCTTGCAGAACCGTACTCAATCATCGCCGCGGTTGGGTTTCCTGTTGGTCTGAATCGTTCTTCTTACCGTCATCTGAATGCACTCATAGAAAGCGGATCAAGGTGCGGGAATTTCGTGGTGATGGTGAGTGAAAGAGATAAGGCATGGCCCTCGGACATGCCCTTACCTGACAACTCAAAGCTACTCCGGATTGATGTTAACGGTGACGGAGAATGGCGGCTGCTCAACGACAATCTTGATGAGTTTGCTTTTTTACCGGAACCTGCACCCAAAGCCGAGCAACGCACAAAGCTGGTTGATTTTGTCGGAAATCAGGCGATTACTGCTTCACGTGTGGAAGTGCCTTTACGGCAATTGATTGAGGAGACGAACGAAAGTTTTGAAGAATCAGCTGATGGTTTGACCATAACGTTAGGCACACAGGGTGCAGGACGGCCCCTGTCGTTGGCGATTGGCGAAGGGGTCAAGCAGCATGTTTTGATCGCTGGTAAAACTGGATCAGGAAAGAGTACGCTGCTTCATGCATTGATAACTGCAGGTGCAATAAAATATCGGCCAGATCAATTACTTTACTATCTTTTGGATTTTAAAAAGGGTGTTGAATTTAAGTCTTATGCCGACAGTGATCTGCCGCACGCTCGAATCATTGGTATCGAGAGCGAGCGTGAATTTGGGAAAAGTGTGCTTCAGCGATTAGATCAAGTGCTGCAAGAACGGGGTGAGGAATTTCGATCGTATGGTGTGCAGAGTCTGGCGCAGTATCGAAAACAGAGCGGAAAAAAACTTCCTCGCATCATGTTAATCGTTGATGAGTTTCAGGAGCTCTTCGTTCGTGATGATCGACTTGCAAGTGAATGCACAATGTTGCTTGATAGAATTGTCAGGCAAGGACGCTCATTCGGACTACATGTTGTTCTCAGTAGTCAATCGCTTGCCGGAGCATACTCGTTACCTCGTGCCACGCTGGGGCAGATGGCAATTCGAGTTGCGATGCAGTGCTCAGAATCAGATGCAGCTTTAATCCTGTCTGATGACAATACAGCCGCCAAGTTAATTCAGCGGCCCGGAGAGGCCATTTATAACGATGCAGGTGGTCTAATTGAGGGAAATCATCCGTTCCAAGTTGCTTGGGTTTCAAATGAAGAGCATGAACGCATGTTGAAACAGGTAACGCAGAGAGACATAGAGTTTGAAAAGGGAATGAACCCACGGGTCATTTTTGAGGGTAACAGGCCGGGTCGCTGGAACGCCAGTCTCGCGGACGAAGCATTGAAAATGAACGCGTCCGATTGTGTTGTTGGGTTGCTGGGTGAAGCGGTAGAAATTGGCCCACCTGTCTCGATTCTTTTTAGGAGTGAGCCCGGCAGAAACGTACTTGCCGTTGCGAGTGAGGAAATCCGATTTTCAATTCAATCAAGCATCATGATTTCGATGCTGAAGAGCAAACCAAACCTGAAGATGATTATCTTCGATGGATCTAGAAATCGGACGGAAAAAACGCTGTGGGAAATAATGGACCTACAGTCATTTGATATTCGCTCCGTCAAACCAAGAGATTGCGAAAATGAGATACTCGAAATTGAGAATCTGATTCAGACACGTTTGGAATCTGAGGAGACGCATTCACCGATTGTTATTTTTATTGACCCACTGGAGAGATTTCGTGAATTGCGTCAGGACGAAGGGTTTAGTTTCGCTTTAGGTGGAGATCAGGAAAAAAAGTCGGCTGCGACGGCGTTTCAAAACATTTTACGAGATGGTCCATCCGTTGGCGTATACTCGATCGTATCCTGCGCATCCGTCGAGACATTATCTCGTTGGTTACCACGCGCTTCTCAACGGGATCTTGAATTAAGAGTGCTCGGGCAAATGAATCCGTCCGACTCATCATTTTTAATGGATTCTTCTGCAGCGTCGGAACTGACGCCTGCCACCATACTGCTTTACGACGACGCTGATGGACGCATTCAAAAGTGCAGAATCTGTGAGCAACCGGATCCGTCGGATTTGTCACTCTGGCTTGATGTTGATCGACTTTAATTGTTGATACAAATTTTTCTGATCAGATCCGGAAATTATTTTTTGCAAAGGTACGATTGTCTGAAGCTGCTTCGCGCATGTCGATACGCAGTTTCTGTGCCGATCCGCAACAACCGAGGTGGAAGGGATTTAACGCCTTACTGCAGAGTCAGAAAGACTCTTTGGACAAGACCCCTTGAAGCGGATACGTCTTGAAGTGTGTTACCAAATTTGGTTGGGTGGGCACCCATGATCTAAACGACCAGATGGGATCACCAATGGGGCGTCTTGGTCAAAATCCTGCAGGGTGCTCAATTGGGGGTCGACGAAAAAACACCCGCTCAGGTAGCTTGGTGCGTGCTATTGATTGTCCTTAATTGACCGGGAACTGAAACATGTCAGAAGGTACTGACCCAAATAATGTGCGAGATTACGTCGCAGCGAAGAATCGTAAAGACGCGATCTCGAAGCTGGTTGCAGCACATTCCACCCTACGCGCTATTTACAAACCGGGTCCGCAGAATGATGGAAAAGCAGGTTGGGTAAACGCTATTCGTGATCAGCATGATCCAGCCTATCGACTCTTGTTTTATCTCGATCGTTTGCCGGTAGCAGAGGATTACAGCGAGACGGATGTTCACGAATTATTTTTTGGTCCCTACGATGAGTATGCCGATCCGAATTATCAGAGAGTGTTGTTCACGACTACCGGTGGAGTGAATCTTCTTTTGCAAGATCTGCCAGATCCCACCTTTGCAACGGCTTTGCTGACTGATTCTCTTGAAGTGGTACCACTATCCATGGATCGTGATCTTCGAATTCAGCATCTCCTAGAGAATCGATTTGCTTACGTCTGTGCTTTTGACGAAAAACGTGACGGCATGTGGATTTTAAACCTGAAAGACTTCCATGAAATTTATGTAAGCCGACAGGCGAAAGAGATTCAAGTTCGTGATGAAGAGAGGATCTTTGTGGGTGATACCAGTGTGATGCAGCCATTTTTGCTTCGATACGTGGTAAAAAAATCAGACGATCGCGCAATCGATTCACGAACAGCAGCTTCAGATCGACTCAAAGAGTAACCTGTTGAGCAGGGTTTGGTCATTTGATTTCAGAGTTTACAGATTCAGCTAAATTTAGTTGGTCTTGTTTCAAATAACTGGTAGCGATTTTTTGAGGTGAACGAATGATTCTTCTTCCGCATCAAATGGCAAGCTTACTCCGTCAATTAGCGTTGACCTTGTGTACATTCTTGGCACTTGTGACGTTGACGTCACCATCGGCTTATTCTCAGGATCAAGAGGACCAGCCGTTACTCGCGTATATTGGAACGTTCAGTTCACCTTTGGGAGATGTTCTGCCGACTCAAGTCGATCTACCGCCGGGAAACGGGAAAGGTATTCATTGTTTTCGGGTCAATCGTTTAACAGGTCAATTGACGCCTTTTGCAGTCGTACCAATGGGCAACAGTCCGAGTTGCCTTGCGGTCAATGCAAGCGGAACGAGGCTATATTCCGCGAACGAGACGGAGCGATGGAAAGGTACCAGTGAGGGTAGCGTTAGCGCCTTCAGGATTAATCAACCTGATGGGCAGCTTACCAAGATCAATACGGTTCGCTCTGGCGGAGCGGGTCCTACCTACGTAAGTATTCATCCATCTGGTCGCTTTCTCTTGGTTGCAAACTA
>CAXQOB010000117.1:0-6827 GCA_964225475.1 Candidatus Nitrosopumilus sp. | reverse complement strand
GATTTACCTGATGTTTACTCTTCAGGTAGGACTCGCCTCGTTCTTCGTCTCTATTCAAAAGTGTAACGAAAGCTTGTGCTTTACTGAATCATCTTTCCTGTATTGATCCGAAGGGAATCGACGTGTTCAGGAATTTGGTTAGTTAATGGTAACAACCTCGTGCCTCAATAAGCCTGGCGATGTCTGGTACTATTTGAGTTCGCCAAGTCCAGCGAATCGCAATCGGCTCTGAATACCTCCTTTTGCATAAACCGTTGGGTGGAACCGTCAGCAACATGCTGTGTCGGATAACAGGTTCGTTCTTCGACCGTTCAATTCCATTCACAGCCGCGTTGCGAAGGCCAGAACGACATCACACGGCTATTTAAATCCGAGTTTAATGTTGAAAGCAACGATTATTCAGCACACAGCGGCAGATTCAGCAGGAAGGATTTTGCCATTGTTGGAGCAGTTGGGTGTCGCAGTGACCATCATTCGATTGGACCTTGGGGACGCAATACCAACGTCCACGGACGATCAGATGTTGTTGACTTTTGGTGCACCGATTTCTTTGGTGAATGACGACGCGCCGGCTTGGGTGCAGCAGGAGAGGGCGTTGCTGCGATCCTCCGTTGATCAGGGCAAGTCTGTGCTCGGGATTTGCTTTGGCGCACAGTTACTAGCGACCGCCCTCGGTGGTAGCGTGAAGGTGAATCCAGCTCCTGAGGCGGGGTGGCACAAGGTTTGGCAAGTTTCGGAGCCCTGCGAAAAATCTTTGTTCTCTACGTTGCCGAAAGAGTGGATGGCATTCCATTGGCACCGTAACACTTTCACAATTCCTTCAGGGGCTGATTCTCTTTTTCGAAGCGAACTCTGCGAAAACCAGTCATTTCATCTGGGCGATCAAGTGATTGGATTGCAGTTTCATTTTGAAATCGACAAAAAAACCATTAGACGGTTTCTGATCGCTTCTGATCTTTGGCAGGCCGAGTCATTGGGTGTGCAGGGGCGCGACGAACTACTTCGATCCTCGGACTTATTCCTGCAGCAACAGCAAGAGTACCTTGAGCAGTTTGTGAAGGAATTTGTGTCACGATCAGCGTGAATGGTTTTGGTTTTTCTGAAGTGTGAAAAAGTATTGGCTTATTGGAATTCGCCGGCAAATCCTGTGAGTATTAATCTCGTTCTTCGTTAGTTTTTGATTCTGCCATCTTTCCGGGTTCAAGATGTTTTAAGAAATGAAGAATCATTTCTTCGGACGTCCTAGGGTTAATGAACGTCAAGAAATGGCCATGTTTTGGCAGGACAACCCGTTTGCTTTCGACGCCAGCACCAACTTGCTTGCGATGAAAGATTTCACTACCGATCAGGGGGACCATTAAATCGGAGTCACCTTGGATGATGAGAGTGGGTGGATCACCGGTAGACACATGTGCGAGAGGTGAAGCTGCACGATATTTTTCTGGGGCACGACGGCGGGTTTCACCGAGGAAGAAAGTCATGGAGGTGTTGTCAGGAGGAAGCGATTGAAAATCACATGGTGGTCCTCCGATGCAAATTGCTCGAATCAAGGGAAGTTTTGGCCAACGCGCGTCATTGATGTCCCACTGACTTGCCCGATGACGAACTTCGATGGACTCGTTTGCCATTGAGGCGACGAGGGCGGTAAGGTGACCGCCTGCTGAGTAACCGAACATTCCCAAACGTTGTGTGTCGACTTGAAAACGGTTGCGTTGTTTTTCAATCCACAGCATAGCAGTACGCACATCATCAACTTGTTTGGGAAATTGATGTTTCGGAGCATGGCGATAATTAATCGAGACAGCAACAAAACCTCTTTCTGCAAGTTGATGGGCATAAGTGGTTACATTCCATTTATCACCACTGACCCAGCCTCCTCCATGTACTAAGACGATTACAGGTCGTCGGTCAGAGGGCGAGTCTGATACGGGGAGAAAAACATCACACTGCCCTGCACTACCAAGGCCTGGGTTGTAAACCTCATCTCTCAACACTTTGACTGTGAGCAAGGAATTACGGCCAGAGTGTTTTGAGGATGCTGACTCGCTTTTGTCTGCGGATTCGCTCTTCTCGTTATCAATCTCTGTTTCAGATGGGGTGTTGTCCGATTCAGTCATACACAAGACGGCTGTGCTACTTTGTTTTGGAAATTGAATTCCAAATGCATCCCCGCAGATTGTGAGAGGGATAAGCATGTAGCCGACGATTCCAATGGTGAAGCATCGTTGCACACACGACATGCTTGGTAAGCGAGCGTTAGATCGATCGAATAACCTTACGATTCGAGTGGATTGCCCACAAAACCGATAGCATTTATCGCCTATCACGGTTGTGAGGTTGACCATCTGAATATGCGATGAGAAGAATTTCATCATAGACGGGTGGGTTGGCATCAGCTCTCGGGTGGTTAACTCGTTCATTTTGAAGCTTTTGATAATCCAGAGGTGTGACTGGACATCCGAAGAATAATGAATGTAGGGATCATTTCTTTTGGTCTCGTTGTATTCGGGCGCTGGGATAACCCTGTCCCGTACGTATAATACCGCTTTGGCGATCAATTACCCTGCCCATACTCTTTCGCAGCACTAAACGACACACATGAAAATTGAGCTTAATACCATTCCGGAAGCTGTCGAGGCGATTCGACAAGGTGAAATCGTCATCGTTGTTGACGCTGAAGAGCGAGAGAATGAAGGGGATTTTATTTGTGCTGCCGAGAAAGCGACTCCGGAAGTTGTCAACACAATGCTTGCGGGACGCGGTCAACTGTGTGTATCAATCCTTCCCGAGACCGCCAAGCGATTGGATTTAATTCCCGTGGCTGCATCAAATGATGCTCCATTAAAAACGGCTTTCTTAACTCCAGTGGATAGTCGATCAGCCAAAACAGGAATCACGGCAAAGGAACGTAGTGAAACCATTCAACAACTCGCAGTGGCGGATTGCGCAGAAGACGAGTTCGTACGTCCGGGTCATGTGTTTCCCCTATTAGCGAAACAGGGCGGTGTGCTTCGACGTGCTGGACACACAGAAGCAGCGATTGATTTGGTTAGGATGGCGGGATTGAATCCAGCAGCAGCTCTCTGTGAGATTCTGGATGAGACCGGAGAGCGAGCAAGCCGTCAGCAGCTCGCGGATCTTGCAAAACGCAATCAGCTAAAAATGATTAGTATTGAGCAACTCATTGCTCACCGGCGGGTAAGCGAAAAGTTGATTTCCCGTTCCGCGGAGGCAGCTCTGCCAACGCGTTATGGCCAATTTAAGGTGGTTGTGTTCGATGTTCAGTACGAGTCGCAGGAGCCGATTGCTTTGGTTCAAGGAGACTTGAACGCGCCTGGGCCTGCACCCTTGGTGAGAATGCACAGTAGCTGCTTCACGGGGGATCTTATCACTTCTCTTCGCTGCGACTGCGGAGATCAGCTCAACATGGCGTTGAAGATGATCAGTGACGAAGGTCGTGGCGCTGTCGTCTACTTACCCCAGGAGGGACGCGGCATTGGGTTAGGCCAGAAGATCAAGGCGTATGCATTGCAGGACAAGGGCCTTGATACCGTTGAAGCTAATCATGCATTGGGCTTCAAAGCGGATATGCGAGATTATGGAATCGGTTTGCAGATTCTGAAAGATCTTGGTCTAAGCGAAGTCAGGCTTTTGACAAACAACCCAAAGAAGACCGAAGCTTTCAATCTTCGTGGCTTTGATGTAAACGTGGTGGATCAGGTGCCAATCGTGCCCCCGGTGAATGAGCACAACTCGAGGTACCTTGAGACGAAACGTGACAAAATGGGGCACGAGTTACCTGACCTGGGAAATTAAGCAGCCCACTCGTGGCGGGGGCTTTCACCTTGAGGCTGACAACTCTTTTGTCTCTCATGCCGGTGGGACGAAATCCATGGCGTGTCGTTGACCAATTTGATCCTTCCCCGAGGGTATTGATTGCCCAATTAGGTTAAGCTATCCGCTGTGGGTTTGCCTTCAGAAAAGCGAACTCCGAAGGTAGGCTGTGATTAAGGGAGGCTGTGGTAGTTGGCATTCCCTTTTGACGTGTTTCAACAGCCCGAATAATCAGCTTAATGAATAGTAAACGGCTCTGTCGTTGAGGCCGTCTTGCGATGGCGAACCCAATCATGAATCAACTTTCAAGTGAAAATGCGGGTGAGCACGGTTGGCCTGCGAGGGTTGCGGTGCTGGGCGTCGGTTTACTTGGCGGCAGCGTTGCCATGGCAATTCGGCAAGCGTCTTCGCGCGTTCAGTTGGTGGCTTGGGCGCGGAGTGAGTCAAAGAAAACCGCACTCAGCGATTTTTCCGTATTTGACTCCGTCGAGAGTTCCGTTGAAGAAGCTGTCCATCAGTGTGATGTCGTGGTCGTTTCCAGCCCCGTGACTCATATTGCAGAGTTGGTAAAAGAAGCGGGTCGTCACACGGCCGAGGACTGCTTGATTACGGATGTGGGTAGTACGAAGGAGGGGATTGTCCGCTGTGTCGATAAGGATTCTGTCTGTCGGGAGCGATTCGTCGCGGCTCATCCGATTGCAGGTTCTGAGAAAAGCGGGTTTCAACACGCTAGAGCGGATTTATTCCATAAAAAACAGATTGTTTTGACCCCGGGTTCGTTCGTGAAAGAGCGATGGATTGCGAAAGCGAGGGATTTTTGGTGTCGAACAGGCGGAGTTACGCAAGAAATGACCCCGAAAGACCACGATACCCACTTGGCAGCTATCAGCCACGTGCCACACTTGGTGTCTTCATTGGTAGCAAAAGTGACTCCGGTCGAAGCACGGGCCCTGGCTGGCAGTGGTTGGAGCGACATCACTCGAGTTGCTGCCGGTGATCCCAAGATGTGGACGGCTATCTGTCAGGAAAATCGAGAGGCGATTTCTCGTGAGCTGGACAGGGTTCGTCAGGAAATGGATCGGCTACAGCAGATTGTTGACAATGCCGATGATGCGACACTGCAAGGTTGGCTTGCAGAGGCTCAGAAAATCAAACAACGCACCCCCCCGAGTTGAAGGTCTTGTTGTCATGCCGCTTTGGCAAATCGATATTTATCCATCGGAAAATCAGGTCGATCGTGAAGCGATTCGAACGAGTGAGGAGATTTCGGAGCTGGGTCTTGGAAGTCAGTTATCGGTTGCCTTTGCTCGAACCTTTTTGGTGCAAGGTGACTTCATGCGGGATGAAGCCGTAAGGCTTGCAGAGACGCTCCTCTGTGACGCGGTTACCGAACGATCGGTTGTCGCGATCGCAGGTCAAGAAGTTCTCAATCAGCCTCCCGAGGAAGAGTGCTCTACTTTAGTTAATGTTTTACCAAAGCCGGGTGTGATGGATCCGGTTGCGGCCAGCACGGTTGGCGCAGCACGTGATGCGGGATTCGAGGTGGACGCGGTGAGAACCATGCGTAAGTATTGGCTTGGCCATCTTCCGCAAGGTGACTTGGATGCAATCTGCCGCCGAGCGTTGTCCAACGATGCAATTGAGCAAGTGATTCAGGGTCCATTGGAAATGGATCAATTGGATGTTGGTTCATCGAGTGAGTTTCAAATTGTCACGGTTCCAATTCGCGATCTGGATGACGAAGGATTGCTCACGCTTTCACGTGACGGTCAGCTCTATCTCACTCTTGTTGAAATGCAGACGATTCGTGATCAGTTTGTGTCAATTGGACGTGATCCCACTGATATCGAACTAGAGTCCATCGCACAGACTTGGTCTGAGCATTGCAGCCACAAGACGTTGGCCGGTCGGATCCATTATCGAGGGCCTTCAACAGATGGGTCCGACGAAATCGATGAGCGGCACTATGACAATATGCTCAAAGAAACGATCTTTGAAGCAACTCAGACCATTCGGCGCACCTTAGGGGATGACGATTGGTGTGTCAGTGTATTTAAAGACAATGCTGGAGTGGTTACTTTTGATGACGACTTTCACGCATGCTTCAAAGTAGAAACCCATAACCACCCCTCGGCGCTTGAACCGTACGGCGGTGCCAATACCGGGATCGGTGGAGTGATCAGAGATCCCATGGGGACGGGGATGGGGGCAAAACCGGTTTGCAATACTGACATCTTCTGTTTTGCACCCCCGGATACCGATGCGGATTCATTGCCGCCGGGGGTTTTGCATCCACGCCGAGTGATCAAGGGAGTGGTGTCAGGCGTTCGGGATTATGGAAATCGCATGGGAATCCCCACCGTTAACGGTGCGGTCTACTTCGATCCTCGCTATCTCGGCAATCCTCTTGTTTACTGCGGTAATGCAGGATTGATTCCTGTAGGAATGGAGGAGAAAGAAGTTAAAGCGAATGATTTGATTGTTGCAATTGGCGGAAGGACTGGCCGTGATGGTATTCACGGTGCAACCTTTAGCTCCGCAGAGTTGACGAGTGAGTCCGAGAGTCTTTCCGGCGGTGCCGTCCAAATCGGTAATGCAATCACGGAAAAAATGGTTCTTGACGTTCTGATTCAAGCACGCGACCGAGGACTTTACAACGCCGTGACCGACTGTGGTGCTGGAGGATTCTCTAGTGCTGTCGGAGAAATGGGCGAAGAGATTGGAGCAGAAGTCTGGCTTGATAAAGCTCCACTGAAATATGAAGGTCTGACGTATACCGAAATTTGGATATCCGAAGCTCAGGAGCGGATGGTTCTTGCCGTACCTCGTGAGAAATGGGATGAGCTACAGCAGTTGTGCGAGAGCGAAGGGGTCGAAGCTGCAATCCTTGGCCAGTTCGTTCCTTCGGGGCGACTTCAATTGACCTATCAAGGTCAGGTCGTTGGCGACTTATCCATGGAGTTCCTCCATGATGGACGACCACCGGTGATTCG
>CAXQOB010000116.1:0-31940 GCA_964225475.1 Candidatus Nitrosopumilus sp. | reverse complement strand
GCAGTGACTGGAGTTCAGACGTGTGCTCTTCCGATCTACTCGCGATTCGAAGCGGTTATGGTTTTTGCGGTCCTTTTAGTCTCTCAAGTTGTCTGAATTTCCCGAACGGAGAGGGGATGCAAGCAAGTGCTAGATCGGACCTCGTTGTAGTAAGTCGCAGGCAAGCAGAAAGCAGTAGGGCGAAGAAATGTTATTTCCAGTAATAACAAACCGAATAATACACAACGGTCTGATGGTTATTATCCCTGTTACCTGGGTGTTAACGGTGATGGAACCGCTGGCTGCGCAAAGTCGAAGTTCGTTGGATCCCTCTGTTCTTAGTGCAGACGAACCCGAGCCTGTCTCTGATCAAGAGAACATGGAGAGGGTTGAACGTTGGGTTGACTCGTTGGGTGCATCGTCCTCGATCGAACGGCGGAGTGCTGAGCGTTCTCTGCTTGAAGCTGGGCCTTCCATTCTTCCGTGGTTACCGGAAAAGTTAACGACCGAATCTGCTGAGGCGAACGAGCGATTAGCTCGTATTCGTAAGATATTGTTGTCGCAGCGTCAGGAGACTCAATCATTCGCAACGAGTACGATGATCGATTTCTCCGGTGTTTCCAAATTTGGTGAAGCCTTGGAACGCCTTGGTTTGGATACTGGTGTTACTTTCTCGCATCCGATTGATGAGGAAAGTTTGATTGAGCCCATCAGTGCAACCTTGCCTTTCTGGCATGCGTTGGATTTGCTTCTGGATCAAAAAGAGCTTGATGTCAATTTCTATGGTGGTTCTCGCAATGAAATACAACTGATTCGCCGAAGGGATGAGCGTCCTTCAAGAGTGGACTCGGCTGCGTACAGTTCGATGTATCGAATCGAGCCTGTTTCCGTTAACGCTCGCAGAACGCTGCGAAGTGATGAGCTTGGGGGAATGAGTGTGGCGGTTGAGATTAGTTGGGAACCTCAACTCACTCCAATCGGTCTTACCTTTCCGTTGCAGGAGCTCGAATTAATTCTAGATGACGGTGCGACTCTGAAGCCACAGGCATCGGGTGGTACGATCGATGTTGCCACCACGAGTGAGTTAGCGTTCAGTGAATGCAGCCTTCCTTTTCAGTTGCCGTCGGGTCGGCCTCATAAGATAAGCTCTTTGCATGGTGTTGTTCGGGCGTTAGTGCCCAGTCGTCCTGCGGAATTTCAGATTCCGCTGATCAGTGGGACCGGAAAGGTTACGATTGATGAAATGACTGTTAGTCTCGATTCGATTCGCCAAAACAATGAGTTGTATCAGTTGGTGATCAGTGTTGAATTAGAGAATGCCGGACGTGCTTTGGAGAGTCATCGGCAGTGGATTTTTGAGAATGATTTATTTTTGAAGCGGAAAGATGGTTCTCGTGTTGAGCATCTTGGTTACGAGGTTTTGCAACAGACAGAGTCTGGAGTGAGCTTGAGTTATCTGTTCGATCTTGATGGTGGACCGGAGAGTCTATCTCTGGTTTACCAATCACCGACGAGTGTTAGTTCCAGCGAAGTCAAATTTGAGCTGAAGGAGATCCCGTTGCCATGATAAGAAATCGATGCGTTTCTCTTTCTGTCACTTTTCTATCGATGATATTGTTTGGGGCGTCCGGTACGGATTATTGGAGTCAGGTCTTTGCCGAGGAACTTTCGCCGAGTGAGATTATTGCAACGGTGGATGGGGAGCCCGTCTATGTCGGTGAATTAAATCTCATTCTCGCGGAGCGATTTCAGGGACAACCGATCGATTCGATTGACGCTGATTTGAAGCGAGCGACCTGCCATGTGCTTGCGCAACGCCGTCTCGCGTTGCGAGCGTTGCGAAAAGCGGGGGGAGAATCTTTAGTTCGTATGGTTCAAGCGGAAGTGGACGCATTTGCCGCGGAGGTAAAAAGACGCGGCAGTACTCTGCAGCAGCAGGCTGCTGCAAGGTCGTCTGATACTGCATCGCTCATTGTTGATCTAACTTGGCGTGTGGCGTGGGGAGCGTATCTAAAAAGTAAATTGACGGACTCCAATCTTCGACGCTTTTTTGAGTCGAATGCCTCCGCCTACGATGGGACACGATATCGGGTCTCCCAGATCTTCATGCGGCCGATCTCGACGTCACCCGGTCATATTGAGGAGACGATAAAGTCTCTTTCGGCTATTGCGTCTGAGATACAGACCAGTGAAGATCGAGCGGGATCCTTCACGGAAGCAGCTAGAGCTCATAGTCAATCCGCAACTGCGGAGGCAGGTGGGGAGCTTGGGTGGATTGAATCAGAGGGTGATTTGCCAGCTGGGTTAGTGAGGGAATTGAGGCGTCTACCGATTGGCTCCGTGAGTCAGCCATTACGAAGTCCGATTGGCGTTCATCTTCTGTTTATTCAGGAAGTCGAAAAAGGCAGTAAGACATTTGATGACCTCATTGACGTCACTTTGCTACGACGTGACGCTGCAAATGCAATGTTTCAAACTTTGGTTGAATCACAATCAGAAACGAAAGTTATGTGGCACTTGGATGTACTTAAACCTCCGGCAACGCGTTGAACCATTTGCTGTTCGGGTCATTTATTCTGGACTACCTCAGAATGCTGCAGTTTCAACCCTTTTTATGCTGGCGGAGAAAGATCGGATTCGTGTTTTTTCGTGAGTCGAGGTTGTCTTGCGATGTCTACGGTCCGACTTGATTTAAAGACATGAGTGAGTCACTAACTTGTTGAATAACGAACGAAAAGCTGTTTTTTATGCCTTCGGATGGTTCTCTTGCATCCTCTCGTCCTACTCGATGGTAAGGCCTGTTCGTGAAACGATGGGAACTTTGGTGGCTAGAGAGGAGCTCAAGTGGTTGTTCTTGGCTGGCTTTTTGGCCATGTGTGTGATTGTCCCTTGTTATGCTGCCATCGTGAAATGGGTTTCGCGACGATCAATCGCAAAAGTTGTGTTTCATGGATTTGCAATCACATCCATCGGGTTTTTGATCACACTGCAAAGCTATTCCGCGTCGGAGCATCTATGGATTGCGCGATTACTTTTTGTGTGGATTAGCGTGTTTGGTATTTTTTCAACGAGTGTTTTTTGGAGTGTGCTTGCCGATCTTTTCAGCAGCGATCAAGGAAGGCGACTTTTTGGTCTAATCGCCTCCGGAGGGACGATTGGAGCCATTCTTGGATCATTGGTGACGAGTCAAATTGCAGAGCGAATCGAAGTTGCGTGGCTCATGCTGTTTCCTGCTCTACTGCTTGAAGCCGGTTTGTTGTTCTCGACACTTCTTGAGAGGCATGCTCAAATTTGGTCGGTTGGTAATGAGAAGAATGAGGCTGATTTAGTTTCGGATGAGGAATGTTCTGATTTGAGACGTGGCGGAGTTTTTTCGGGGGTGATGCATGTGTTCAAATCTAGCTATTTGCTGCGTTTATGCGCATTCCTGATGTTTGTTCAAGCGTTCGGCACTCTCCTGTACACAGAGCAGGCAGAGATTGTCAACCAAGGGATTGATAGTGAGGAATCTCGAATACAATTTTTCGCCTACATTGATCTTGGATCTCAATCAATCACGCTGCTGCTTCAAGTATTGATTTCGGGATGGGTAATGCGTCGTGTGGGAATGGCGTTCGCCTTGACTTTATTGCCTGCGATTTATTTGGTTTCCCTGGTTTCGCTCTCGATAGCACCCGCAATTTCTGTTCTCGCTATCGTGATGATCGCGACTCGCTCCTTTGCCTACGGAATGACAGTACCTGCAAGAGAGGTGTTGTTTACTGTGGTTAGCCGAGAAGATAAGTACAAGGCGAAGAATTTTATCGATACGGTTGTGGTGCGTGGCGGTGATACGATTTCGATGCAACTCATAGGCCTTCTGCAGAATCAGGGTTTTTCGGCGATTGCAATGAACCTCGGAGCGATGCCCCTTGCAGCCTGTTGGGGCTTCTTGGCATGGGGCTTAGGAAAAAGGCAGGAAGCTTATCGCTCTGAAGTAACAACTTGATCAGCGATGGCGATTCCAGTGGACCGCGAGCGGCACGGCCAACCACCTTCCTAAGGGTAGAATCAGCATCATGGTGATGATACCGTGCTTCCACGTAACTCCCGGATAGGGGATTAACAAGTCAAACAGGAGGCCCGTCGTGATAGAAGCAATCAGCCAGACTGTGGTGACAATAGCTATGTCACGATAGGCCAAAATACCTTTCTGTATTGATAGTGATGACACCGTGACCACAAGAGTCAACTTTCCCAAGAAGACCGCGTTTGCGAGTGTTGAGAGGTGCCGAGTAGCATGAACGGCAGACTGCTTCGTGGTTTCCCAATCCGTTTGCTTGATGAACCACCCCAAGAAAAGCGAGATGGGGACCAGGAGTGATGCAAGGGTCATGATCGACGCGCAAACCGTCACCCATGTGCGACCAGTGGCATTAACCCAGGCGTAGGCCATCATTCGTGTGATAAAGAGGATGCCCACCCCAAGAACTATGGCAATTGAAAATTGAATTCCAGCTGAGACGAATTGATGGGGTTGTTCAAATTGACTTGCCATTGATGCCGCCCAATTGGTCCAAGTTTTTCGATTGGATTCCCTCATGGACCATCCTGCGATCACCACTAACACCCCGAGGTAGGTCAAGGATGCAGTGGTTAGTGGAACCACTTGCCGACCCCATGCATACTCTTTTGTTTGAATCGGCTTCGTTGCGAGATAGCTTGGTAGGTACTCGGCACGTGTGATGCCTCCTCCTGATTCCTTTGCTTGACTAATTTGCTTTGAATTAATCAGTCCTGCACAATAAATCACCCCAAAAAACATTCCCGCGACGCTGAGTGGATTGAGGGGAACGATTATCGGGTACAGGATGCATCCGGGAATGACTCCGAATAAGTAGACCTGTTTCACCCAATCTCTTATGAAGAGTGAGTCGTGCCAGATCACTGTTCTGATAGAGGTGGTTGGCTTTTCAGTCGCATAAGCTATTCGTTCATTTCTCTCTCTGGTTGCTGACTGTTGGAGCTTGTGCGTCACGCTGCTTTCAAGGTGCTCCGGTTTTGATCGCATGCCATCGGGTGATGTGCGAGCTAGGTGGGTGGCGTGAATCAAGCTTAAAACCGCGGCTCCATAGAAAAGGATTGTGGTTGTCCTGATCGCCCAGACTGCGTGGGGTTGCCATGTCTCATTTTCAATCGAAGGTGCCACAAATCCCCCAGCAATCACGACATAAGATATTGGCAATGCCGCGATGAGTGCCAATGTCTTGTGACGCCCCGAGGTAAAGGGGCGCCAAGACAAAACCATGATCCAGATAAGAACTCCAGAGAGTGAGAGACATGGTAGGACAATCGGGAGCCTTTCCTCCGTGTGAGGTTGCACTGAAAATGCAAACGCAAGCCAAATCAACGAGATCCACGCGGACTTGAAGATGATTGGCACCGCAGCGATTTTCCACGTTTGGATTGGCAAGCGAAGTACCCAGTGACTGCATCCACTGTCATGGTGGCTCAGGTCTTGGTCGAGGCCGTAGTCAAATAGCAGGATCCCCGCTACACCTGAGGGTAGTAGCGTGAAGAAGAGTGAGTAACCTCCCACAGCAATTCCGATCTCCTCCCCGAACCATCGCAACGTAATCAATGTTCCCACGAGGCCAAGCAATATCAAACTGACCATCACACTCATTAAAGTTTGGTGGCGTTTGATGGATAAACTTGCGAGCGCGAGGACTTCAGGCATTGGCGGATGCTCCGACAGAACGGGTGCCCGGGGCCTTCAATGCAGACGCACTTGTGACCTTTGCTTCAAACCAACGTTCCAAAGAAACTGGGATTTTTTGAATGAGTCTGGCCTCGATAAACGGCGGTGTTGATTCTCCATCCGAGTTCGTTGTCACCACCGACCATTCCTCGCCGATTCGTCGCCAGCCGAAGTAGGATTCATTATCAGGCGGTGCTACCCATGCGTCAGGCATTTTGTAGATTAATTCGCAGTACTGACTCTCTCGTTCTTGAAGTTTCAGGGTATCGAGGATTGTTCCATCATGTAGAAGCGAGATTTGATCGCAGACTCGATCCACCTCATCGAGGAGATGACTGGAGAATAATACTGTTCTTCCCTCATCGCTGATGGTTCGAATGATTGCCTCGAGAATGTCGCTGCGAGCAAGTGGATCAAGTCCACTGCTCGGTTCATCGAGTATCAATAGAAGTGGCCGGTGTGCGATCGCCGTCAATAAGCCAACTCTGGCTCTTTGACCTTTGGACAATCCATTGAGTTTCGTTCCGACGGAGAGCGAAAACATATCCATTAATTCAGTCGCATACCGCTGATCCCAAGTTGGGTAAATCGCTCGACAGAAGTTGATCATTTCGCCTACCCTCATCCATTTGGGTAGGGAATCTTCCTCAGTCATGTACCCGACTTGCTTCAAGACTCCCTCGGGGTCCTTAATCGGGTCTTTTCCCAGAACCGACACCTGTCCACATTCTGGCTTTAATGCGCCGATCAGGTGCCTGATCAGCGTTGTTTTGCCGGCACCATTGAGGCCAACTAGTCCCTGAATGGTGCCTTTGGGGATTGATAGGTCGATCGCTTGTAACGCAGGTTTGCCCTGGAAATGCCTTTCGAGGCCGCTGACTTCAACTGCTAGATCACTTTCGGTTTCAATCGGCAATGCGACTCTCCTCAGCTTGCGGCGTTGAGTTGCTAAGGAATGCTTCCCGCTCGGTTATTTGCGATTGAAGTTGAGCAAGGGAAAATCCAAGCTGCTTGGATTGGAGGAGAATCGCGTCAAGGTGCGGCTGGAGTTGCTTCATCCGCTGGACATTCGTTTGGCTGCTTTCAAGCTTTGAGACATAGGTGGCTCTTGCATGGTGTTTTTCCACGAATCCGTCATTTTCGAGTTCACGGAAGGCACGTGCTACGGTATTTGGATTGACTCGAAGCGTTTCGGCGAAGATGCGAATGGAAGGTAACTCTACACCCACCTCTAGCTGTTTCGAAAGAATACGGTAGCGGATCTGATTGCTGATTTGTCGATAGATTGGAACACCATCTGCTTTGATATGCAGCTGCATTGATCGCTTCCTTGTATTAATTCATTAGCACAGAGACGGATCTGATTATTAACTTTGGGGTGAATACTCTGCGAAGTGATCTCATTCCCGTCTTTGACTAGAAAATCAAAGCACTGCTGTCTGTGGGATCGTTTCCAAGAAGGGTCAGCAATCCCAACAGTAGGAATCCTGGGCCATCTCTCGCATCGCATTCGTCAATATCTGGACGACTCCTGAACATTCCCATCCTTGGCTCGTAGAACAACTCCATTGCTTCTTGGCCCACCTCCGATGCTAAGGCATGGTATTGCTTGTGCTCAGAATGCTGTGAATAGAGTGTAAGGAAATGAATGACCCGTCCATATGATTCTGCGTTCTTTAATGAAATTGATTGATTCTCCAAGAGAGTTGCAACCCAATCAGCACACGAGCCTGCTTGTTTAAGAAATGATGGATCATTGGAGATTCCCCATGCACGAATACATGTTTCTCCGTACGCGAGAATATCTATAAGCGATCGATCAATTTGATCTGCTGGTTTTTGAGTTGAGTCGGGTGCTGCGTGTTCATGCAAGACTACATCAAGCGATCTTGCTAGGCCTTCAGGCGGGTTAGAGGCAAATATCGGCAAGAATGAAATAAGCGCCTTTTCATTTGTTTTTAGTTTGCTTGATCGCTGCATGGTTATAAGGGCATTGATCCAAACCGTGAGTGCCCGAGAGGAGAGGGTTTCAAACCGTTGTCTTTGTTTCAAGGAATGCAAGACAATCTTCTCTGCCCGCTTCTGAATGTTAGGGGACACGTTGTCGACATTCTCTGCTAACCAGGTGATGGAAGATAATGCAATGGAGCGGTCACAAATCGATTTAGTGAAAACTTGGTGTTCATAGGCCCCTTTTTTTTTCTCTGCCAAAATCTTCTCAATCAGTACCATTGATGATTCAGAAAGCTCATCAATGGCACGAACAGTAAAATCTTTTGATTCGTAAAAAAAGATCTCCCAAGCCGGTACGAAAAACCTTAGCAAATGATGTTCCTCGCTCGCGACAAATTTGTCAGCGATTAGATCATAGTCACGGTTTAAACCTTCGTAATACGGGTTGATGACATCAGCGGATACTGTTCTTGCTTGGTCTTGTAGGTACCGAGTGATTGATTCTTGATAACATTTACAGCCGGTTAATCGGCCAAATTCAAGAGCGGCTACCATGGTTGGTTGATCAAGATAAAGATTCGATCTTCCCCAGAATTCACTTTTTTTGTTTTTCGTAACGGGCGTTTTTCTGTTCGCCAATTTGGAGGTTCTGATGTCAATCCTGCCCAGCCAGAGTCCCGTCTCTTTTTCTCCATATTCGTCCAAGCAGTAATCCGTTACGTAGCCGAGATGCGCTTCAATAGCGTCTCTAATGCTCGGTAACTCATCTCGTGAAACGGGAGCGATGGGCGGTTCGATTGGGTTCTGTGCTTCACACTTCCCGACCAAGGCCTCTCTGTCGATGAAATACGTGATAAACACCATCGCAGCGAAATAACAAATGCGCTTGTACTGCATGCTTTGAGTGCCTTGATAACTTCTGAATAACGCAAGTAAGAGGATGGGGAGATGGATTCCTATCACCCGAAGGATTGAAATGACTTTTGAGGTGTACAGACGCTACTTTACTCCCTTTTTAAGGTCGCTGTGCCACTTTGGGCTGGCATGCTACATCACGAATCTCAAATGATTGGATTGGCTTCATTGAAAAGTGGCCTTGCCGTGGTGGCGGAAAACTTGAGATAGCTGGTTTCAAGATTAGTCGAAGATCCGTGCGAGGTGCTTCTTCTTGTTGGCTCTAGAGGTGACTGGTCGGGTAATAAAAGAGCTTTCATTGAGTCTTACCAAGAAATCGACGGACTCAGATTCTCGGGTAATTCGGAATTTGGATGGATCATTTGATGGCAGTGAAACAAATGTTACCAAGGGTTGGCGTACTAACCATCTATTTGATCGTTTTCGCTCAGTCAACTCAGTTACAAGCGCAGGAAACTGCGGCACCGAGTCGGCTAGAGCGTTTTACGAACGGGCTAAACCCACTGAATTGGCGCGTTCCCAGTTTCCGAACCGCGACATCGAGCCAGGATAAGCTGCCTGCTAGCAAGGCTTCTGAGCCGAGTTTCTTCGATCAGGTTTCCGCTGGTGCATCAAAGGGCTGGGGAAAGACGAAAGAAATTCTTAACCCTGCTCGCTATAACCCGATGAAGCTATTTCCCGATGCTGGTCGTTCAAAATCACATCGCGTCAATCGGGATGAACCTGGTTTCTGGAGGTCTTGGTGGACACCCGAGCCACGTCCGAGGGAAGTGAATAGTGTGAACGACTTCCTGCGACAAGATCGCCCAAAACTGTAGTTGGAAGATCTTGTGCTTTACAGCTCTTGTGCTTGACGAGGGGCGTTGGCGAATTGCTTACACCTTCCAACCGTCGCGATATTCCCGCTTGATCCAACTGGAAAGCTGCGGTTGTCCAACGACTTGCAATTTCTTTGAGTCCCAAGCAAGTTTTTGATTTGGATGCCTTTGTGCGAGAACCCCAAGCAAGATGGTCTCCGTCATAGGCCCAGCAAGAGAAAAATTAGATTCACTCTGGTCAATTTTACCTGTGATCGCATCCATCCATTCTTTGTAGTTGTTTTCATCTCGAGCTCGATTGATAGAAGGAGCTGGCCATTCGAATTCATCGATGTGGTGTGATGTCTTTAAGACCCAATTCTTTTTGAGTCGATTGAAGAAAAGTTTTCCTTCTTCGCCTTCGATAACGCTTCCGTAGTGTTTGAAATTCAAACCCTCGAGGACGTCAGGACCTGGGTGATTATACTCCTCAGACTCTTTCTTCAGTTGCCAAGAATCTCTATCGAACCTTGCGTTGACGTAGCCGTCATACCAATGAAACTTAAATCCATCCTTGGAAGCGTAAGGTGACTGGTCGAACTGCCACGTGATGATTGAATTGATTGGCGGTGATAAGTCGGTCGCTCCTTGCTGTTTTGCTACAACGTTGCTTGGCGAGAGGCGATTACCGGTACTTGGTTGCATCGCCCAGTAACCCATATCCATGATGTGGCATGCCATGTCTCCAAGTGCGCCCGTGCCATAATTCCACCAGCCTCTCCATGCGAACGGAGCGATTAAAGGGCTGTAGTCGACCCATGGAGCTGGACCAATCCACTGTTCCCAGTTGATGCCCTCAGGAATGGTTTGTGCCTTCGGAGTTGTTTTGAAACCTTGAGGCCAGATTGGTCGATTTGTCCAGGCGTGGATTTCCTTGACTTTACCAATCACTCCGGCGCGAATCAGTTCAACGCACCGACGCATATGATCGTTGGCGTGAGCTTGATTGCCCATCTGTGTTTTAACACCGGTTTTTTCTGCAATTTCTCGAAGAGCCCGAGCTTCCCAGATTCCATGTGTCAATGGTTTTTGGCAATAAACATGTTTACCAGCGTTCATTGCGAGTGCGGATGCGTGGTAGTGATGGTGGTCCGGTGTTGAGACAGTAACCGCGTCAACTTTATCTCCCATCTCGCTGAGCATTTCTCGATAGTCTTCGAAGAAGCTTGCTTGGGCGTACTTCTCTCGAGACTCGTGGATGCGTTTCACTCTTCGATCATTGCTAGAGAATCGTTTGGTGTCGAAAACATCAACCAACGCGATTACGTCAAATCCGGCAGCCGATGCTCCCGCCAAATCAGCGACTCCCTTGCCCCCGATTCCAATGCCGGCAACAGTTGGTTTTTCCAATTTCTTGTCAGCAAGTGCAGGTAGGAAATGAAATCCCGATAATGCTCCGATTGCACCGCCCACGTGTTGATTGAATCGACGACGATTAAGTTTTGATGAGTTCGAGGCCTGTGGAGTTTTCGTTGGTACGTCAGTCAGCGACGGGGTATCCGAATCATTTCTCATGATTGTGAGGTTGCCTACTTTGGAAGGTGTTTTTGAGCACTCAGTAACGGGTTTATCAATGAGTCCCCATGGAATCGAATGGGCGGGTATTGTCCGATCGGCCTATTGTACTTATTTGCACAAACCGCTGTTGGTCTCTCGCATTGTCAAACACGTCTCCAATACGTTTTGTTCGATATTTTAATCACTGATAATCTCTTAGCGGTCTCTAAACGAAAAGCAGCGTGATTATCAGATCGCTCCAACCGCTGATCACTCAAGAGTTATAGGAAGTGAAACCCTGGTCCATGGATCACCCAGCGTTGAGCGTCCTAACAGGATTTGGCTTTGCCGATGGCCGTGATCGCTTGGATTATGGTGTCGAGCTTGCATTGCTTCCCTTGATTTTCACCAAGCATTTTCCCTAGTGAAGTTCGTCGTTTCCACTAAACGGGTGGGTCTTTGGATCGTTTTTCGCTAACCCGATTCAAACTGCCTAGTTTTTCTGGCTTCTTGCCTCTCAGTTCCCTATGTTTAGCTGCACATCTTCGGACGGTCCGGAGGATGTTGGCACGCGTTAATATTAAATGTGAGATTTTAATGTTGAAAAAGTTATTGTTTATGGCGGTTGCAGTCGCGATACCGGCAAGCTTCCTATGTATCCCGGTCCGAGCGGAAGATACTGAGGGTTCAAAGTACTCCACCAAAGTAATTATGAAGACAGCGTTCAAGGGCGATCTACTGAAGAAGGTTGCCAGTGGCAGTGCCTCCAAAGAAGAGCAAAAGAAACTGCATGAAATGCTTGTTTCACTCGGAAAGAATCCAGTGAAGAAGGGCGATGCTGAAAGTTGGAAGAAATTGACCTCTGCGCTGGTTAAGTCAAGTAAAGCGGTCTTGAATGGCGAAGAGAATGCCGGTGAGATGTTGAAGAAAGCAGCGAACTGTAAAGCTTGTCATAACATCCACAAATAAAGCCATTCTATTTATTACTTAATCGAACAATCATTTGTTTACTGATTGCTGTTTTGATTGAATCAAGTGGTAACTGAATGGCACGATCCATATCGTGTTCCGGATTTCAATAAAAACCTGTGGCAAGCCTTCGTGCATGCTTCAGGTTTTTTTTATCCAACGCGGGTGTTTCTGCTTTCGACGCTTTGATCCATGCCGTCAGGTTTGAAACCTGTTTGTCAAGGTTTCACGGGCAGTAATAGGGTGGGATCGGTTAAGCAGTGCTTGATCACTCATTAAGCAATCGTCACCTATGAGAATGACAGCGTCTCATCGTGGGAGATGCAGAAGTCTGTTAACGGTGTTTAGCTGACCGATGAGTCGCCTCGCTCGCCGAAGACTCGGTGATTTAATCTCGGCGAGCGATAGCGACTCGTGTATCTATTTGGATTCAATCGGCGATCGGTTCTCTCTCGCGACGCGTTAAGGATAGCTTACAAAACTCGCTGCAATCTATTAAATCTGAATTCTGATAAAAATCGACAATTCATCTTTAGAGGTTGAACCACACTCAAGCCTTCAATTCCGCGGGTGCCCACGACTGAGGAAGGCTTGAGAGATTACTCATGCTCAAGTCTTCTTTATAAAAAGGCCTTCATCATCAGAGCTACTTCGGGTGTTCAATCATGAGTCCCGAAGCCGACGCAACTATTCGATGCATTGCCTCTGATTGTTTTCCATGGATGATGTGAAAACGCAACACCTGCGCGTCCCGGTGTTGTTTTTTGACATCATCAGTTAACGAAATTCGCGAACTTGTTGGCTACGTGTTTTGATCAGGTTTGCTTTATCAAGGTGTTAGGCGTCGATTATTTGGTTTACTTCAGAAAAGGGAATCAAATTTGCACCGCAGCGTATCGAGAGCCTTGCAGGGATGTTTGTTTCCACTTGTTTTTCATTCAATGCTGATTTTCTTTCGACCTCATCTACTTTTGTTTTGTTGCATCGCAGCCGCTGGACTTGGTGCATGGATGCTTCGTGGGTCCATGGTTAGCGAGCTGGAGGATCCAGTTGCCACTACGCGAACTTTCTCATTGCAGTCGCGCCTTGAGTCAGAGGAGAGTGCAGATCACCAACTGCAACGTCCACGAATGTCAAAAGCCTTGGGTAGGGAAGACGCAGAGGGCCCATCCGTTGCGGGGATTTTCTCGGAATTTGTTGTTCAGGCTCACGCTCCAACCACCGCAATTGAGCCAAATGGTTGGAGGAGGACGGTGAATGGGTGGGAGCACACCTCCACATGGAAACCTAAACCGCATCTCGCCGAGCTGATTGCCCAGCAGCGAGAGCAAGAGGATTATTGGCTCGGGCATTTTTTGCAAAGCGTTCGAGCGTTACCTCCGCTGGCTTTTGCAAGTCTACAAATCGCGGCAATTTCGGGGATTATTTGGGTGTCGCAATTCGCTCACCGCAGTAGAGTGGTCGAGTCGAATCGGTCCGCGATTGCATCGTGATTCATTGGGAACCGTTATCAGCGTTGAAGCGATTGAAGTGAATTACTGACAAGTCGTTCGCTGAATCTCGCACGATATTCCATGAGACTGTTCGCTCCCTGAAAACCAATCACGGTTTCATCCCAGTCAAGTTGTTTGCTGAGCATGTGACCGGCATCTATGTCAAATCGGATAATTCCGTTGCTAAGTTGTTGAACAACCTGAGCTTTGACGGATTCTTCATTGATAGGCGTTAAGGGTTGGCTGCGGACTCGTAGGAGTGCAACGCCGGTTTGCACTTTCTCTAAGGTATAAAGCTGTCGGATTTTGATTAGCTTGACCGACCCGTCATCGGTTCTCGCGCGAATCTCATGAGGAGTTGACCAAGATTCTCCGATTTTTACCGGAGTCTCTGGAAAGCTGAGGGTTAGTGAACCCATTCCTAATGATGTTTTCGTTCCGGCGTCTGCCTCTCGTTCTAATTCCTTACCGTTTTCATTTGCGGTGATGGTCGAAAGTGGTTGGCCAATCTGCTGAGCAATTCGGCCAAAGATTTTTGGTGCTTCAGGATCTTTCTGGCTATCCCAGCGAAGCTCACTCTGTTGACCCTGTTGTTGGGTCATCGCGACTGCATCGAGTACGTGCTCGAATTTAAAAGTCTTATCCTTTGTCTCGATGATATTCCAGTGTCTTTGTGTTGTGGTGTGTACCTGCGAAATCTCCTCTTCGCCCTGAATCCTTGTCTTGGTTTTTGCAGCGTGCGTCACTTCATAGTGCAACTGCTCTCCGGTCTTCATCTTATAACGCAAGAGGTAGGTGTCTGTCGGAGTAACTTGTTCGGCGTTGCTGACCGCGATCAGACTCAGCGCAATGAATGATAGGGCGAACAAAAAAATGACGTTTAGACGAGTCACGAAGCTATCTCCCCGCTTCCGAGCCGAAATGAGTTTCACGAGGTGAGAGGTTGTCAGATCGCTCGTTTCACGGCAATAGAGATTTCGCCGAGGGCGGGTCTCGGCGGGGTTTGGCCTTTTGATGGCATGGTTGCAGAGTGCACGGAATCTGAGGCGGAAGAGAGCTTTAAAGCGTCGTGGGCACCGAGCCGCCCCAACCAAGTTTTTCGCGTAAAACGCGGTAGTCGTCGCGACCACGTATCGATAGCATTTGAAAGGTTTGGTCGGCTCGCTGTATTTTTACTCGATCTCCGGGCAGTATTTTTCCTAAAACCCTTCCGTCGACCACGATGCTTGTGGATTCATTCGGTTCATTGACCGTTAACTCAAGACGCGTGTCTGCCGAATCAACCAGCGGTCGATACGTCAAGGTGTGAGGGCTGATGGGGGAAAGAACAATCGCCTGTAGGTGCCTTCTTAGTATCGGTCCACCCGCAGAGAGATTCTGAGCTGTTGATCCGACGGGAGTTGCAACAATCAAACCATCGCACCGATATCGAGTTGCAAGATGACCATCGGCATAAAGGTCGATGTCAAGGATCTGGTAAGGAGGACCACCTAAAACCGCTGCTTCATTCAACGCGAGTTGCTCTGCAACCACCCGACCCTCCTGAATGTGGCTTGTTCGAAGCATCAAGTGATCGACAATTTCAAACGCACCTTCTACTAATCTTGGCCATGTTTCCAAGAAGTCATTCGGTGATAGATCGGCGAGAAAACCGAGGCGTCCACAATTAATGCCCAAAACCGGGGTCTGATTTCGTCCCATCTGGCGAGCTGCTTGCAAGATAGATCCATCGCCGCCTAGGACAATCACAAGGTCCTGTTTTCCTTCTTCAAAGGAATACTCAAATGCAAGATCTTCTGCAACGATTTCAGCGTGGCTGGCAATTGCCGGGCGAAGTCGCTGTAGCTCTGTTTCAACCCGCTGCCGGTTTGGTGCCCCAAGAATGACAACGCGGGGTCTTCGCTGAGAGTCGAGCATCCACTGTGGCGTTGACTTGGATTCCATGATCAGGAAAAACCTTTATGCGATTGGACGCCGACTTCTTTAATTGAGTAAGTGGTGTTACCAGGTTGTAACTCTTCAAGATGCTGCGTTGAGATTTCCCAAGAGGTTGATTTGGATCCCAAGAAGACTCGTGGTGCGTGTTGATTTGGCGGATGACAGCCGAACAATCTATTGAATCTGATTCGCTACCTTTTCTCGGCATGCGGATGCGATAGCCTGAGCACTTAGTCCATGCTGATCCAATAAGTCGCTTCGATCACCATGTTCAATGAAGTCGTCGGGAAGTGCGAGTACTTCAACAGAACGAGTGTCGAGTCCTTGCTGAGCTGCGCTCTCTAGAAATGCTGAACCGAAACCACCGAGTTGGGTTCCCTCCTCGAGCGTGATAACGAATTGGCCACCACTAAGTGATTGTCGCACCATCTCTCCATCAATGGGTTTCACGAATCGTGCATTGATCACCGTAATGTCCATTTCACCTTCTAGCAGTTCCGCAGCATCAAGTGCGTTTTCTAGCATCGCCCCATATGCAATGATTGTGCCGTCAACGCCTTGTCGAAGGATCTCGCTCTTACCCAATTTGATTGGATCGGGTGTGTGTTCTGTTTGTAAGGCCGAGGCCTTCGGGTATCGGATGCTTGTTGGGTGTTCATGTTTGATCGCAAAATCGAGCATGAGTTGTAGTTCAGACGCGTATGCAGGAGCCATGCAGACCATATTGGGGAAGAGTCGCATGTAGCTAATATCAAATAACCCATGATGTGTTGGGCCGTCGGGGCCCGTGAGGCCAGCACGATCAAGCATGAAGACGACAGGGAGATCTTGTAGGGCGACCTCCTGGAAGATTTGGTCAAAGCTTCGCTGCAGGAAGGTACTGTATATATCGACAATTGGGCGCGAGCCCGCTTTGCATTGCCCCGCTGCAAACGCCACCGCATGTGATTCGCAGATGCCAACATCAAAGAACTGTTTTGGAAACTGCTCACGTACCGGTTCAAGCTTGTTGCCTTGACACATTGCTGCAGTAATGACCGTCACCCGGTTATCTGCAGCCATCTGATCTCGGATCGCATCTCTCGCATGTTGCGTGAACGGAGGGAGGCCTTCACTTTTCTTCGGAACCGCTTTTCCGTTCTCATCTTGGAATGCGGGTGGAGTGTGGAAGTACACGGGATTCTCTGCAGCTGGCTTGTACCCATGTCCCTTCTCCGTCACGACATGAAGAAGCACAGGTCCTCGCATTTCCCGCGTCATCGCGAGGTACTTTCGCATCAAGCTGATATCGTGTCCGTCGATGGGACCCATGTAGCGAATGTTCAGCTCTTCAAATAGCATGCCACCGAGGAATCCAGCTTTGACGGCTTCCTTGGTTTGCGCAAGAAACCTTTCCGCCGGATCGCCAAACATGGGAACTCGCTCTAGCAGTCGAACGACTTCACTTTTCAGCCCCGTGTAAAATGGATTGTCCCGAAGGCGATCTAGGTAGGTGGCAACGGATCCTACTCGAGGGCAAATCGACATTTTATTGTCATTGAGAACGATCGTCAGATCATCTCTCAAGTCACCCGCGTTATTCATGGCCTCGAAGACGATCCCGCTTGGAAACGCGCCGTCACCGATCACAGCCACCGTGCGTCGCTGCTCTTCGCCGGAGAGAATATCTCCGCTTCGTAAACCCACTGCAGTGCTGACGCTACTACCAGCGTGACCGGTCATGAAGAGGTCATAGGGACTTTCATTGGGATTTGGGTAGCCCATTAACCCGCCTTGAGTGCGAATCCCCGAAAAGTCGTGGTACCGCCCCGTGACCAGTTTGTGTGGGTAGATTTGATGGCCGGTGTCCCAAATCAGACGATCTTTCCGAAAATCGAATTCACTGTGGAGAGCGAGGCAGAGTTCCACCACTCCCAGGTTCGATGCAAAGTGGGCGGTGCGTGTCGCGAGCAAGTTACACAACACATCACGGATTTCCGCGGCAACTGCTTTCAGTTGGTTCGGCGAGAACGTTTTCAGAGGTTCAGCATCCTCTAAAGCTGCCAGCATCGGGTGCTGACCGAGCGGGTGATGGTGCTTGTCGGTACTGTGATTGGGGTCGTTCAATGCTGCCTCTCCAGAACATAGTTCGCCATCCATGATAACCGCGACTTCCGTTCACCGAAAACGCTAATTGCCTCATGAGCGGTTTGGATTAGAGCTTCTGCGTGTTTTTTTGCTCCATCAATGCCCAGCAAGCTCGGATAGGTCAGTTTTCCCTTCACGGCATCTTTCCCAGTCCTTTTTCCCAGTAATTTGGCATCAGACGTGAAATCGAGCAGGTCATCGACGACCTGAAAAGCGAGACCAACCGACTTTGCGTACTTTGCGAGGGCATCTCGTTCAATTTTGGAGCCGCCGCCCAAAAGTGCTCCAAGATCCAACGATGCAGCGATGAGTGCTCCCGTTTTACGCTGGTGAATCGACTCCAAATGTTCCTGAGCCCGCTGTTTGCATTGACTTCCATCCTCGGCATTTTTCTCTGATGAAAAGCGATTTTCAGCGGCCAGATCTTCCATTTGTCCGCCGACCAAGCGAGAGGAACCCGCAGCGTGGCCGAGTGTGCGGATCGCTTCTATCGCCAATTCAGGATTTTTGATCTTGTCGGACAGATGGGAGAAGGCTTCTGCGATCAACGCATCCCCAGCTAAAATCGCAGTCGCTTCGTCAAATTTGATATGGCAAGTCGGTCGACCGCGTCTGAGGTCGTCGTCGTCCATCGCGGGAAGGTCATCGTGGATCAAAGAATAGGCGTGAATCATCTCCACCGCGACCGCGCCCGGGATTGCATCAAGAGGGTCTGCTCCGCAAGCCTCTGCCGCCATCATCGCGAGTGCAGGGCGGAGTCGTTTTCCGGGTGCCAGTACTGCGTAACGCATCGCTTCGGCCAGCCTCGCCGGACAGCCCGGCGCAAATTGACAAGCCGAATCCAGCGCCGTCTCAATGAACGGCTTGAATTCGTTGAACCCGTTCGAGTCTCTCGAGCCGGTTTTGGGAGGATTAACAGGATGGGCATTCACAATCTGGCTGCCTAAATGGAACCTACTTCTCGAACCAGACCTAAGTCTAGTGGAATCGCAATTCACCGGGGAGTCGAAGTCCCTGTTAGCGAAGCGACCTTGAATTCGCTCTTACTCCCAGACTGCTCTGAAACGGTTGGTCGGAGTGCTTTAAAACAGTTGCTCATCGGATTCTGGTGATTCGCTTCCATCAGAATTGTCAACGTTGGTTTGCTCTGTCGTCGGTTGTTTTTTGCTCTTAGCCTTTCCCCGAGTGTTTGCCTTACGGCTCGTTCCTCTTCCTGAATCTTCGTCCGAAAGGGGGCTAACAATGGGATTGCCATCGACATCAAACCCAGCGAGAACACTCACTCTCTGCTCCGCCGCATCCAGCAATTCGTGGCAACGTTTCAGTTGGCGAATTCCTGTCTCGTATTGCTCTAGGGACTCAGAGAGACCGAGACTGCCACTTTCTAGCTGGCTGACAATGGATTCAACTTCAGAAAGTGATTCTTCAAAATTAAGTGGGTCATTCTCTGATAGATCTTGGCTTTTGGTGGATTCCGTCTCGGTTTTCTTTTTTTTCTTGGCCATTGGGAGCAATGTGATTCGCGTTTGTGTTCTTCCAACCTCAGGCATCAATCGAGCCGGTTTAAGCGGATTGTATGTTCATTTCAGTTTGCAGTCATCTGTCTGTCTCTCAAGATTTCGCAGTCTTGTAAAATCAGCTTTGGCCGTGGGCTCAACTGGTATGGGATTACCTGAGGATCGGGTCTCTTTTCCGTGTTCATCGGAGATAACGTGCTTTCCTGAGATCAGAGATGCAGGAATAGGCAGACTTTTTCCTATGCACTAACTTGAATCGTTTGATTGAATCGTCTGAAAAACTGATCAATCAGGCGGTGAACAAAACGCCTCATCAGGGCACACGCTGCTGAGCTGAATGAGGCCAAAAAAACAAAGTCTGCTGCGAGAGACCAAATCCGCGAGGCATTTCCATGTGACGAAGTCAAAGAAGCATTATATTGGAGGTGTCCCGGGACGGCGGCCGATCAATCCTCGTCAGTGGAGTACTGACCCTTTGACGGGGCCGGTCGCTTTCCAACGATGAGCATCGATTGTGATCGGTCCAAATCGTCTTCCCAGGCACTTTTACGTTCGCTTCGCTATTAAATGGGGCCAAATCGCCATGAATCAAGTTGCAAACCGTCGTAGCTTCCTGAAGTCCACATCCGCGGTGGGTGGATCTTTTCTGATCACTGGTACGCGTGCATCCGGTCAGGTCAATGGTGCAAGTGAACGAGTGCGAGTTGCGGTTGCTGGTCTGAATGGTCGAGGGCAATCACACCTAAGCGGGTGGCTGGGGCAATCAAATGTTGAGGTTGCTTATGTGGTTGATCCGGACGATCGCGTGCGTGCGAGAGCGATGAGTGGGCTCGAGAAGCGGTCGGAGGGGAAGTTTGCAACGAAGGACGAAACGGATATTCGAAAGGTACTCGAAGATCCGACAGTCGATGCGATCTCCATTGCAACACCGAATCATTGGCACTCTTTGATGACGATCTGGGCGGCGCAGGCGGGTAAACATGTATACGTCGAAAAGCCCATGAGTCATGACGTGGGTGAGGGGCGAATCGCCGTCGAAGCACAAAAAAAATACGGGGTGGTCATTCAGCATGGCACTCAGCGTCGTAGTGATGCTGGAATTGCAGGACTGCATGAAGCATTACATCGGGGTGATCTGCCGCCGCTGAAAATTTCCTACGGTTACTGCTGCAAGCCGCGTGGTTCAATTGGGCATGAACCGATTGGTCCACCGCCGGCGAACTTGGATTGGGACCTTTGGAAGGGCCCCGCAGTGATTAGTGATTTTCATGCCAATTATCATCCGTACGATTGGCATTGGTTCTGGAAAACCGGGAATGGTGATTTAAATAATCAGGGGACCCACCAGCTTGATGTTGCTCGTTGGGCGCTCAATCCAGATCAGACACATCCAGTGCGTGTGATGGCGATCGGTGGTCGTTTCTCTTGGAATGATCAAGGTGAGACACCCAACACCATGTTTGGACTTGCTGAGTTTCCAAACGGTCAGCAGGTCATGTTCAACGTGCGCAACGTGAACTACAAGGACTACAAGCGTCAGGTATTTAACGAGTACTACTTGGAGGATGGCAGCAAGATTTTCGGAGAGGGTAATTATCAGATTCTGCGTCCGGGCGCTTCCAAAGCAGAACCGCTAAAGGTGCCTCGTGGCAAAGTCACTCCCGGTGGGAACTGGGGAGCCTTTATTGCAGCAGTGAGAGCCGGTGATCCGAGCATGGCTAATGGGAATGTCATGGATGCACACTACGGATGCGTGCTCGGGCATCTCATGAATAACTCTTACCGACTTGGGGAGGAGGTTCCTTTCAATGCCAAAGCAGGTTCCTTCGGCGATAACACGGATGCTGCAGAACACTTCATGAAGCTTCATGAAGTGATGCGTGATGGCGTGGGACTTCCTGAGGACAAGGAAAAGTACACAGTGGGTCCGTGGCTAACCTTTGACCCGAAGACAGAATTACACACGGGGGACCACGCAGACGAGGCGAACGCGTTATTGAAGGATGAAAACAATCCGGGGTACAAGGTACCGGAACTCTCCGAGGTTTAGTCCACCTCCAATGATTTCTCAGGATCCCTCCAGTGATTTCTCAGGATCATTGAAAGGTGCTCTCAGAGTCAGTGTCGTCGGGGTTGGCGGTTTGTTTGCCTCGACGATCTGTCTCGCCATTTAAGCTGATGCATTTAAGAATGCGTTAATCAATTACACGCCGCTCCCTTATTTTCTTGACCACTTCAAAGCGTGCAAAATCGCTTCGCTCGGAGATTAGCTGAATAGGGAATCTCTTACCCTCTTGTCCAATTTCACTCGAAGTCTCCCTAGTTTTACTCGGAGGTCATGGTGATTTTTGTCATCCCGAGAGTGTTCTTCGCAGAGTGATCGAGCGCCGGTTTGGGATGACGAGAGAGAGGCAAAAGTTGCTTAACCGGAGAAAGTTCCCAAATAAGTGAGGAAAGTGAGTCCGTTCCAATCGAGGACGCGTTGTGTAACGCGGTTTAGATGGGCTTGTTGACCGGTCTGTGGAAAAGAATTCTGCCATTAACCGTCAGTCGGGGGATGAAGAGTTCCCGTTGACGAGATATTATCTTGCCTAACCGCAAGACGCGTGAATCTTGAATCTCTTTAATCTTGAGCGTTCGACATACACGGTGTTTTGGGGCAAATCAGCATTTCTAGCACACCAAAATAGGTGGGCTCCTGCGAGTGGTTGGAGGAATTGGTTCAGTCTGCTCAGGCCAAGCCCTTCCGGGGAACCTTTGCAAGGAGTGATTGAGCGGTTTCCTTTAATCTCCATTTTTCTCGCTGAGTCGGTCTCCCGGCCGAAGCATGATGGCAAGATTTGGACGCAAGTGTCTGGAAAAGCGTATCGTTCATAAGTTTGGTTCTCTGATCAACAGACATTGAAATAATGAAACTATCACTCCAACCCTTTCTGGCACAGGAGACTGTGAGTGGATTGCAGACTCAGAGTCTGTCAGAGGGGGGAATCATCGCAGTTGTTGGGCTGCTGATTGTCTTTTTGGTTTTGATTTTCCTCAGTGTTTTCATCGCGACCCTGCCTCGGGTCCTGGCGATCGTTGAACGGTACCTCCCTGAATCAAACGAGCATCATCCAATTGCACACGAGGAACATGACGAGGATGCAGAGTTGGAGTTACTGGCGGCGATTGGGTATGTCTTGCATACCGAATTTCAGCAGCAGGTTTCTGCTGGATCGAATAGCAAGTCATAGGAAGGTAACTGAGCCAATTGTGTCGTTGGAAGCAGTAAACAAGCGAGACGAAAGCTAGCGATGGATATTTTTGCGGAGTTTCTTCAGACCACCGGGTTCGCGTCAATGACGCTCGGGAATCTGATCATGATCGTGATTGGGATCACTTTTATCTCGCTTGCGATCATCAAGGATTACGAGCCGCTACTGCTCGTGCCCATTGGGATGGGAGCTGTGGTTGGAAACATACCAATTCCCGGAATGCCAATGAGCGTGTACGACACCGAAAGTTGGTCGGTTACACAGTCTGCAGACGTGATCCTCACTCAATCCGTTAGCAACGCTGCTCCTGAAGCTGACGACAACGTCACCTACACCGTCACGGTTAAGAACAAGGGGATTGATGTCGCAACGGGTATTTCAGTTTTTGATCAATTACCTGAGGGGGTGACGCTCGAGGATGTCACTACATCACAAGGTTCGTTCAACCGCCTCACAGGTATTTGGGATGTTGGGGATTTGGCAGCTGGTGGTGAAGCGGTTCTATCACTCAAGTCAGTCGTGAATGAGGCGGTGGATGATTCCAATTCTGCTGAGTTAGTTCCCAATCTTCAGTTCACACCCGGTAGCGTGTTGAGTTACTTGTACGCGGGAGTCAGTCTGGGGATCTACCCACCTTTGATCTTTCTTGGGATCGGTGCGATGACCGACTTTTCGACCATGTTGTCGAATTCCAAGCTGGTACTCCTTGGTGCTGCTGCGCAAATTGGCGTGTTTCTTACTTTTTTCGGCGCAATCTATCTTGGTTTTACTTTTCCCGAGGCTGGCGCAATTGGAATTATTGGTGGAGCTGACGGTCCGACGGCGATCTTCTTGGCATCGCAGCTCGCTCCGCATCTTTTGGGCGCGATCGCGATCGCTGCCTATTCTTACATGGCGTTGGTTCCGGTGATCCAGCCACCGATCATGCGTCTTTTGACAACCAAGGAAGAGCGTCTCATTCGCATGTCACCACCTCGCAAGGTATCCAAGCGTGAGAAGATGATTTTTCCGGTTGCTGCGTTTCTCATTTCAACGTTGATTGCTCCCGGGGCTGTCGTATTACTTGGGATGTTGTTTTTCGGAAACTTGCTCAAAGAGAGCTTGGTGACTGAGCGTTTGGCGGCTACGGCGCGGACGGCAATGATTGACATCGTCACTATTCTTTTGGGCTTCTCCGTGGGTGCCAGCACGAAGGCAGACACTTTTCTCACCCCGCAGTCCCTACAGATCTTTGGTCTCGGGGCTCTTTCGTTCGCAATTGCGACTGCAGGTGGTGTTCTGTTCGCTAAATTCATGAATCTCTTCCTTGAAGAAAAAATCAATCCTTTGGTCGGTGCAGCTGGGGTATCGGCAGTTCCTGATTCGGCACGCGTCGTTCAGATGGTTGGTCAACAGGAAGACCCGCATAACTTTCTTTTGATGCACGCGATGGCTCCCAACGTGGCAGGCGTTGTTGGTTCAGCAATTGCAGCTGGTGTGCTTTGGTCCGTTTTGACCTAAATAATCTCCTGCCGTATTTTGAAACCGAGTTCTGTTTGGAAAGACGACAAAAGTGTCTAAGAAAAAAATTCAATTCATGTGCACTGCGTTCCGTGACGGCTTTCAGTCCGTTTATGGAGCAAGAGTTTTTACGAATGACTTCCTGCCGGCTGTAGAAGCAGCTCGGAATGCGGGGATCTCTTGGTTCGAAGCTGGCGGCGGTGCTCGTTTTCAGTCGTTGTATTTCTATTGCAACGAGAACGCGTTTGACATGATGGATTCGTTTCGAGAGACAGCAGGCCCTGATGCTAATCTCCAGACGCTCGCGCGTGGTGTAAACGTTGTAGGTTTGGATTCACAGTCGAGTGACATCATCAAGTTGCATGCCGATCTTTTTAAAAAGCACGGCATGACCACCATTCGTAATTTCGATGCACTCAATGACGTTGATAACTTGATTTATAGCGGCCAATGCATTGTGGATGCTGGCTTAAAGCATCAGGTTTGTGTCACGCTTATGGAATTACCACCCGGGTGTCAGGGAGCCCACGACCCTGAGTTTTATGTTGGCACCCTGCAAAAAATTCTTGATGCGGATATTCCGTTCGACGCAGTCTGCTTCAAGGACGCCTCAGGTACCGCTACTCCGTCAAAGGTCTATGAGACAATTCGAGAGGCGAGGAAGATTCTACCCAGTGATGCGTTTGTGCATTTCCATACACATGAAACCGCCGGGGTGAGTGTTCTCGCCAACAAGGCTGCTCTTGATGCGGGTGCTGACGCCATTGACTTATCGATGGCCCCGTGCAGTGGTGGAACCTGTCAGCCTGATATTTTAGTGATGTGGCATGCTCTTCGAGGTACAGATTTCGAACTCGATATTGATGTGGAAAAAGTTCGAGAAGCTGAGGCTGTTTTCAAAGACTGTATGCGAGATTACTTCCTACCACCGGAGGCGACGGCGGTAGAACCACTCATTCCTTGGAGTCCAATGCCTGGTGGTGCTTTGACTGCTAACACGCAGATGTTGCGTGATAATGGCATCATGGAAAAGTATCCTGAAATTATCTTGGCCATGAGCGACGTGGTGCGCAAAGGTGGTTTTGGAACTTCCGTCACCCCCGTCTCACAATTCTACTTTCAACAGGCGTTCAATAACGTCATGTTCGGTCCTTGGAAGAAAATCGCAGAACCTTACGGCAAAATGGTTCTCGGCTACTTTGGAAAGACTCCGGTCACTCCTGATTCAGAGGTTGTTAAGCTTGCAGAGGAACAGCTCGGTCTGCCGCCTACCACAGAAAAAGTTCTGACTCTCAATGATGCTGATCCTAGTAAAGGCATTGATGCCGCCAAGAAAGTGCTTGAAGAGGAGAGTCTTCCGGTTAATGACGAAAATATTTTCATTGCGGCAACCTGCAAGGAAAAAGGTATTCGCTTTTTAAAGGGTGATGCCGAGGTGGGTGTTCGCAAGATTGATCCCAACGCGGTAGCTGATTCACCGACCAGTGCAGCACCAGCTCAACCTGGGAAGCCAGCTGAATATGTTGTCTCGGTGGATGGGAAGAACGTCTTTATGGCGTTTGAAGGCAATATGGTGACGGTTGAGGGGCGTGTCTATCGAGTGGGTATCAAGCCACAGAGCGGTGGAGGCTCTGATTCCGGTTCGTCTAATTCTGGTGGTGATGTTTCAGAAGTCACCTCGCAAATGCCTGGTGCCGTCTTTAAGTTGCTTTCGAAGCCCGGTGATCGTGTGAGATCGGGCGAGCCAGTCCTCATCTTGGAAGCGATGAAAATGGAAATGGAAGTCGCCTCTCCTTGTGATGGTGTTGTTGATAGTGTGAACGTTGCCGTGGGTGATCAAGTTGCTACGGGACAGGTCTTGGCGACAATTCGCGCTTAGGAATAGTCGTAGGGACAATCACCGGGCGATCAGGATCGCCAGTCGCAACCCGACACTCGATAGGCTCTCGACGATGATTGGCCAGTCAGGGTCGCGTTTTTAAAAGATTGCGGGTTTGATTCCAATACTTTCTTCGGTCGAAACCAGGTCGACCCTATCTAGCAAGATGTGTGGGGCGTTCGTCTGACGTTTTGACTGCTCTGCTGCTCATATCAACTCGTATGTGTTGACCGCTCACACCGTTTTGATTCCACAAAATTGAGTGCAGACGGCTTTTGATCGGCGTTGACTCGAGATTTGCTCATGAGTCGGTGCTAGATTTCATGGTAAGATTGCGGCAACGTGTATCGGTTAATCCTCTCTTTTGGTTTTCATGGTTGATGAAGCTACTCAACGAAGCTACGACGAGGTCGCAGATGACTGCTTCAGCTACAGTCGGGTTACATTCCGTTATCGGTAAATTCTTCGGTTTGCTGCGATGCGATCACGTTGTGTGCTGTCTCGTTATCATCGTTTGCTCGTCGGCGTGTTCTCCCTTCGTGCATGTATCTGCGCAGGAACCGAAGGCAACGGAGGAGCGTTCGACGGGTTCCGCCGATTTTCGCGGCGATGATCAAGAAGAGAGTATCAGCTTCTGGGTGCAGCAATTGGGAAATGAAAATTACCTCAGGCGTGAGCGTGCGAGCCGGCGTTTGGTAAGAGAGGGACCTGCTGCTGTGCAGGCTTTGTCTGACGCTGTCACGGGTGGTGACCTCGAAGTGGTTGAGCGGGCAGCTGCGGCAATGATTGAAATTGCGATCTCAGCACCACCGCGACAAGACGGTGGGGCTTTTGAAAAGCTACAAGCTTTGTCCACACAAGCGATCGGAAGGCCCGCGTCCATCGCTCGCGGTGCTCTTTCGGAGATTAAAGAATATCGGAGTGAACAGGCAAAAAAGTTTTTAGCACGGTCGGGAGTCTTTGTCGGCCTTTCCGAGTTTTCTATCGGCGCGCAGAGCCGTCAGCGTCTTCTCGTCGAGGTTGGTGAGAATTGGAACCGAGATCTTGCTGCACTCCAATGGCTGGAATGGCTGATCGGCTACGACAATGCGCGAGTCGAGGGTGACGCAGCAACTGCGGATGTCATCAATGAAATCACAAAGATGCCAGATTTGGTTTCTTTGATCCTTGCCGATGCAGTCATAAGTACGGAATCACTTCAAGTACTCTCGTCAATTTCGCGACTTGACACGTTGGAGTTTCAGTACAGCAAACTTGATGAGACGCACGGTGATCTTCTTGTGGAGATACCGCTGCGAACGTCATTGATTTTAATGGGAACGGGTTTGTCTCAGCAACGCGCGGAGAAACTGATCGAAGAGTTGCCGGGCCTGCAGATTCAGTACCGGCGAGGTGGTTTTTTGGGTGTGATGTGTATCGATAACTTCGATGTTTGCGAAATCACTGGTATTCAAGAAGGTAGTGCGGCGGAGGCCGCAGGTTTGATTCGCGGTGATGTTATTAAGAGGGTAGACGACACGGAAATCAAGCATTTTCGTGATCTACAAAAAGCAATCAATCAACATGTTCCGGGTGACGAGGTAAGGGTGGCCTTTGATCGTGCTGGTGAGGAAAAGGTACTGAAGCTTCAGCTTCGACGATACCAGGAATGATGAGCAGCCGTATGGTGCCCGATGCAACGAAAAATCGATGTGGCAAAGTTTCTAAGGATCTGTCTGCGTGGCTATCCAAAAACGAGCTTCCCGAGCACGTCAATACATGGACGGATTCCTCGTGGAGAGCCTCGGTTCGACGATCTCTGCTGAGATGGTTTCGAAGAGAATCTCGTGACCTACCATGGCGGCAGGAGCCGACTCCGTATCGGGTGTGGGTAAGTGAGATTATGTTGCAGCAAACACAAGTTGCGACGGTGATTGATTATTACCATCGATTCATGGATTCATTTCCGACGGTGCGTGATCTTGCAGAAGCTGATTTGCAGAAAGTTTTGACTCATTGGGAAGGCTTGGGTTATTACCGTCGTGCACGGTCGTTACATGCTGCATCCCAAAAAATAATGGAGGTGCATGGAGGAGAGTTCCCAACTCGCTACGAAGACGTTCTCGCCTTGCCCGGTATTGGCCGATACACTGCAGGGGCAATCCTTTCTATTTCGCTCGGTCAGCGATTGCCGATCCTCGAGGGAAACACTCAGCGTGTTTTTAGTCGATGGATTGCCAGTCGATCACCTGTTACCGATCGACAAGCACTCAATCTGTTGTGGAAATTTGCGGAAGTAATGCTGCCAACGAAGGACCCGGGGGCGTTTAATCAGGGTGCGATGGAACTAGGTGCATTAATCTGCCGCCCAACTTCACCGAATTGCGGTCAGTGTCCAGTCAAAGCAAGTTGTCAGGCAAGACTGCTTGGTTTGCAGGAGGAGATTCCCGGAAAGGTAAAGAAGCTTGTCTATGAGGACCGCGAAGAATACGCGTTCGTGGTGAGAGAAAATCAATCCCAACGATCAAACTCATCGACGAGGTATTTGGTACGTCGATTGCCAGAAGGCAGAAGGTGGGCGGGCTTATGGGACTTTCCGAGAACCACAGAACAGTCGTATCAAAATGTTCAGGAGGCGAGTCGAGCATTGAGTGCTGAGCTAGGAATTCCGTTTGATGTCGGGGCTGACCTGCTTACACTCAAGCATGCGGTAACACGATTTCGGATCAAGTTGCATGTCTATGCTGCCGCATGTAATGGTTCCCATCGAAAACCTGAGCGACCACCCAAGCCTTGGCGATTTGCGACTCTCGATGAGATCAACGCTCTGCCGATGAGTGTGACAGGACGAAAAATTGCTGAGCGAATCCCGGTAGCTGATGGCTCCTGAATATGCCAAGAGGTAATCTGATCTCCGTCACGGCAACACCCGCGAAAGCTCAGCGGGAGATGTGGCCGCATGCTTTGCCGAGTTTCCACGTTTACCCCCCCGATCCGCATTTTCTCGCCAGTTTTCGCTAAGGATCAAAATGCGAGTGTCGGATCTTGTTGGAATCATCGCAAATGGCGGGTAATAGCGGTCTTGTTGGGTTGCATTTCTCTTGGAAATGCGGTTTTGACAGTTGCTGGCGTTCGCCGATCACGACTCCACTGGGACCCACTGGGGGAAGGAGTTGAGCAGAACCGACACAGACGGTCGTTTCCGTGTCGAAGTAAGTTTCGGAAAAGATAGGAGAAGCCCGGTAAAATGGCTCCTACCTACCGCGCCGTGATTTGGTAAAACAGGTGCGATGTCGAAGCATCAGTTGTTGTTTTCGCTCAATCATCATTATTTAGTCTACTTTCAAGTGTGAGAGGTCAAATGCGTCTCAAATTGTTCAGTATCGCCATGGGGATCGTCATTTCTCATGGAGGTTTCGCTGCCGCCCAAGATGCATCAAGTGTCACGCTGGGAGATCCGTCTCTTACAGCGGGAGTACCCGGGGTAGGGTTACTCACCAATGATGAGTTGGATCGTTGGCTTGATGACCCGGAGAACCACGTCACTTTGAGTGTTACTTTGCCAGAGGGCTTAAGCGCCGCTGCCGGCAATGTTTACATCCCAGAGGATAACCCGATGACGCGGGCAAAAATCGAGCTTGGGCGTCAGTTGTATTTCGACAAGCGTTTGTCCAGCGACAACACGATCTCTTGCGCATCATGTCATGATCCGATGTTGGGATATGGCGCGGAGACCGCATTTGGCGTCGGCGTACGTGGGCAACAAGGCGGACGTAATTCACCGATTAGCTACAATCGAATTCTGAGTAAGGCTCAGTTTTGGGATGGTCGTGCTGCGTCGTTGGAGGCACAAGCCGTTGGCCCGATCGCCAACCCAATCGAAATGGGGAACACTCACGAGGCAAGTGTGAAGACGGTCAGTTCGATTGCGGGGTATCGCATGCAGTTCGAGCGGATTTTCGAAGATGGTGTAAACATTGACAACATCGGAAAAGCGATTGCCACATTTGAAAGAGCTCTCGTAACGGGTCCAATGGGCTATGACGCATACGATGCTCTGGCGAAGTTCGAGAAGCAATTTGCAGAGGATCTCGAGTACCTCGATGAGGAACCAGAGCTGAAAGCGAAGTACGAGGAGATTAAGGCCAAAACCGAGATGTTCCCGATGAGTGAATCAGCACAACGGGGTATGGTTCTGTTCTTCAACAAGGCGAAATGCTCCGCTTGTCATGCGGGAGCGAATTTTACGGATGAGCAGTATCACAATCTGGGCGTTGGAATGCAGGCCTCTAAACCAGATCTTGGTCGTTTTGAGGTGACCAAGGAGGAGAAGGACAAGGGAGCTTTCAAGACACCAACACTTCGCAACGTTGCGTTATCCCCTCCGTACATGCATGACGGCAGTCAGCAAACTCTTGAAGAGGTGATCGACTGGTACGATAAGGGCGGGCACAAAAACCAGTGGCTGAGCGATAAGATGAAGCCTCTGAACCTGACTGACCAAGAGAAGGTGGACTTGCTCGGTTTCATGGTTGAAGGCTTGACAGGTGAATTTCCTTACGTCAGTCAGTCACGACTGCCCCCGGCAGTCTCGGCTGAGGAGAAGGTTGTCCAGTAGCTTTCTGGGAACCCCAATATCGACAATCGAAGTAACGCCAACATATTTGTTGGCGTTATTTTTTTTGAATCCTATCTTTTCTGCAACAAACGTGATGGTGTGATGTGCTGAAAAAGTAGGCTCACTTGCAATACCGGAATCACAGTCGAGGCCAGACGGAAGGTCGATCGCAAATCGATAGGCAGCTAGATGATTTGCCATAACAATTGCATCAGCGAAGAGTCCTCGCGGGGACCCCGTTGCGCCCGTCCCCAGCAGCGCGTCGATGATCACCGAACTTGACGAAAGTCGGTCTGACAAGCTGTTGGCGCACTCGGGGAAAAAAATGGGTATGCCTGCCGCTTTTGCGATAAGGAAATTCGTTTTTGAGTCTCCTGAGAGTCGGGCCTCCGAAACCAGCGAAACCACTTCGGCGTTCATATCGTAATTTTGCAGGTGACGGGCGATGACATAACCGTCCCCAGCATTATTACCGCTGCCGCAGAGAATGGTAATTTTTCCAGATGGAGCTTGTTCCTTGATGATCCGTGCCGCCCCAAATCCCGCATTCTCCATCAAGACAATGCTTGGCATTCGATATTGATTGATCGCGATGTCATCAACCTGCCGAGCTTCTTCTCGGCTCAATGATGGTGCCGCAGAACCTGATAGCGTTGGATTTCGGTCAGAGGTGCGGTTCTTCATAATAATCATCGCAGGTAGCTATCCATGATTGTGGGTAGCCGTGAAAGGGAGAATCAGTGGTTCGTTCTCGCTGATTGTACGAATCTGGTCTGCCGCTGTCCGTGTTTAAGCATGAACGATTCCAAATTTTCAAAAGGCAGCTTAGACTGTGGGCATCGAAAAACATGCAACAAGAGGTCAATTCATGCCGCTCTACGAATATGAGTGTCGATCCTGTGGTGAAGTTGTTGAGGCGTTGGTTCGAACTGCGGACGACGTGTTTGCCTGCGAGGCATGTGGGTCGGAGAGGACGCGGAAAATCGTCAGTCTGACCTCATCTCCTTCGGTCAAATCAAAAAGCCTACCAATGGCGTCCCCCGGTGGTGATTGTGGTGCGCCTCGGTGTTGCGGTGGTGGCTGCGACATTTAAATCTGTGCGGGGCATAATTATGATTTAAGAGTAGATTGAGCGTATGCGAACATCTTGAATCTGAACCACTGCCCCTGCAGGGAACGAGTAAGTGCAAACATGTGGAGCGAAAGCATTTTTGTTTTCTGCGAGGCGGTGAATTAAATAAAATAATACGGAACAAGGAATGACAGAACAAACAGAGCAAGCTGTACAGCCAAAACTTCAGCCGTTAGATCCAAATTTGGGTCTTTCACGGCGCGGATTATTACTTAGTCTTGCCGGATCAGTTGTTGCGGGTTTGCTTGTCTATTCACTTTTCCCAGAAAGCGTTGGTGGCCCCTCTTTGCCCGTAAAGGTAAGCCTTGATCATCGAATGGTGGAGTCCTTCGGCGGGCGCGGATTAGTGGCTGCAGAGGTAGTTGTTGTTAATAATCTTGAGGAATTTTCGATTCCGCGACTTAGTATTGAGATTAATGGACGCTTTCTTTTGTTCCGTGATCCGCCGCTTGAGGCATTGGAGGAGTTAGTGCTTCCCCAAGAGGTTTTCACTGATACCAAGAGTAACCAACAGTTTGACCCTCGGGTTTTTGAGGTGGAAGATCTCGTTGTGACGGGCCAGCTCCCATCTGGTTCGAGGGGCGTCATCAAAA
>CAXQOB010000115.1:0-18686 GCA_964225475.1 Candidatus Nitrosopumilus sp. | reverse complement strand
GTCTTGGCAAGCTGGCTATGTGATGTGCCTCAACTTAACACACCTGCAATTGTATTCGGCGCGATTTTTGCGATGCAGAGCCACCTATTCGGGCAGTTGATGGACTTCGATGAAGATCGGGAGGCAGGACGACGAAGCACGGCTATTGTCATCGGCTACGTGCCGGCGAAGATACTGCTCATTGGCATCATGCTTCTCTTGGCCGCAATTGCACATCTCTACTTTCGCGGGGAGCTCGTTTCGATCTTTATGGCAGGAGGTGCTTCATTCTTCCTACTCGACCTATTCTTTGGTCCAAAACGCTACAGCGTATTTTTCATGACAACGTTTTTTTTACTCTGGAATCTGATCGTTGTTCTATCCATTCACTTTGTTTGGCGTTACGGTTTTTTCTTGCTAGCCTGATAAACGGCGATGGTGCAATCGGCAATAGCTCCTCCCCCTGAATCCGTTATGATGAATGTGACGCATCCAATGACACACCACAAAAGGTTACGTTTGATGACACGAGAACGATTCTGCTACTCCTGCATTTTCTTATTAGTCTGCCTCATTCAAAATACGGACGCCGTGGGTGATGACTACCCACAGTGGCGAGGCGCGAATCGTGACGGTGTTCTCACCGAGACTGATCTCGTCGAGGAACTTCCCCAGGGCAATCTTCCCAGATTGTGGTCGGTCGAGGTTGGCTCTGGTTACAGCGGACCGACCGTCGCGAAAGGTCTTGTCTATCTGACCGACCGAGGGATCGGCGAGGAGGAATCCGAGGTAGAGCGGGTGCTGTGTTACAACGCCGCAGACGGTGCACTCGTTTGGTCCCACACCTACGAAGCAAAATATAATGATGAACAGTACAACATTGGATACAAAGCCGGACCACGCGCTGCTGTTACCATCCACGATGGAAAGGCCTACTCTGTTGGAGCCAGGGGACACCTAAAGTGTTTTGACGCCAATGGCGGGAAACTGATTTGGGAGCGTGACCTTGCGAGAGATTACTCCGTCCGCATGCCAATCTGGGGCATCACGGCAGCACCTTTAATTTACAAAGACCTAGTGATTCAGATTACGGGCGGTTCAAATGGCGCTTGCGTCGTCGCCCTAGATCGAAAAACCGGTGCGGAGAAATGGACCGCTTTGGATGAGCGAGCTGGGTACAGCGCACCGATTTTAATTCGACAGGGCCAACAAGACGTTGTGGTCTGCTGGACGGGCGAGAGTGTGACCGGATTGAATCCCATCACGGGTGAAACACACTGGACCTTTCCTATGAAACCTCGCAACATGCCTATCGGAGTTGCCACACCTGTTGTTGCCGGTGAACACCTGTTTGTCTCATCTTTTTATGACGGATCCATGCTCATCGAACTTGATCTATCTCGACCTGCCGCAAAACAGGTTTGGCGGCGAATTGGACAAAGTGAAAAAAACACAGACTCCCTGCATTGCATGATCAGCACCCCAATTATCAAGGGTAAATACATCTACGGAGTTGACAGCTATGGTGAGCTACGATGCCTTGACCTCATAACAGGAGATCGAATTTGGGAAAGTCTGGATGCAGTCCCCAGGGCGCGATGGGCAACTATCCATACGCTATCTGATGGCGATCGCGAAATCATGCTCAACGATCAAGGTGAACTGCTTATCACGAACCTCAACCCAAAAGGATTCGAGGAACGCTCGCGCACAAAACTACTTGATCCAACCCTGAAACAATTGCCTCGTCGCAACGGCGTAACATGGGCTCACCCGGCAATCGCAAACGGTGTCATCTTCGCGCGGAGCGACAAGGAGCTCGTCGCTGCCTCGCTGAAGGCGTCCCCGTAAAACCACCCCCGCGGCAGTACGGTACCTCTTGTCTGCTGAGGGCGAGAGAATGCACCGTAAAGCGAGTGAACCACACAAACCGGCAGCTGACTTTCCCAGTAAAAACCAGCAACTCTAATCGAGAGAGAGTTCCTTAGAAAGTTATTGATGGCACGAAGACTATTAGTACTGATTTGCGTGACGATGGCAGTGTTAACCGCTGCCATCACCTGGAGTTGGCAACAATCCGAGGAGGTCACTCTATCCATTTCGACCGGTGAAAAATCGGGTGTTTATCACGCAATCGGAAAACGACTCGCTGAAGTTTTAGCTGATCATCAAGGTGACAGCGCTCCGCCCATTTCCCTCGAAGTGCTTGAGAGCTCCGGCAGCCAAGAAAACCTCAAACGCCTCGAAAGAGGCGAGGTTGACCTTGCACTTGTCCAGAATCACTCGGAAGGCAATCTCAAAACGAGTAGCATCGCGGGACTGTACAACGAAACCCTCCACCTGATCGCCCATCGGGACTCAAACATCGCGAGCATCTCCGACCTGCTGGGAAAAAAAGTCTCAACGGGTCAGAGTAATAGCGGGACGACCATTGTTGCCAACGCATTGTTGCTTTTTGCGTTCGGCGATACGCCCCAAGCTCAAGTCCTAAACCTATCGATATCAGAAGCTCTAGAGGCATTCGAACGGGGCGAACTCGACGCAGCATTTGCGATGACAGGATTTCAGTCTTCGCTGATCCGTGAAGCGATCAACCATCCCGACTTGCATTTGGTGCCCATCGTTTTCGACGCCACACCGACAGACGCCTTACAGCAGTCCTCGGAAGATTTCATTGATGGTTTTCGCACGGCCTTTCCTTACGCGCAGGCTGGAAACATCCCAATGCATACCTATGGCCTGACCCCCACCAAACCCGTCCCAAGTGTCAATGTACGCGCAGTGCTTGTGTGCCAAAGGAAGCTCAACCCAACCTATGCGCAGCAGATCACGGAATTTCTGTTCCAGTCCATTTCCGAGGTCTCCGCCACAATCCCATCGCTCCAAGGATTGTCAGAACAGACAGCCCAGGAGTTTCTTCGATATCCAATTCATCCCGGAGCCCTAAGCTACTACAACCGTAGCGAGCCTGGGTTTTGGGTGAAATATGCTGAGCTGATGGGCTTTCTCTTAACTCTTACAGTCATGTTCTGGTCGTTTGGTGCAGCGATCGCCAGCTACGCAAGCCGCAATCGCAAAAACCACATTGACGAATACTATTTGAGAATACAGAAACTCGATCAAAAACTTTCTCGGATGGAGGAATCAGCGGATACCGAGGCAATCATTAACCAGATTCGCAGCGTTGAAAGCGAAGCGATTGACGAATTGATGGATGAAAATCTACGACCCGACAATTCGTTCATCATACTGCAGCAAATGGTGCTCAGCGCGATAAATAAACATACTGCAAAATCCCAGCGAAACGACACGCAGGAACCATAATAGCCCTCCCGCACACCAGAGGGACGAGAGTGAGATACTGCGCCGCAACTCGCTCAAAAAAAAAGCCCCTGGCGCTCTTACCAATCGGTTATGCTGACGATCTCGTCAAATGATTCCCAAACAAAAACTAAGAGCGAAGCCGCTTTTTTGATTGCAATCATCACCAAAGGCATCGTTTTAACATGGGAGAAGTGAATCCAATGGCTCCGAGCAAACAGTACGTGTGGCCTGCTCAACGAGGATTTTCTCGCTTGGAGACTCAACGCTCATGCTGGGCAGGTAAGAATGCATCGAGCTTCCCAACCAAGAGGAAAGCTCCGCGCCGATTGATCGCTTTTTCGTTGGTGGAACTCTTGGTTGTCATGACCATTATTTCAATTGTGGTTGGATTAATGCTCCCCGCGGTGCAGTCTGCGCGAGAGGCTGCAAGAATCACCCAGTGCCAGAACAATCTCAAGCAGGTAGCGCTAGCCTGCCAGAATTATGAAGCGGTTTTCAAGGAACTCCCAGGCTACGCCGGAGAAACCAAATCCCTAATGGTAGACTTCCTACTCAATCGTAAACCGGACGAGTCGCTGTCGGGTACACCATGGCCAGGTCAGATCCTTTCGCAGATGGAACAAACTGCTCTCGCGGAGGGACTCTCTGATATCGGGGAAATGAGGGCAGACGAAATAAATTTAGTCACACCCAGTGAAAGAATCATGGAATTGGTGCGAGCAACAGTACCCTCTTACAATTGCCCAACACGCCGCGACCCTGACCCCTATCCACTGATTGGCAATTACGGCAACCTCTACGGAAAGACCGGTGCTCGCATTGACTACGCCATGAACAGCGGTGCTGCAACCTCGGAGGAAGGTAAAGCCCTTATCAAGTCCTATGCCGATGGGGTGTGGATACTTGGTGAACGAGTCAAGACAAATCGCATCACCGACGGCTTAGCCAATACCTACCTCGTTGGCGAAAAGTCAATGGATAGCTTGAAATATCACACCGGAAACGACCTTGGAGATCGTTCGCCCATTGCGGGAAGTGCGGACACGCTTGGCTCCTCGCACTCCTACATCCGTTTTGCCGCGAGATCTCCGAAAGCTGACGTTCCAAACAGCTGCCTTGTCTGCCATGACTTTGGTAGTGCACATTTTGCCGGTTGGAATGTGGCGAATGCGGACGGCTCAGTACGAATGATGAGTTACAGCATGGACCTCGAGATCCACCGCGCCAACGCAACCATCGATGGATCAGAAACGATCAAATACGATCACTGAAAACTGACATCCCCAACCGTTTGCCCCCCTTGCTCAGACACTCAAAAGGGCTGACGAGCTCCATTGCCCATAACACGATGAACACGAACAAACGTGATTCATTATTCACGTACACCGTCTGACCGCCCGTCAGGCTGGTAGCGATCCGGCAAGGAGGATTCACCTTCGAACCGAATCGATTCACCCATTCCATTTTCCCTCCTACTCTCTGGTCGATCCGTTCTATCCATGAACGCCTCGTATGCCCCCTGTTCCACCGCCTCCGACCACATGAACCTTTGGTCGTGGATTTCCGAGTCGATGGATCGCAAAGGGTCGGTAACCACAAAGTAGGCGATTACACTTGCCAGGGTGAACGACATGATTCCAATTCGCTCTAGCCTCGAGAACTGTCTTCGCTCAAACTCGTAACGAATGACAGCCACCGCAGCCCCAGCGAGAATCACACCAACCAATAGTGCAAACCATCCCCATAGTTGCTGCTGAGCGCTGTGCATGGTGCGCCATATTACGGAACGAACCAAGCCATTGGCCGAGAATACCCCGCTGGTCGCAAAGGCAAAGATGATCGCAATGATTTTTTTTAAATGAGTCAGATTGATTCCGTCCGACGGGACCGAAGCTTGAGCTGGTACGCCACCACCACGACTGTCCAACTCCGGTTGGGCCGATGCTTCAAGCCTCTCTTTCTTTTCCTCTTCCAGACAATACTCGCAACGACCTGTTTTGACGTTGATTTGCCTCCCACAGTCTAGACACAGAAGTCCTCGCTTCCCGCCCGTTCGAACTCGCTTAGTGCGAACCGACGAGAGTGTATCCTGCACGTCACTTGGATTCGCCTCAACTTGCGATTGCTGGTTACGCCCTACCTTCTCAACTGGAGATTTCAGAGACGATTTTACTACCGGTATTGAACTGTGTACTGAGCCTGAACCTGAAGAACCCCGAGAGGCGGAGCCTAGAAAATCAGCACTACCAAGAATGAGAGCCTGCTGAATTGCGTCAACGTTTGACGCTACACTCCCGGACTTGGACTCCGCGGGACCCGACTCAAACTCCATCGCCTCAAGTGAACTCTGATGCAAACTAACTGAGTTTCTCTCCTCGACAGGTGATGAATCTTGATCGGATTCCATCTCAATCAAAGGACTCTTACTACCGGGGGCCATCCCACTCTGCTGCTGCCCAAGTATTTGCTGCTTGAAAGCGTCAGCGGTTTGCCAAGCCCCGCCTTTCCCTTTACGGATCATCAGCCCTGGTGAATCCAATAGCCCCTGTCCCAACAATTCGATCAGCCGCGGCTGAAGAAACGGACCTTCAACTCTTTTGGTGGTTTGCACATAGTATCCCTGCTCATCAATACGCTGAAAAAGAGAACGAACTTCCTCGGCAGCGTAAAAAGGACTCTCACCCTGCTGGAGCATCAGGTCACCATCCGCATCCTCGGCGGCCAACAAATCACGGACCTCTAACTCACTCAAAGGCCCGATGGTCTCACCGTGGAGCTTGGCTCGCCACTGCTGAGTTGGCATCGGTGTTTTACTTGAATCAGAGCCCATGAAATCCTCTTTGAATTCGCCAGTATTGCTAACGCAGGCAATCAGACTCACACGGTGAGTATATCGCCATCACGTTACAGTCGGCGGTCCCCTTTTCCACGAAAACTCGACCTCCCTATCCACAGCGGCCGTTCACAGCAGTTCACGCCCATGCTTATCAAGCTTGGATGATCTATTTTCCTGCGGGCTCATCAGAGAAGGTGACCTTGGCAAAAACTTCCGGAATATGGGAATCCCAGATCCCGTGATGATTCAACGCCCACCCTCCCGAGTCCCGCGCTGGACTCGGAGCACGGTATTGATTGAAACGCGAAAAATCCATCCGCCAAAGGTCTCCCGATTTTGGTGGAATGGAACGATCGTCACCATGAGCGAGCGTTTTCATACCGCGCCAAGGGATCGCAAGTTCAACCGTCCATCCTGAGTCCTCATCGTTCTCGTTATTTAAAGTACCGTTGACATGAACGCCCGAACACAAACCGGGGTAATCCCATCCCAAAAAGGCTAGCCGTTTGCCGCGAGGGTGTTTGGTGTAACCGACACCGTTAAACGGTTGACGCTTTACATTCGGGTCTTGAATGTTGATCTCTTTAAATTTTTCAAAACCTAATCGCTTGTACTCGCTTTCCCATACAAAAAGGCCCTCGTAGATGGTGCCGTGAGCATTGATCTCGAATTCATAGTACGTGTGATCGAAAGCGATAAAAAGTTCGACATCGTTATCCTGCCAGATGGGAGCATCTCTCTCTAGAAACTTTGCCTTTACATTGGGCTCTTCAATCTCATATCCAACATACAAAAATGTTTCGTCCCAAAGCAGTTTGACGGTGGTGTCATGCATGGTTGGTTTTCCCGAAACAAGGTCAACGAACTTGTTCGATGACCTGGCCGCCTTCCAGCTCGGTTCGTCTAAAACTCCGTCGAGATCAATGGGCTTCAGCGACCGATGTGCAACATATTCAGCGAGAGCTGAATCGGGCACAGGCGGAAAACTAACATTTTTCGGGTGACGAATTTCCGCAAGCGTTGGCTCGTCTCCACTGATTACTTGCGAATCAAGGATCATTGCGGAGATAACGAAACTGAAAGTGATTGCGAGGTTAACCTTCATCATGACTTACTTTTCTGTGAGTTGCGGCGACTGTATTTGAAACTCTGCGCTGAACATCCCCTGTCGTTCGCCCCGTTCGGAAAGCGTCTTTGCCAGCGTGGAAATGGTTCTTTCCGCTTTGACGTCGCGCAACGCTACTTCGCCCCACGTGATTTGGACAGGGCTTTCCAGATCCACCATCTCATCAGTAAGACGAATCGTCAGTCGTTCTACATCCGATTGCTCGACATTAATGGATTGGTCTCGAATCTTAGCAATCACAAGCGCGCGTCCTTTTACATCCTCGTTGTCGACGGCCAACCAATAAAACCGGTGGTGTCGAACATCGTCTTGTTTCCAAACCACTCGTTCTGGATAACGATTACGACGATACTTCGCCATCCAAGGAATTGCAGAGGCATCCTTGCGATCCATCCAATGCCCATTGTCCGGATAAATCTCCACCCAATGCTCGTAACCTTTCGGATCATTCTCGCGAAGATCCGCCAATTTTGTTTTCCAGTTTGCGGCAATTTGATTCCTTTTGTAAGCGGAGTCTTTACCGCCCATGTGAAGTGTGAAAGCGAGGTTCCTGAGCCCAAGCGGTGACGTCTCATTGGGATGGCCTGCCATCATCGCCGCAGCAGCGAAACGGTCTGCCATTCGAGGAGCAAGTTGATAGACCCCATCACCACCGGCCGAATACCCCATGAGATAAACTTTGTCCGGATTAACGCCCTCAAACACAATCATGTTCTCAATCAAACGATCGAACATTCCATCGATATGACCTTGGTGCCATAGATTCCATGTATTGGTGGGCGCCCGAGGCACCAGATAAACACCCTCCTGAAGGGTGTAGAGTCGCTTTTGATTCTCCCACTGGCCGTCGTTAACCTGCGGCGGTGCACCGCCACCCCCATGCATTGAAATATAAAGACTTCGCCCATCCTTCGGTTTTTCGCCGAAAGTCCTGTAAAAGAATGGCATCTCCAGTTCATTCAGAACGATCTTACCCGCCTTCATTTCCTCACTTCTTTCGCTTTTGATGGCTTCAACATGATCCTCCCAAAGCAACTGCTTCGCTTGCTCAGTCACCGAGCGAGAGAGCGGCAACTTGCTGAATTCCTGATCCGCAAGCTCCTCACGCTTGTTCCTCGGCTGCGAAAGATAGCGTTTCAGGGCGCGAAGGGGCGACTTCCGCCCAGCAGACGAACCGGTACCTGATTCCTGAGGATCTGACACCTCGCGATCGCCATCGAGTTGATCGTCCTGTTCTTTTGTCTCCTGCGGTTGTGTGAAGACGAATATGTAGGGCTCATCCTGAGCGTTTGCGGATAGCTTTCGAACAACACTGCCTTCGTCCGAGCTCAAGTGGATGGTGTAGTTTTGATGCTCCACAAGAACAACCGAACAATGATCATTGGCATCAAACCTCTCATCCTTCGCTTGTCCGTTGAACACCAACTCACCCTTTTCGCTCAGCACCCTGATTTCAACCGCCAAGCGTATTCCGGTCTCATCAACCACCTTGAGCAAGACCTCAACGTGTCCCTCGGGTAATACCTTGGGTTCTTTGGTATACCGGTCCGTCACGTTAACGGCTGAAACCGTACGATTTTGCGGCGCCCAAACCATCGGAAAAGCGGAAGGGGTTTTCCTGTAACTCACTGCGTAAATCGCGTGCAACGGGTGATCCGCCAGTGCCGTTGACGCTCGCCCTTTAAACCACCCTTTGTCTAATTCACCGCCGGTCGGTTCACAAGCACCTGTAAAATGCCAACCGTCATCCCAAATCTCTACCCAAGAATGGTTTCCGCTCTTATTGGTCCAAAGTGGTGTTCCGACAAAGCGGGCGGGAATGCCAACTGATCGGCATGCATCAATCAGCAAGATTGAGAGCCCCGTGCAGGATGCGAGCCCTGTTCGTATGGACTCGGCGGGCCCTTGGTCCGCACGATTACGCTTGGTGGAGTACTTCACATTCAATTGCTTGAATAGCTTTTGGTTAAGCAGTACCGCGGCCTCGGTGGGTGACTTCACATCTGCGATGATTGGCTTACAACGCTCGTAAAAATCTGCTCGCCAGGAATCCCTTGCTTCGTTGATGTTGGCATAGGGAAGAATATTATTAAAAAATAAATCTTCAGAAATCCGATCACTCCAGGGAGATTCTTCCCAAGCCTTGTACGCAAGCCTTAGATTGCTGAGCAAGTACTCGGCAGTCAGAGTTTTCAGATCCTGTTCAGGCATGTGAACGATAAGGAATTCCATCCCTGCGCGCTGACCCGCAGATGCGTCTGCCAAGGCGGCCTCAATCTCGGCTCGATTGGAACCCGCCCGGTCAAGCGCACCGCGAATCAAATCGGACGCTTCCACCGCAAGCGAGGATCGCAGGGAGAGAAGGTGGAACCCCGTGATGAATACAAGAATCAGAATGCTACGCACGTTGAAGCCTCGATTGATGGGCCAGCTCACCAAAGGTTTCATTTAACAGGATAGAACGCTCGAAGTTGGTGACCTTCGACCGCTCCTAGGTTCCATCAGCGTAGCACATCACCATCCGCTCAAAATACCGCCCCTGTCGCTTTTAAGAAGGTATTCCGACGCAAAAACGCTACCACAGACGCGAAAGATGGCAATGTCTTCCCTCAGGGCTGATGCTTCAGCGCAGGAGAAGGGGAAAGTAGCAACTAGAGATTCACCAAAGAGTATGAGATGATAGGCCAAATCCCGGATCAACGCCTAACGCGAGTAGCAGATAATGTTTCGATTGATGACAGCTAGCTTGATAATGATTTTCGCCATCAGTCATTTTGCGATTGACACAGCGGCTGCCAAGCCAGAGTCACCGCAATCCAAACGGCAACCGATTGTGGTGACAGAACAAGCCAAAAGGATCCACGAAAGCTCACCTGTTTTTGATGGCCACAATGACCTTCCCTGGGCGTTACGCAACCATGAAGGCACGGTCGCTTCACTTAACTTACGGGAAGAACAATCTGACTTCGACACAGACATACCTCGACTTCGCCGAGGCGGTGTTGGAGCTCAGTTCTGGTCCGTTTATGTACCCGTCTCGACTGCCGCCCAAAACAGCTCGCTAACCACTACCCTAGAGCAGATTGCGATGGTTCGTGAACTCACCGAGAAATACAGTGACGTTTTCGAGCTCGCGATGAACACAAGTGACATCAAGCGTATTCGCAACCAAGGGAAAATCGCTTCACTCATTGGAGTCGAGGGCGGCCATTCCATTGAAAACTCCATCAATGTTCTTCGGCAGTTGTATCGCGAAGGCGCTCGATACATGACACTCACCCATTCGATGTCTTTGGACTGGGCTGACTCATGCACAGATCAAGTCATCTCCGGTGGGCTATCAGCATTTGGCGTTGAAGTTGTCCGCGAAATGAACCGTTTAGGCATGGTCGTTGATCTTTCTCATGTCTCGCCAGATTGCATGCGTGCGGCATTGAAGGTAGCACGTGCCCCAGTCATGTTCTCGCACTCCTCTGCGAGAGCCATCGCGGATCATCCCAGAAATGTTCCTGATGACGTGCTACTGCTGACCAAAACAAATGGTGGGGTTGTGATGGTTAATTTTTTCCCTGACTTCGTGCACCCCGTTGATGCCGATCGGTCACTGCGAAGGAGTAAACGAAAAGATGAGCTGAGTGAGAGATTTGCTGACGATGACGAGCAAGCAGATGCACTCTTACGCCAATGGGAATTGAAGAACCCCAGATCCAGCTTATGCACGGTCCACGACCTACTGGATCACATCGACCACATTGCCAAAATTGCCGGCATTGATCACGTGGGAATCGGCTCAGACTACGACGGTGTCCCTGCGTTGCCGAAGCAACTTGAGGATGTCTCGACCTACCCGGTCATCACTCAGGGTTTACTGGATCGAGGATACAGCGAAGAAAGCATACGCAAGATTCTTGGCGGCAACATGCTGAGGGTTCTCGAAGCGGTAGAGCAGTTCGCCAAAAGCGGCAGTTAGCAGGCGACATCCGGTGGATCAATCGATCCTCGAACCAAATCCCAACGTCGTCGTTGAATTGACTCCTCCCCGAACCAACTTCTCCTCGCCGGGGACAAGCCGTCTATACGCGGGCAATCCGACAGCTCCAGCGGTCCGACAGCTCCGCGGGCAATCCGACAGCTCCGCCGGTCCGATAGCTCCAGCAGAAAATGCCTTGAAATTCTCAATTTTCGCTGGGGCATTAGCGGTTCGTCATCGCATTAACGTGGGGAGTCTCTTTCTCACCCTCCATGGACAAAGTTGTACTTAAACCACCCAAAGAACAGCCGCAAACCCCTGGCGCCGTGCGGCCGCGGAATCCCTTTTCAGCATTGAAGGAATCTCATGAGAAAAAACATCGCAGTGCGAGTCGCAGCATTACTCCTACTGAGCACCTTACCCAATGGTTTCACATTTTCCCAAGAAGATCCCAGCGAGGATTTGGTGTTGTCCGTTTTGGGAACCTGGACCACCGGGAGAATCACGGTTGATGGCACGAAGGTGACCCACACACTCGAGTTAAAAAAATCCTCAGATGGAAAAAACTACGAGCACGACTGGACCATCACGGGAGCTGACGAATCAAAGACTTCTCACTGGGAAGCGAAACTTGAAATCGCTCCGCTTGGCAAAAAAATGGTCTCGTTGAGCTACATCGAAAATCGACGATTAGCGCCAGCGGACAAAGTTCATGATTGGCGGCCATTCGAATTAGTGTTGGTACTTCAGCCGGACCAAAACCAGCTTTTCGCAATCAATGCCTTAGACAATGAAACATGGATCTGGCGTCGTGCGGACGTCGATTCCCACGTTGCAAAAGACCATCGTCTTGACGTACTGGCACCACTTCTTGAGACCTACTCTGGAACACATGACCACCTGGGTAGCGAGGCGTATGGCGTGGTGAACAACAAGAAGCAGATCACGAGCTCTGGAAAACTCACACCAACTGGCACGGTGCTGGAGCATCGCTGGATAAGCATTCCTGAGGGTGCTGGCCCCGAGAAGGCATTTGAAGCACGTGGCGTCTATAGCTACAGCGTCAAAGAGACAACGATTATCAAGCAATATCAAAGTTCGACGGGTGTACACATGACAGGACGGCTCGTCGCGGTTCAGGATAAAAAAATGCTGTGGGAGCGTACCGGCGAAGGGCCAACTGGCACGATTCGAGAGCTATGTCAGTTCGATTTCACTGACCCAAATGTATTCAAACACCTCATCATACACCGATCATTAAACGGCGTCCCAACGGACGAGGGTGGTCAACTGATCACACTTAGCAAACAATAGTGTCCTGCCCCACGATCACGCTCCTCAACCGTTTCCGTGACCAATCGGTCGATCCATGAAGTAGCGATTGAGCGAACAAGTGAGGTACGGGGGAAGGTGCAGAGTGTTCGACCATTCTGGTCGGCACTTTGCCCTTTCTCGAACCTTCATTCAGGACGAACCAGAACCCTCAACACCACCGCGATCGAAATCGATGGGCACATCCAAAAATGAACGGCTGCACTACATGGACAGCCTGCGAGCAGTTGCCATGTTCCTCGGATTGGTCTTGCACGCTTCGGTACTCTATAAGGTATGGGTCTATGATCCCCTTCGAATCCATGAGCAACCCTCTAGTGCCTTGCACTACCTCGCAGAGACAATTCATGTTTTCAGAATGGAATTATTCTTCCTCGTAGCCGGTTTTTTCTCGGCCTTAGTTTGCGTGAAACGGGGAGCAATCAGTTACGCGAAAAACCGATTGCAGAGAATACTTCTGCCACTGCTTCTTTGCTTAATCTTTCTACTCCCGTGGGCAGCAGCTGAAGCATGGCTGGATATTCAAGATCTAAACACGTCCGTCTTTTCGAAATACATCGAGTTCTTTCTAAACCCAAGCTACATCTTCACGACGGGAAGTCCCGCCGGAGGTTGGCTTTGGCATTTCTGGTTCCTCCATGTCCTCTGTTATTTCATCGGCCTGTACTTATTACTCAACCTCCTCCTGAAACCGGTGGCGGCACTTGCTCAAATAAGAAACTGGTTCTTAACTCACATTCAAAAACGTTTTGGCCTCTTCCTTCTCATTGTGCCAACATTTTTCATACTGATCTTCAGCCCGCCATGGGCTGATGTGCCGGGTGTTGGAACTTCGCTGGAGGTACTTGCGTACTATGGGCTGTTCTTCTTTTCGGGTGTCATCCTGCACGAAGACCACCGTGCTTTGGATGCCTTGGCATCCCAATTCAAGCTCTTTGGCCTCCCATTCATTATCTCGCTTATCTTTCTTATCCCAATGATCGATAAGGTTACACTTACAAGTCCACCTGAACTTCTTTTACAGGATTGGTCACTCTATCAAGGTGAAGCAGGCAAGGCCGATTTAATCGGCAATTTCCCCTTCTTGCAAAACCCCTTTAACTTCAGCACATTAAATGCCAACTCGGATTGGTTTCTCATGTGTTTTCTACGCGCCTTTTGCACCTGGAGCGCGATCGCGGGGTTCATCCTTCTCTTTAAAACGTACTTCAATCAGAAAAGTGAACTGGGGCGTTATGCAGCTGATTCTTCCTACTTCATTTATCTATTGCATTTCCCACTGCAACTAGCAATCGGAAGCTACCTGCGGGACCACATCGACTCGGCTTTTGCATGTTTTCTGATTTGCCTAGTTGTTTCCGTCATCTTGTGCCTTTTGATGTATCACTTTCTTTGCAGGAATACGTGGATTGGTCTATTACTTTCTGGTCGCAAATATCCGTTGAGGATTGATCAGGAACTCAACGAAATCCGAAACATCCTCAGGAACAAAAAGTGCTGGCAAGCGTTTACATGCGGCTGTGTTTTCTGTGGGTTGATTATCTACATCGAGTATCAACCAAAGACAAGACTTTTAAAGCTTTCGCACCACGCCAAAGCTGAGAGTGTCAAAAACTACTTACAAGAGAACCCCGATGCTGAACTGACAGACATCACGAGACATGACGGCCGCAATGCGCTACACATGGCGGCTCATGGCATGCCCATGCCGCGTCCAGCAGAGGATGTCACCGCCACTATGGAGCACTTAATCAAAGCCGGTATCCCTGTCGATTCCCTTGACAATTTTGGACAAACACCTCTGCACTATTCCATTCGCACCGGAAACATCGCCGCCATGCAAACATTACTCGATTTTGGAGCTAATCCAAATCTTCCAGATAAGACTCGCGGCAACACCGCGTTGCATCTTGCTGCCACGTTTGGCGCGGACAAAATGCTTGGTCCACTCATTAAGGCAGGTGGAGACACTGACCAAGTTCGAAAGGATGGAAGTACTCCGAGGGAACTCCTCACACACTTTCACCAACGCGATTCACTCGATTCACTCGATTCACTCGATTCACTCCAAGAGTGAAGAACATCAGACACGTCGAATCGCAAGTTAATCCGCAAACCTCGCCAAGATCCAGGCATGAGCTCGGTCGACAATGACCTTCATATCCGGAAGGTGCCCCCCCGGAATTGCAACATGCTGTTTATCCTTACTCCCTAGGTCTTCATACAGTGGCACTTGCGAGTTTTCATACCGATAAAGAGCATCCTGAAGCCCCGTGACCATCAATACGGGTTGTTTGACATGGGGAGCGTAATTGTATTGATTGATGACTGGACGCTTCACATGCCAATTACTAAACCCTGCAGAGACGAGAATCCCAGCTTTGAATCGTGAGTCCAACGCGAGAGCGGTCACCCCTCTGGCTGCACCGTTACTCAAACCAAGGCAAATAATCTTCTGCTTATCGACGTCATCTCGTGCGAATAAATAATCCACCACCCGAAACACATCCTGTATTCCATGAATCCAATGGGTCTGTGCGACGGCGGGATTCTTATTGAAGTGAGTGCCGACCCTCATCCCGTTCCAACGTTCGTAGGTACCGTTATAAATGGGATAGATGACGCGATGCCCTCGAAGAGCCAGTCGATGGACTAAATCGATATCCATATCTCGATCACTTGACAGCTTGAATTCGCCAGGATTGTTATAGCGTCCAATCCCCGGAATATAGATAACGGTTGCGGCATCGCCCTGATCCTCCGGTTCCAAAACGTGGAGGGAAAAACGCTCGTCCTCATAACAGGCGTTTATCTCCACAACCGAATATCGATACCCCCCACCACTTCGCGAGAATCGGTTTTCCACTGCATAGATTTCAATATCCAAGGGGAGTGCTTGATTGTATTCGTACCAGTGTCGCAAAGATTCTAGCGGTTCACGTTCAACCACATTGAGCGTTCGACTAGGAAGCTCAATCGGCTCCTGTGCAAGCTCCGCATATTCTTGCTCATTGGTGACTCGGATGCACCGAAATCCATTGCAGGGGAGACGTTCCCAGGGCTCATACACTCTCGGCATGTAGAACAGATAGTCTGCGTCACCGATAGCCGCCCCCAGCAATGCGCGGCCGCCGCCTTGGCATGAATTCGCACACCACTCACGGACGTTACCGTAGAGGTCGTGGGTATGGTAGTAGCCAATCTTTCCATCATTGCTTGCGGGAACAAGCTTGGAACTGAAGTTGCTTAGCTGTGCCAGCACCTGTGGATAAGACGAAGAGGCAGCTCGCCGCCAGTGTTCTCTGGTTGGTAATTCTTTTCCTCGGTAAGCGGCATACGCCATTGCTTCATACCAACTTACTCCCTCAACAGGATAGTCACCCCTGCCATCTGCGTAGGTGCCATCACGCCAGTTGGCTGGACCCGGCCTACCGGTGAGATCAACAAAGCATTCCTGCACCTGCTCGAAGGTTATCGGCTGTCCCTCCCACCTCAGGTTCAGCCCCACCCAGTAAGACGCGTTGCGATACCCACCAGCATCCACAAACGCTTTGTAATCGGCATTGCTAACCTCATACTGATCGATCCAGAAATCACTCATATCCGTTCCCTCGCGATCGATCACGACTTCATCATTTAGGGCTGAGGGAATAAACACCATACCCGCCTTTGCCTTCTTCTTAGACTCAAACAGACCAGCCTGAACGAGCGGGAATTCGTCGGGCAGAATCAAATTAATTTCACGCGATACAAAATCCGGATGAGAGATTTTAAGCTGCACACGACCATTGGGTACTTCAAGATGCACGAACGGCGTCACACCAAGCAACTCCCAGTGCGTGCTTCCTTTGACTTCGTGCTTAACATGGAAGGTTACGTTAACCGGCAAGTGAGAACAGCTTACCGTAGTGGATACCGACTCCCACAATTGATAAAAATGAGGATCGTCGGCAACCACATCCTTGATCTTCTTCGCCTCCAAAAAAGCCGTGGTGATGTCCCTATCAGCGATCAGCTGTTCGATCATCGGCATGCTGACGTGATACGCTGCCTCACGAAGCCTTACCGCTTCCTGACTTGCCGACAGTGTGTTGCGAATTTCTGAGATCCGTTGATTGAATTCGTTCTGCTGAACTTGCAATGACTGCCGTGTGTGCCTCGCATATGCAGCAAAAACGAATACTAAAAGTATGATCGCGATGAAAGAGAGCGACACCGTCTGGTTACGTTGCAACCAACGCTGAACGTTGGTTCGAATCGGCGTTTTACAATTCGCCAGGGGCTTGCAATCTAAATAATTCTGCAGGTCATCAACAACCTGTGAGACCGTCTCGTAGCGTTCGGCAATGTCTTTTGCCATCATCTTTTGTACGATGAAATCAAGGTCTCCCTTAATCGAATTTGAATCACCGACGATCCCAACGTGCGTTCTCTGGACCGATCCTTGACCGTGAGAATGACTCCTCCACATCAAACTCGGCTTCATCGGATCGCGGTCCTTGATAATCGCGACGATTTCCTCGAGCCCTCCAGCCTGACAAAGCTGCTCATAATAAGGGTGCACCCCGGTGAGCATTTCGTAAAGCACAACGCCCAATGAGTAAATATCCGATCGAGTATCTACCCCATTCCGATCCTTCTTGAGGTGCTCGGGACTCATATAAGCGAGCGAGCCAGTCATCTCGTGTACTTTTGTTTCATCAGCGAGTTGCGGAGCTTCAGTGATCGTTGATTTCGAGATGCCAAAATCAATAATCTTTGGATGAGGCGTTCCATCGATTTCCGCCGTTAGTATGTTCTTAGGCTTGAGGTCACGATGAATTACCCCCTTGGTGTGAGCGTGAACAACGCCCTTACACACCTTCAGGAACAGTTGTATTTTCTCCCGAACCGTAAGCTGGAAATCCCTGCTGTAGTCTGTGATGGACTGCCCACCTACTCGCTCCATTAAGAGATAGGGACGTTGAGCAGCCGTCACACCAGAACCGAAAAATGCAGGAATGGCAGGGTGTTGTAGCCTGGCAAGAAACTCACCCTCGCTCAAAATCTGGTCGTGCGTCTTCGTCCCTAACAGCTCTTCTCTTAAGACCTTGCACGCGGCAGTTCGTCGATACCGATCTTTTGTCCTCACCAAGAACACCTCAGCCATGGCGCCATGGCCGATCGAACGCACGATTTCGAACTCACTTAGCTCGGTGGGAGTGGTGCTCGGGTCATTCCTAAGCTCTGAATCCGGCCTTTCCACCGGCGTCGATAAAAAACCAGCTCCCGCGTCGTCTGCTTTAAGCAATTGCTCAACCCGACACAGCAGAGCATCATCGCCTTTACACGCTTGCTTTAAATACTCTTGCCGCTCCAACGGATCTTCCCTGAGAACCGCGTTACGGAATATGTATTCCTCGCTTTGCAACTGATTCATCTTCTGTCCCGTCTAACACGAATATCAGTTCCGACGCCAACAATTCGAGTCGAGTGATTCTTAAGCGTGGTTCGGGATTCAATCGGCGCACGCGGCGGACCAACGCAATTAGCAATGACTCGATAATTCAAGCATTAAAAACGACCTCGCGTATCGCCAATCCAGCTCGGCAGTTGACGTCGACACCTCAAGGACCTCGGCCGCTTCCCGGATGGTCATGCCCAGGAAGAACCTTAATTCTACAAGTTTCGCCACTCGTCGGTTTCGATCTGCGAGCGTTTTAATCGCGTCGTCTAAAGCAAGCACATCAACTTCGTCAGACTCCATCTTACTCTCGATCACTTCGATCGGTGTTGCCGATTTCTGAACGACTCCGCCGCCTCTTTTCGCCGTCCTCTTCCGTCTCGCTCGCTCCACCAAGATCCTTCTCATCGCAATTGATGCTGCACCAAAGAAATGATTTAGCCCGCTCCATCTAACACTGACATTTTTCTTTTGAAGCCGTAGATAGGCTTCGTGAACTAAATCGGTTGCCTGTAGCGATTGATTGTTAAACTCGGCGCTCAATCTCCGGCGAGCTAGCTGCTTCAACTGCTCGTAGACAAGCGGCAACAGCTCTTCGGATGAGAGAGAGGTCGGCGATGTTGGATTCGCGTCCAATGGCTCGTCTTCAATTCTATTGAGTTGAGAAATGATGAAC
>CAXQOB010000114.1:0-25281 GCA_964225475.1 Candidatus Nitrosopumilus sp. | reverse complement strand
CTGAGCTACGTGAAGTCGCGAAAAGGATACCGCTTGATCGTATCTTGATTGAGACAGACTCGCCGTATCTTAGCCCAGAGCCCTTGCGTGGTCGTCGGCCCAACGAGCCTGAACGAGTGATTCACATTTTGAATTGTCTTGCTGAAACTCGTAATGTTGAACCAGAAGAACTCGCAGATGCGACGACCGAGAATGCGAAACGGCTTTTTCAATTGCCGTGAATCTTGGAACCTTTTTTCAAGCGTCGATACCCGATTGCCGTGTAGGAGTAGGTTTGCCATCAAGATGCTTGTTCATCAGATGCTCAGCAAGAAGCCGACACGTATATCAAATGCTAGGCAATCAGCTTCTACTTACTCGATTCCCTCATTGTCAAAAGACGAGGTGTCTGGCCGCAGTTTCATTGCAACTTGATGTGTGATCGTTGTGAGTTGCGGGCACCTTCAACCTCCCTGCAACAAGGGATGAGTTGGACGGTTAAATGCTGTCGTTAAGCAAGAAGTCGTGTTACCGCTTCTGCTTTCACTAATTCCCTTGGTTGATTCAGGTGGTTGTAGACAATCGTCTCTGGGTGAATTCCAAAACTGTGGTAGATCGTTGCCAATAATTCTGAGGGGTGCACAGGATCTTCAAGCGGCGCAGAAGCGGTTTTGTCACTCTTTCCGTGGACATAGCCTCGTTTCATGCCGGCACCCGCCATGACTGCGGTATAGCAGTAAGGCCAGTGATCTCGTCCGTCATCAGAATTGTTATTACCGCTGGTGCTGACACCTCTTTGTGGGCTTCTTCCAAACTCACCGACTGCTACAACCAAGGTATCTTCCAACATGCCTCGTTCATCAAGGTCAGAAATTAACCCGGAGAGACCAGTGTCTAACATCGGAGCAGATTGGTCCTTCATCCGTTTACTGAGTCCGGTGTGGTGATCCCATGAATGGTTGTCACTGTTGGCAACCTTAGGCCAGATTACTTCAACTACTCGAGTCCCAGCTTCGACCAGTCGACGCGCCAAAAGACAGCTTTGTCCAAAGGTGTTCTTGCCGTACATCTCTTTGGTTTGATCTGATTCACGGTTTAAGTCAAATGCTTCCCGTGCGCGTCCCGAGACGATTAAAGACAGAGCGCGGTCATAGTATTCATCGAGTTCGTATGATTCCACGGCTTTGTTGATTGAAGGCATTTGCTGATTCAAAAGATCACGCAGGCGAGCCCGCCGCTGCAGTCGAATGCTAAAGACCTCCGGGCGGAGTTTAAGGTCATCGATTTTGATTCGATCCATCTTATTCATGTCCAGATCATCACCACTCGGGTAGAGTGTGTAGGGATCATAAGACTTACCGAGGAACCCCGCGGAGCCTCCCTTGCCAACGACATTTGATTCCTGAAGTGGTCTGGGCAACATCACAAAAGGAAGCATTGGCTCGTCCACTGGCCGCATCTTGATGAGATTGCTACCGAAGTTTGGAAAGTCCTTTGGGCTTGGTGGTTCTAATTGACCCGATGGACTGACTTTGTCCGTGGTGTAGCCGGTCATCATCTGGTAGATGGCTGCTGTATGATTGAATAATCCATTCGGTGTGTAGGACATCGATCGAATCATCGTGAATTGATCATTGATCTGACTCAGCTTTGGTAGATTCTCGGTGAACTGAATGCCTGGAATCTTTGTGCTAATGTTACCGAACATGCTTTTGACATTATCCGGAACATTTTCCTTCGGGTCCCAAAGATCAAGGTGACTAGGACCGCCTTGTAGATAGACAAGGATGATGCTTTTCGCTTTACCCCAACCGGGACCTCCAGAGGGCAAAGCATTACCGGGTTTAACCTCACTGTCAGCGCCCTTGGCTTGAAGTGCGAGAAGCGATGGAAGAGAGAGGCCAAGCATGCCGCAACCTCCGACGCGCAAGAAGGTGCGTCGCTCTGGAGAAAGGTGGGAATCGCAGAGGTCTTTTGCTTTGAAACCTTTAAAGGATAGCATCGCGAATTCTCCATTCATGAAGGTTTTGTGGTAGACAACGGTGAATTATTCAACGGTAGTTTGATCGGTTGTTTGAGCCATTGAATTCCAGTGATTCAAATGATTCACTTGACTTAGCGGAACTAGTGGTTAAACAAAAATGCAGGGCTATTGATAAGCGCCCATGTTAGATCCTCTGCAGCTGTCAGCCGAATCTTAGCCAGCTGCACCTCACTCTGTTTGACATCTTCTCTTAGCTGAACAAGTTGAGGATCATCAGGTGTTGCTTTGGAGAGAATCTTTTTTCGCTCTTCGAGTTTGGTCAGTCCCCCATCCGGCGGTACTGCTTGCTTGCTTTTTGCAAGCGCCTCATTCGCTTTCTTGATCTCTGCATCGGTTATCGACAAGTAATCAAGCAGAACCTTCTGGTCGGCTTCATTTCTTAATTCTTTCGGCGTGTTCAACACGGATGCAAATGTTTCAGGTTGATCAAGTGGGATATCACCTTCTGCAGTCGTCAAGCTAATGCGAAAACGACCGAGTCGATGATCCGTTGCGTTGTGAAACTGGTGGATTTTGAACGTCAACACGGTACCGGATTCGTGATTGATCGGTTGTTCTAGCCGAAAGGTTGCCCAGTGATCAAAACCCATCGCATTTGATATTGCCCAACCCTGTTGATTGTTGGTTTGACCATTGAAGGCTTGATTAATTGCAAAGTTCGTTTGTAGGTAATCCGCAACTCCCGAGGCGATCTTTGTTTTTGCAATTGCATCCGGCTGGTCGACAGGTGCGGCAAATATTTCAAGTTCGGTGACGACAAAGTTTCCATTATCCGCCAGTCCCGGACCTTTTGAGGGTAGGTTGGGATCACTCAACGCCTCAAGTCTGATGCCAGTGATCTTTTTGAGTTTGGTGGTCGTGGAAATGGTGTAGATGCCCTTATCCTTGTTTCCGCTTGCAATGATCGAGCGATCGGGTTGTGGGGTAAGCTTGGCTTTATTCGATGATGAGAGTTGTTGTGGCATCAATGGATGCCATTCAATTGCGGACTTCTGTGCCTCGGCCATCTCATCAATTTTGGTGACTAGTTTCTCCTTCGCTTGATTCACTGCTTTTTCAGCAACGGCAATACGGTCCAAGCGTTCTTTTTCGAGTTTTTCTCTCTCTGGCTGAATTGCTTTTTTGCGGGCCTCGATTTGTTGCTCAAGCTCAGCTAGCTGACTGTGTCTTATGGTTTCAAGCTCTTCACGCCGAACCTTCCAATCCTCTTCTGCCTGATTTAGATCAGCAACAATGGAGGTATGGTTTTCTTGAATTAGATCATTTACCTGAGAGAAAGCTTGTAATTCTCCCTCATTGGGTTTGCGTCCCAAGGCTCTCAGGAAAATCTCTTCGGCCATCAACCGATCGTCGGTGTAGGTGGCAACAATTTTTTCAAGTTCGTTTTTGGGATCCGCAATCGCTGAACCAATGGTTGGACCGCTAATCAAAGCCATTACTGGTCCGAGTTGTAATTCGGAGGATCGTTCGCATTCGCAAGAGCTTTCTCTCACAGGACGTCCCAAGTTTTGCAAAAATCCATCAGGAAGCTTAACGCCCGAATCTGATAGTGCGGCAGCGCGTGTTCCCGCAGGCGCACCGGGGATACTTCCGGCCGCGCCCGTGACCGCATGGATAGAGTCATAGATGACTTCTGCGGGTAGCCTTCTCGGTAATGCATGGGAGTAGTTTATCTGATCATCTTGATTCCACTCATTGCTTTCCACACTAAGTTGATACGTCTTGCTGTTGCAAATCATTCGATGCATCGCTGCGATATCAAATTTCGATTCAATGAAGACTTGCTCTAGATGATCGAGTAGTTCCGGATTTGTGGGTGGGTTTCCAGCTCGGATATCGTCGATCGGTTCAATCAAGCCCACACCAAAGAGGTAGCCCCACAATCGATTGACATAGCTTCTCGCAAAGTAGGGGTTGCTCCGCGCGGTGATCCAAGACGCCAATTGCTCCCGACGGGAACCAGTCGATTCTTTTGGTTCTGGTGTCTCGGTTGCCGATGTCAGTTGGAAAGGAAACTGGGGAGCAACCGTCTGTTTAGTCGTGGGGTGCTCGATTTCACCACTGTTCTTATCAATGACTTTTTCGAAAAGAGGTTTAGCAGATTCAACCGCTGTGCCACCGATTTTTCGGTCTCCAGACGCCTCATCCTTCTGAAGAGAGAACTGAGCAAAGTAAGAAGCCATTTCATAGTACTGATCCTGTGTCCATCGTTCGAAGGGATGATCATGACACTTGTTGCAGTTGAAGCGAATGCCCAAGAAGAGGTGAGTCGTATTCTCCATCGTGTCTTCTGGATTACGAAGCACCTTGAAGTACGAGGCAGGAGGGTTTTCGTTATTTGAACCGGAAGCTGTCAGGATTTCATTAGCGAATTGGTCGTAAGGGCGATTCTCGGCGATTGCTTGACGAATCCAATCTCTAAATTTGACGCTTCCTTCAACACCGAGGAACTTTCGATTGACTTGAAGGAGATCAGCCCATTTATTTGTCCAGTAATCGACATAGGCATCACTGCCGATCAATTGGTCAATAATTGCTGCACGTTTGCTTTGAGTTTCAGTGTTGTCGCTCAAAAACTCACGCACTTTTTCGCTGCTGGGTGGTAGACCGGTGAGGTCAAGGTAAACCCGTCGAAGAAACGTGGCATCGTCGCATAATTCACTTGGTGAAACTTTGACGCGATCCCACTTTTTTGAGACCAATTCGTCAATTTGAGTCCAGCCTTCAAAAGGCGTCGACTCAAAGCCGTTACGATCACCCATCACTGTGAGAGTGGTTGCTGCATATGCGCCCTCATATCTCGCCAAGATGGGAGCTTCTCCTCGACGTAGCGATGTGAGCAGTCCTTGCTTATTCGCTGTTGCTACCTCAGTATTTCCGCTTTCAATGAAAGACTCTCGGGTCACATCACGTTTGGATCCATCAATGTAGTGCGCTATCACTCGCACCTGTTGTTTCGAGGAAATACTTTGGATGATCGGATTCAATGGTTGAATCTCAATTCGATTCACTCTCATTGATTCGTGATCCACCTGACTGCCATCTGCAATCCATCGTCGAAGGATGCTGTGATTGGGATCACCTTTTGTCATCAGCACACCACCTTGATGAGGTGTGATTCCGAGTGGTTTGCGAAGCATCAATGACGCGTCGGGCGCTGCCGCATTAATCCTTCTCGCTGCTAAGTCGTCGGTCAGAGCTCTGAGGTCGAATACGGCATCGTATCCACGTAGTGACAACTTGAATCCGGCTTTACCTTTTTGAGCTCCGTGGCAGGTTCCTTGATTGCATCCAAGCCGACTCAGGACAGGATTGACATCTCGCAGGTAATCCACCGCACCCACTGAAGTATCGTCACCCACAATGTTCTCTGCCTTCGCTGCAATGCTGACCTGTTGATCACCCACGGTGATCAGTATTTCACCACTACCATTACTGACGGGGCGAAGGAGACCTCCCGCTTCAACTCTTAGCCAGTCGGGTGTAGAAATCGTCGATTTGCGTGTGACATCCACCACAGAGCCATTTTGGTTTTTGGCCGAAATGATCAGTTGGGTGTACGCGTAGGGGGAGTCTAGAGAAATCTCTTTTGGTTCAACAATTAGTTCCGAAACATTGGACAGGTTTTCTGTGCTTGCGATGCCTACCTGAGTCATCTTGCTTTGACTCAAAGATTCAACCCAGCTATTTGCGTCGAACGCCAAAGCTTCAACCTCTGAAGAACGTAATTGACTTTTCAGATCAAATTCTGCCGCAAGTGCTCCATCCGTCTTTATCCGGCGCAAAATACCATCATCGCACGCAGCGAAGATTGAGTGATCAGGTGCGAAGTCAATCGAATAGACCGCGGCATTGGGAATGGAGAATTTCATGACTTCTGTCACTTTCCCACCACGGTAGTTGTCAAGTTTTTCTTTTTCCTCTGGCTTGCGATCCGCGACCCGTTTGGCTTGAATTTTCTTTATTTCTTCTTCGAGTTCACCCGAAAAATCGTATTTCCAGACACGAATCTCGCTCTGCCCATTCAGTGTAGAGGCAGCGCTCAGCAGAGAAGCATCACTATTGATTGCAACACTAAAAATACGTCCCGGCATTTCGGGCATCCGGCGAATCAAATTTGCATCATCACCAATTTTTCGAGCAGTGATGCGAAAGATGCGATAGACCTTTGCAATCCCGTCGGCGCCACCGACAAAAATCTCATTTCTTTCAGGATGAGCCACAACGCTGCTTAATCCACCAGAAAGAGCTCCCGGAGTGATGGAAGTGATGTTGTCGATGAAACGCTCAGTCGCTACCTCCGTTAGTTTGCATGACATGTCTCGTGCGACACTGATCACATGGGAGCTATCAGGCGTGAAGGTGGTCGCCCTCACCCAGTCTTCATGAGCGCCTTGGAAGAGAACTTGCTCCCCGGTGGATGAATCGATCGCTCGAACAACATTGTCCGTGGCACCGAAAGCGAGTTTGCTACCGTCAGGTGACCAACTGCCGCCTGATAGTGTGTCGTACGTGATCATTTGTGAAAGTGTGAGCGTACTCTTCGCGACATCCCAAATTTGAATCTCACCCCTTTCACCGGGTGTACCACCTAAGGCGGCAATCTGTTTACCGTCTGGTGAAAAACAAACGGTGTTAATTCGAGGGCTTAATCCAATCAATCTAGATTGGATTAAGCCTGTTTCCGTGTCGACCAGAATCACTTCGTGGTAACCAGCTACCGCTAATAGTTTTCCATCAGGAGATGAGTCAATTGATGGAATTGAGGCGGCACTTGCGTACGGAGGTGGGTTATTGGTGGAGTAGGTTTGTTGCTGTTGTGGTGAATCGTTTACCGCTCCTGCTGCGATCCATTTTCGAATTAAATCAACTTCAATACCACTTAACGCCGGGTAGGGTTCGTTGGGCATTTCCGCGTGACCGTCGATCGGAGTGATTAGCTCCACTAAGTAGCTCTCGTCTGGATTTCCGGGGACAATCGCAGCTTGTTCCGATTCACCACCGGCAATTAACCGATCGAACTCCGTCATGACGTAGGAGCCGAGCTTCTTAGCGCCTTGGTGGCAGCCATAGCAGTTGCGACTGAAGATTGGGCTGATATCCCGATGAAAGCTCACCGTATCGGAAGGTGTCTTGTCGCTATCTGTTTTGGATTCTTCTCCGTTAAGGTTCGGTAATCCAAAGCTGCTGGAAGTAACAATGAGCAGGACGTAGCCGAAAAGGGATCGAGAGACGCGGGGCATCTGGACGTTCTCAGTGTGGTGAGGGAAATGAACTCAGATCTGCTTTCTCAAACACAGATGTTTTGAAACTGCATTAAGTCACGACCGATTGAATTCTCTTAGACATATTGCCAGTGCAGTCAGAGCCGTTTGCGGTCGAGGTGTCGCAAACAATCTTTCCAACCAATTTTCTTCGAGTTCGAAGGGGATATGGATAGATTTCTTGGCACTTGGAGGGGGATTAATTTGGGGGCAATTCCCCCGCTATCTAAAGGATAATGCGGCTATGAGCGAGGGTCAATTGAATCAGATTACATTCCCGAAATCGGGCTTCCGTCTTTGTCTGCCGGTACTGTGAAGGCTAGAATCATCAACAGCGGTGCGAATGATTCGCACCGGAGTTGGTTCACATGCTTTTAAAGGTGTAAATTGCTTGCTTTCTGGATAGAGCTGCCGTTTCCAATACAGCAATTATTAATTTGCTTATTTGGTTTGGGCGGTGGATCGCTGGCGAATTACGTCATTTACCGATTTGCCTATTTTCAGCCTCGTCCTATTAGTCCGTGGGGACCCCTGCCAGAGGGTGTCACTCGCCGTTGGTTGGACCGGATTCCGGTGTTTGGCTGGTTTGGTCTTCGACGGGAGTTCAGGATCCACGGAAGCGGCTTCTGGGTTCGTCCCATGTTGATCGAGTTGTGCATCCCTCTGTGCCTGCTTTGGCTTTATCGGTTTGAGGTGTTGGATCTTCGGATGTTGCCGCTCGAAATACGGCATCTGGAAGAATTGATTGGGTACGATCATGGTGCCGTTCCCCTTTTCTTCACTCACTCGCTGCTCATTGTGTTGATGGCAGCTGCCACGTTCATTGATTTTGATGAGCAAACGATACCCGATGTCATTACGATACCTGGGACTTGCTTGGGGCTGTTGCTTGCGAGTCTTTCGACGGAAATTTACCTTCCAACGACGGTTTTTCGGGAAGGTGTTCCCTATGGTGGTCCTACCACTTTTGATTCACCCTGGTTCCAGACAGATTTAGATACCCTGCAGACCAGCGGTTCTCTGTTAATTGGAATCTTGATTTGGAGTGTTTGGTGTTTTGCTTTGGCTGATTGGAGGTGGAGTAGTACTCTCTGCCGTCGACGAGGCCTATTGCGGGCATTGAGGCATTTTATTCAAGGTTTGTTTCATTACGGTTATTGGAAGATCCTTTTTGCTCTTTGGTTCATTGGATGTGTTTCCATTGTCGGTGTTTGGAGCGCACAGGGTTCCGCATGGGTTGGAATGTTGAGCGGCCTCTATGGCTTAGCCGTTGGCGGCGGTGTCATTTGGTTGATTCGAATCATAGCGACTTGGGCCTTAAACGTTGAAGCGATGGGCTTTGGCGATGTAACGCTGATGGCAATGATCGGTTCGATGATCGGATGGCAAGCTGCGTTAATTGCATTTTTCCTGTCACCTTTTGCAGCGATCATGATTGTCTTGGTCCGCTACATGATCACACGTGACGCTTACACGCCATTTGGCCCTTATTTGTGTGCTGGAACCTTAATGACCATTATCGGATGGGATCGTTTCTATCGACTTTGGTTATCAGAAAACCTGTTGCTTCTAGGGCCATTACTTCTCTGGTTCTCTTTTGCAATGTTAGGCCTGATGGCAGTCATGCTTTTAATCTGGAGGCAGATTAAAATGAGGATCATGCAGTAAAATCAAGCAGGTTGCACAAAAGTCGTTTTGTTTTATGCAATTCGTTTCTTTATTCGATGAAGCCTAGATGATTCTTCAATTTCGTGAATTTTTTTCTGGCTGCAAGATCGGCGGTATGAACGAAGAGTAGCCTGCGAGGATTGCGGGGCTAAAAGGATCGGTGTATTGAACGCGATTTCGCTGAAGCGTTATTTTCGGTACAAGGGTGGTCTCAAAATCTCTAACAATCATTGGTCGGCAGATCGGCGAATAAACCGTGTCTTGGAAAGCCTCCAGTTCGTAGTAATCCACCAACACCGACCGTTTTTGCTCTCGATAAACTAGTTTTGTAGTTTTAACGGGGATCTCGCGGAATCGCTCTTCCGCGATTAATCGCGACGTGCTTCCTTGTTCGGGTTTTCGACCTGCTCTGTTTACCTTTTGGTCCTCATCTTGGTTTTCATATGCAGGTCGCCAGACCGTATAGCTCTCCTGCCGATAAATCGTTTCCGTAACTGGAACTGCAACTTTCACCGATCGCGTTTCAGTCTTCTGCTTTTGCACCGTCCGAAATCGTGTGATTTGTCGAGGAACATACCGAGTGTTTTGTTGAATTCGATAACGCTCTATTGGTTTTGCAACCATGTGAGTTTTGATGGGCTGAAGACGGTAACCGTTTCCACTCAAAACGCGTTCGTCTGGTGAACTAGCAACTGCTCCGTGATTGAAATGCAGTAAGCTAAGCAACACCAAAGGCAAGCTGATTTTTCTATACACCATGTATCAAAAGCCTTTGCCGTTCATTGGTTTTCTGCAAACAGAACCCCGTGAGACTCACAGCGAAGCAAAACCTGTTGTGCCGATTAGTTTTGCTTATTGATTCACTGTAGGTGAGGGTTCGCGACGTAATGAGACTGAATGGGCCTCGTGTCACGCAGGTTACCGGAACCAAAACCGCAAGGTGCTGCATTCATTGCAGCTTAGGTGAGTTCGGTGCATTTTGTAGCTAAAAGGTCGCAAAATATTGAAAAACGGGCGCAGTCAGGGGGCTGAGTTTGCGCAGTCTTCCTGTTTTGAGAGGGACAGGGTTACGTTGTGCAATGAACAATAGGCTCCGAAACACTAGGCTACGGGAGTCTTTGTTACCTTGTGATCAAAAAGTCGCCTCGTCAGTTTATCACCTCGGTGATTCTTTCTCTGATCATTCAGTTCTGGTCGAAGGCGGACTTGGATTGCTGTTTCAATAATCGATCACTCAATATTAACTTGAGCTGATTCTTGTTCGCAGACCTCTTCACGTTGATCGATTGATTCAGGCGTCGTTGCCCGCGCGAGAGTGGAAGATCAAGCAACTTGGAGTTTGGCCGTGCCTGATTTCAGTTGGCCATCCTGCATCCGATAGCAATGGTCTGCATTTTCCGCAATGGAATCATCGTGAGTGATCATCAGGATCGTGAGCCCGTCATCCTGATTGAGGGTTTTTAGAAGTGAGAGAATATCTCGGCCTGTGTCGGTGTCAAGGTTTCCAGTTGGCTCATCCGCGAGCAGCAGTGAGGGGTTAGCCATGAGCGATCTCGCGATTGCCGCACGTTGCATTTCACCACCGCTCATCTCGCTCGGTTTGTGGGAAGCGCGATGGAGGAGTCCAACGCGATCGAGCATTGCTTCTGCTCGATGTCTTGCCAATTTACGGTTCCGGAAAAAACTCAAGACACTTTGGTTAATCATCAGTGGTGCCAGTACATTCTCAATCGCTGAGAGTTCAGGTAACAGATGGTAAAACTGAAAGATAATTCCAAGGTTCTGATTCCGATAGGTATCTCGCCGACTGCGACTTGCGTTATCAATGCGTTCGCCATTGAAATAGATTTTTCCATCATCGGGATGGTCAAGTGCTGCTAAAAGATGCATCAATGTGCTTTTTCCACTGCCACTTCGACCCACCAGCGTTGTGACAACGCCTCTTCGCACCTCGAGGTCAACACCCCGTAGTACTGGGACCTCGATTCGGTCTTTGTGATAGCTTTTTCTAAGCTGTTTCGCTTCGAGAACAATCTCTGAGTTCATACTGGGTCAGCTTCTCTATTAAGTGCGTGCGGTGTGGCTTATTTGCGTGTAGCTTCTGGGTGAAGTGAGTGCGAGTGTCAGACGGATCCGATTTTTATTCGAAGCGGAGCGCATTGACCGGATGCATCCGTGCTGCACGGAGCGCGGGAAGAACACTTGCGATGACCGCAATTCCCATGGCACCTAACATCACCCACGTGAGTGTAAATGGATCAATAATCGTTGGGATTTCATTGAAGTAATAGACGGTAGGGTCGAATACTTCTTGTCCGGTTATTTTCTCAATGATACCCGCAATGGAGTTGATATTTTGAACGAAGAGAATGCCACCGACCAAACCTGCTCCACTGCCAACGAAGCCGAGTAATAGCCCATAACTAAGGAAGATGCTCATCACTCCACGACCCGACGCGCCGAGTGCTTTCAGGGTTCCGATGTCGCGAGTTTTTTCAACTACAATCATGAAGAATGTTGCCAAAATGCCAAATCCCGCGACGGCAATGATGAGGAACAGCAGAATGTTAAGGATGGTTGTTTCAAGCCTAACTGCAGCAAGTAGAGGTCCTTGCATGTCCCTCCATGTTTGAATGTTGTAGGCGTAGATGTCTGCGGGAAATCGGCGTCGCAAGGCATCTCTTACAGCGTTCAGGTCAGCACCCTCAACGAGTTTCAGTTGGATGGTTGTTACGCTCTTAATTCCGGTTGCTGGATCAATCATCCCCCGAAACTCTTGAAGTTGGTCCAAGCGACAGAACGCAAACGTGCTGTCGTACTCGCTCATGCCAGATTCATACATGTCAACGACAGTGAATTTCTGGTTTACCACTTTTGCATTGTCCGATGCATTGGGGAACATCATGCGAACGTCATCGCCGGGTCGACAATAATAGTGATCCTGAACCTCATTGTTGGAATCTCGGAATCGCGTGCTGCATGTTGAGATGCCAAGGACGATTCCCGGGAATTGCTCCTGACTTGGATCGAACTCTTGCGCAACAGCTGAGTCTGTACCGACCGAAAAGAGCTCCGACGGCGCGTTGATCTGCAACGTTGGTTGAGCCTGCCCCGTCACAGCCGGTGTAGTGACAGCCGGTGTAGTGTTCGACACGGCCTGTCTCTTGCTCCGCTCTTCCTCTAGTGCCCGTTCGTAGGCAACTCTTGCTCGTCGGTAGTCCCATCCTGATGCCGGGAATTGTTCTCGACCCGGAGCATAACCTCCCTCGCGTAGGTCAAAACTGACTTGTTTCTGGTTATCGGGGTGTAGCAAGTATCGACCGAACTGGCTGACTTGATCATAGGTCGTTGCATCAAGACCAACGAAATTAACATGCCGAGTGATCAGCTGGCCATTAAAATCAATGCCCAGCATTGCCGGTACGTGAACACTCGCGGAGTGCCCCGCAACATCGTCTCCGACAACTTCCATGATTTCCGCAATGTGACCCTCCGGATCAGGCATTCCCTCGGAGAGGTGACATTCGATCAGTATGTCTGATGCTAGGCCGTGTAAGCGTTCGTGCATCTCCTGTGAGAAACCAGCCATCACACTATTTACCACAATCAGCGTTGCAACACCCAAGGTGACGCTGATGATAGAGGCTAATGCGATGTACCGTGTTCGAAGGTAGCGAAAACAGAGTAACCAGCGATACATAGTGCGATCCTTCGCGAGAACCACCGCAATCGAGTTGCTGTGGCGAAACGTTTACCCGCGAAGTCTAGGAAACAGAGGGAATCAGCGTAAACCGCACTTTCGGGTTCAGTGGTTTACAGGGCGAATAATCATCGCTTTTGTCCCATTCCGTGTTGGGGACTGAACTGGGTGTCGAGAGCCTCGGCTAAACCACTGAACTTTCAGTCCGTGGAGATGTTCTCAATATCAACGGTTCTGAGAATCAACTGCTTCCACTCGACTCGTGCAACGTGACAATGCTAGCATCTCGTTGTTTTCCATTCGCAGATGGTCACGTATGATCGTGACTCGAACGTCGTCGCTTAAAAACCCTTGGAGCGAGATTGCTTGTTCACTGTGCGGTGTTGACCGAATTGAGTTGACTGATTTGTGCTGACAGATTTGCAACATATGGACAGAATCAACAGGCTCAAGATTCTGGACGTTGTAGGGGGAAGAGGATGATATCGCGTATCGATTTTTTTCCAGTCAGCAGCATGATTAGGCGATCAATTCCAACTCCAAGACCTCCAGCTGGTGGCATTGCATAACGAAGCGCTCGAATAAAATCGTGATCCATTTTTGCCATCGATTCTTCTTCATCGAGGCCCTGCAACTGGGTTTCAAATAATTCTTGTTGAAGATCTGGATCATTCAGTTCGGTGTATGCATTAGCAAGTTCCATGCCCAGTACAAAAAGTTCAAATCGCTCTGCGATCTCTGGGTTGTCTCGTTTTCGCTTGGTCAATGGGCAAATACTTGCGGGGTAATCAATTACGAAGATCGGACCCTCGAGCGAGTCTTCGACTTTTTCTTCAAAGATCTCGTTGCGGATTACATCCAAGTGACGATTTTCTGTTTCAATCTTCAACTGCTTTGCAAGCTCAATCACAGCGGTTTCGTCGTTGGGTTCAACGCTGGTCGCTTGCTGGAATAGGTCCGCGTAGGTAGCACGCTTGAACGGTGGTGTGAAGTCAATTTGTTTGCCATCATACTCTCGCACATAGCCACCACCGATTGCTTCAATCGCCTGAACAATGATTTGTTCGGTAAGATCCATCATAGAATGGTAATCACCATAGGCTTGGTAGCACTCAAGCATGGTGAATTCAGGATTGTGTTTAGGACTGATACCCTCGTTTCGGTAAACGCGACCGAGTTCATAAACTCTTTCCATTCCGCCTACCATCAAACGCTTTAAATGCAGTTCAAGGGCAATGCGCATGGTTAGGGGCATATCCAATGCATTGTGATGGGTAGCAAAAGGTCTTGCTGCGGCACCGCCCGCAACCGTGTGCAGAGTTGGACCTTCGACCTCACAGAATCCTTGTTCATCAAGAGTATTTCGGATTGACTTGACAATTTTTGTTCGGTCCAGAAAGGTTTCTAACACTCCCTCGTTGAAAGCAAGGTCGGCGTAACGCATTCGTTGTCTGAGGTCCGCATTGGTCAGGCCAGCGTGCTTATCCGGCGGCGGTTCCAGCATTTTGGTTTGGAATGTTAGTTTCTCAGCAAAAACAGTCAGTTCGCCAGTGTTAGTTCGACCCAAGCGACCCTCAGCGGCTACCAAGTCGCCGAGATCAAATAGTTTTGCCAATTCAAAATCATCTTCGCCCACCTGTTTCTTTCCAACGAAGATTTGTATTTCTCCAGTCCAGTCTTTTAGGGTGAGGAAAATGAGCTTGCCTTGCCCACGAGACAACATGATTCGCCCAGCGACCCGTACGGTTGGACCATTTTCAGCTCCCGGGCTGTGATCCGACTTCCACTGTCGATAATCAAGGTTTGGGTCTTCGAAATCAGGTAGTTGAACTTCGGTGCCGTCTTCTTGGACCCATTGGATTTCAGAAGCTAGTTCTTTGCAGCGGCCCATCATGGTGCGGTTGTCAAATCGACTACCAAAGGGATCGATGCCCTTGTCAGCAATCTGACGCATCTTTTCCCGACGCGCGACGCGTGGATCCTTTGAGTCCAGGTCTGCTGTGTTTCCCTCACCGGTTTTGTCTGGTTGATGATTCATGAAAGGAGCTTAATTGAATTCGTTTCGGAGGTTTTCTGAAGCAAGCAGGTGATGTTTTACGGGTGTTTTGTGAGTGGCTTCTTCGCACATCTCCCTCTTTGAAACAGGGAGAATAAGTCCCTTTTCACGTGTTTTGGGAGTGTGATTGAGCTTCATACCACGCGCCATTAATCAAGCACCAAAGGCGTAAATAATCGATCGACTTGGATGGCACCGAACGAATTGTCGGCTCGAAACAGTCATTTGGCAACCGCGGGGCTTGCTATTTGATTTTCTTCTCCAGCAAGACCTCACATGCCTTGACGGCCCTGTTTTCGATTCGGTACTTACCGGTTCAAAAAGAGAATTGTTAGCTGAGGTAATTCAGCTTGGATCGCTTTCGGAGCCTTAACGAGGAAAATCGAGAATGAATCGCTGTTTGATGATTATGCTATTGCTCCTCTCCCCAACGTGGTGCGTGGCAGAGGAGTTAGTTCGGTATCAATTACCGACTTGGAAGGCCAAGCATGTTCATGACACAAAGAAAGCTGACACCATCGTAAAAACGTTGGTGAAACTCGGTTGTGAGGTGAAAAAAAGCCAACATGGCGGTCACATCGACGTACGGTACCGATGCCCAAAGTGGAGGCAATTGAGGTTCGAAAGTCACGCCGAGGCTCATCAATGGGAAAAATGGCTCAAAGAATTCAATTTTCAGACGGTGCACAAACACTGAGTGTGCTGATTTTGCCACTCAATCCAATCGATTTCATATAAACCCCGTCTTTCCCGACCCGAAAACTCCTTTTTCCCAGTTGGAAATGGGAGTTTTTACAATTCCTGACAAAATCAAGTGTCTTGACGAGTCGTGGATTGCAAGAGAAAACTGTCGCTCCCGGAGGGTATCCGAATTGGTGAGGAGGTTGATTCGAAATCAATTGCCCCGCAAGGGGTTGCGGGTTCGAGTCCCGTGCCCTCCGCTTCGTTACGAGAAAAGGCTCATGAACTATAGGCTCATGAGCCTTTTTTTCTGGCCATGAATCAATGCACTGATCAAATTCGACGCAACTTGCGACTCTTCGCGATCATCGAAAATGATCGATCTCTTTCCATCGGCTTTATTTCTATCCGTCTTGCTGTTGCTCAGCGATTAAGGAATCTCGCAATCGTAATGCTTGCTCTCGGTTCACGCCTTCAGGGATCCTTTCAATTAGCCAGTTTACGTCCTCGATAGCAGCACTGTAACGTTTCGTCACGGCCCTGGCTTGTGATCTCATGATTCGTACTTGGGGGTCATCTGGTGTGATTGCAACAAGCGCTTCACAGTAACGACGATAGGCTTCCGTATCCGAATCACGACGCGCCGAACCAAGCAGATTATTGAGGACCCTGTTAAGAATTTCCGAATCTGTTTGCGCTCGTAAATCCGAATCGATAATTTGTCGGTTCGCAAAATCTCGGACAATGTTACTGAGATCTTCTTGAGACAAATCACTTCCACGGTCAAAGACATCAATGAATTGCGTTTCGGTGTCATCGATCTGTTGTTGCACAATAAAATGCCCCGGCAAGCCGATTCCTTCGACCCTTAGCCCAATTCGTTTAGCAATCTCAAGGTACAAGATTGACAGCGTAATAGGTAATCCTTCTCGTTCGTCAATGACTCGATCAAGATGACTGTTCGCTGGATGGTAGTACTCGGACCGACCTCCGTGGTAGCCATTTTCTTGAAAGAGGTATTGATCGAGCTTTGCGCGTTTTTGTTTCGGATCAAAGTCGGTATCGATGGATTCTAGAATTTCAGTCGCCATCGCATTGACTCTTTGAATGTATGCTTCGGGGTCCACATCCTCATTGTCGATTTTTGCAATGAGAAGTGCGCCTCGAAGCAAACGATCTTTGTTTTTTGGTTTTTCCGAGACGATAGCTTGGAGTTCATCGAGAGTGTGTTGAAGCTTGATGTCTGATGCGAGACGCTTCAGTTGGGTGACTTTTAGTTCAAGTAGCGAGGCTTGTGTTGTGAGATCCCGACTAACCGCCTCACTCGATTTAGCAAGAGCGAGTATCGTCTCCTGATCTTGGTCGTCGATCGCATTGGTTTGATCAATAACGCTCGCAAGGAGAGCTTTCTGTTCTGGCGTTAAGGAAGGTAGTGCAAGATCTACCCCAACCTCAAATCGTCTAAAATCAGGTTGTGTGTCACGAAATTTAACAAGCCCAACGGCTCCTCCCTTGATTTGTTGATCGGTGGATTCAACAACAAGTTCGTCATTAACAAAACAGAGAAAGCGATTATTCTCCAGACGCACGCGAAGCCGGTTCCAATCACCGTTGCGGTACTTCTTGGAAGTGAATTCTCCCAGCACCTCCCATGAATATACAGAGGGTCCTTTGAAGCATGTGAGCCTTAGGTTGCCGTTGCTTGGGTAAAAACCGTAGTGCTTTTGATCACCATCGGAGTAGAAAGCGAGTCCGGCTGCGCCCGATTCATCATCGAGTCGAACATCCACTGCTATTTCGATTGGTAACTTTGGGAGTTTGTTCTGATTCAGACAAATTGAACGCCCCCCAAACCCAGAGCCTGCACCACGTGCCGTGATCAGTGCACCCACTTGTTGCCAGGTGGAGCCGAAAAGAATGTTCCATTGATTTGGGTCCAGCCTGCCAAGCGTAACCCATCGATCATATGGAACGGGGTGAAGATCATTAAGGATTGGTGTGAGCTGGTCGACAGGAATCGCAAAGCCTAAGTTGTCGTCGATGGCAGATTTCATGTTGACGATGCCACAAACGTTCCCACTCAAGTCCACCAATGGACCGCCACTGTTGCCGGGTTGTGTGGGCATGGCAAGTTGGATTAGCTCTCTGCCCTGCACTTCTCGGACTGCGGAGACTACGCCGGCGACAACACTGTTGCGAAGGCCGAGGGGATTTCCAAATGCTGCCACTCGCATACCTGGCGTGCATGCCTTGGTTGACAGTTTCAGCGGAACTAAAGATTCTTCACCAACATCAACTCTGAGCACAGCTAAGTCCAATAATTGATCCGATGCTTCAATAGCAAGCACCGGAAGTAATCGCCCAGATGGCAATTCCACGTTGATTGCCCTGCCCTCTCCGATCACGTGAGCGTTGGTTACAACCTGCCCGTCTGCCGAAATAACAAAGCCCGTCCCGATCGCAAGTTCATCACCGTCACGGCCCTTGATGCGGATGGTTACGATTGATGGCTGAATCATCTCATTGAGCGTTTCGATGTCTTGAAAACGCTGTGAATCAGAATCATCGCTCGAGTTGTGTGGTGGGTTGGACTCGGCCGTCTCCTCAGAGACTACTTTGGCTTCAGCCGTGTTATCCTGTGCTCTGCAGGTTAAATCGCTGTGGATCAGCGAACTGCAGGCAATCAACATGATCCCAACAAGAAAAAATCTGGATCGCAAAGAATGCGTCTGGCCAAGCATAGAGTCAGTCCATTTCAACGGGTTCTGTGGGGTGTCTCCAGTCTAACCGCTTCTTATTCACGATCCGTTACCAGTCACCAGGTATTTGCTCGCTATCCACGAATCTTTCCTCATTTATCTCGTATTGCTCCGTGTTTGGGAGGAATGCAAAGTCGCTCTGCTCGAGCAGGCAAAGCGTTACTAAGGGCCGGTCAACGCGGGTCTCTCGGCCTTTCAGGCAGATTGAATCGCTCCGGAATGTGAATCTGAGTAAGGTTTTCCGATTATTCGCTTTGGTCTGATTAGCGGTGGTTCCTCCAATATTGCTGAATAAAACACCGATACCGAATCTGATGGTGTTTCTGCATTGAACGCTTGTTCGGATTGGTCCGGCCGGGGTGCGGGAATGTGAATTCGTATGAATTACACGGTGTCATGCCAAGTTTCGAGAGATCGTTTCGTAACCCACTGATGAATGCCAATGCTGAATCAGTATTTCAGTGCATTGACCAAAAAGCACCGGCCTTTCCGCGGAGGTCCCTGTTTTGGAGGGTATTTGGTCCAACGGTAGCTTCCCTTCTTTTTGCCATTTCAGGCTGTGGTTTGCTTCGGGACACCGTCTCACCTGGCCCAAGGGATACGACGGAGTCCTACCACGATGACTTCGGTCTTAATATTACCTACCCCGAGGTTGAAGCAATTCAGTCTGCAGCAGGTAAAGCGGCGAAAGAAACCACTCAACCTTTTTCTTTTGAGGATCCTTCGGAGTTACCTTCTCGTGAATTGACACTTCATGACGCGGTTCAGCAGGCTCTGACCAGTGGAAATGTTTTGCGAAATAGTCTTGGGGTAAGTGCGCGAGTTACCCCGCGGGCTGTGACAACTCCATTTGATCCTGCAGTCACTGCGGCATCCGCGCAAGGGACCGAGGCGGCTCTAAGCGCATTTGATGCGCAGTATCGACAGCAACTAAACTGGTCCAAAAACGACACGCCACGAAACCAGCAGCAGGCTTTTGGTCAGCCTTCCGTGTTGGATGCAGATTCAGCTTTTTTCAGCGGTGAAATCAGCAAGACAACGGCAACAGGTGCAAGTTTTGCGCTCCGTCATGTCGCGAATTATCGTCGGAGCAATCAAGGCGTTGGTGATGGTTTTGACTTCCGGCTGTTTCCGAGTGCATTCACTGGATGGCTGGAAGCAGAATGGCGTCAACCATTGATGCAGGGAGCGGGGACCAACTTCAATCGCATTGCAGGGCCCAACGCTCGTGTTGGTCAATACAACGGTGTCTTGATTGCAAGAATCAACGAGGATGTGTCCTTGGCTGATTTTGAAAATGGCGTGATCCAAATGGTTGCCGATGTGGAGCAAGCTTATTGGGATTTGGTGACTGCCTACCGCCTGTTAGATACCAATGTAAAGGCGAGAGAAGCGGCTCTGCAGACCTGGCAAATTCAGAAAGCGCGACTTGAGATTGGGCCCGGTCGTGCAGATGATGAGGCTCAAGCAAGATCGCAGTACTACCAATTCGATGCACAAGTGAAGACGGCGTTGGCAGGTCGATCAGGTCTATACGAAGCTGAGCAAAATCTTCGATACCTCATCGGACTACCAGCAACCGATGGTTCAATTCTGAAACCTGTAAGCGAACCTACGGATGCCAGGGTGATTTTTGATTGGGATAGTGCTCTCTCGCAGGCATTGCGCCGTCGAGTTGAGATACGCCAGCAAAAGCTACAGGTGCAGCGAAGGGAATTAGAATTAACCGCTGCTAAACTGAATTATCGACCTCGCTTTGATTTTCTCGGTCAGTATCGCTACCAAGGGATTGGTGACCATCTCGTCCCCGGGTTCTATGAGAATCTGTTCGATGGTAACTATCAGGAATGGCAAGCTGGCGTTGAGTTAACGTATCCGGTTGGTTTTCGTGCAGCGGGATCCGCCGTTGCCCATGCAAAATTGAACTTGCGAAGAGAACGAGCCATTCTTGATCAAACTGAGTATCAAGTTAGCCATCTGTTATCTAACGCAGCAAGGGAGGTTGAGACCCGTCATGAATTGATGGAAACCAACTACAACCGACTACAAGCTGATTTGAACCAAGTTGACGTTTTGCTAACTCGCTACCAACAGGGTAGCGATTCCATCAACTTCTTGCTTCAAGCACAACGTCAGCTGGTTAACAGTGCGAGTGATTTTTATCGATCTCTGTCCGATTACAATTTAGCGATTCGAAACTTTCATCGAGAGAAGGGTTCATTGCTTTCCTACAATCAGATTCAATTAGCGGAAGCAGCGTGGAAGAAAGATGCCACGGTGAGTGCTCATCGAGTTGGTCGGCATCTAGTACCTCGCAAAAATAAAGATCAGACGCTTCTTCCACTGAATCCCTCGGCTAACTCTTTCAATCCCTCAGAGATTCAGGCCACTACGCAGGCTCCCGAGGGCGAGTCTGCTGAAAAACCGGACAATGTTAGAGAGGTGTTTGTCGATCCACTTCCTGATCATGTGGCAGAGTAATCTCGCTTGGCATGAATTCGTTGTTGTGGTAAACGTTCTCGATACAGAAGTAATGACAGACACTTTGACAAGCAATCTTTGCCAAGTGGGAAATCCCGTTTCGGTGCGCGGTGTGTTTCAGCTCATGTGAATTTCGCATCAGCTTTAACATGGCGAGCTATTTTTCAGGTAGCACACTCGATAGACCGGGATCGCATTTTGTCGACTTCTTCGCTCGAAGTGTGTGCGGTAATCGAGATCATGTGTCGCTTCAATTTCATCCTCAGGAATTGGGACGCCTAGAATTGGGGCGATTTCTGCGATGAGCTCCAACGTGTTTTCAAAATAATCTAGTACGTCTGTCCAGAAGTGAAATCTACCTCCCGGACGAAGACACTCGGTAAGGTTGTGGATACTCGTTTCATTTAGAACACGTCGTTTACGATGTTTTTTCTTCCACCAAGGGTCTGGAAAGTAAACGTGGACTGCCTCTAGGCCACTCCGGCGGATTGAGTTTGCGATAAGCGGCTCAGCATTACCACTGATCATGATTGCATTCTTGGCTTGTCTCCTCGCTAGTTTTGCAGCTGAATGTTTCGCATATTTTGCAATGATCTCCACTCCAATGAAGTTGTGCGTTGGATTGGACGCGGATGTTGTATCAAGGAAGAGCCCCTTCCCCGAACCGATCTCCAGTTCCAAGGGCTGTTCATTATCAAAAATGCTCTTGCTTGATAAGTCCTTCGGAAGATCATCCGAGTAACGAAGGTGGTTAGATAAATCCAATTCTTGTCCAGGACGGCGCAAGGAACTTCTGGGCATCAATTAATTCCGTTTCGAGGATTGGCACGCTTCATTCTTCAGTGCAAATCGGCGTTTGTTGCTCTTGCACGGTTCAACTACTCTCACTGCTTTCAGGAGATAAAAAAACTTCCTGACAATTGATTTATCTTTTTAGTGATACAAACACGTTAAATATAGGGGACAAATGATGTTTTAAGACGTCTTGCTTGTGCCCAACGCTCTATTGCGAGGGGGATGCAGGACGAATCACTCGCTATCCTAGGTTTGCGTGGTTGATAAAAATTCAAGAAACGTTGATCGAACCCATTTTCATTGTCCAGAGATTTGTCGAATGGAATCAAAGCCGTATAGTTTTAAGGGTTACCGAGTCGCTGCGTTAGAAAGCCGGCGGGCTGCAGATATGCAGCGGCTAATCGAAAAATATGATGGTCTTGCACATGTCAGTCCATCCATGCGCGAAGTGCCAATCGAACCCAATCGGCCGGCAATTGATTTTGCCTATCGTTTGATTACTGGTCAGGTCAGTATCGTAATCCTGACCACAGGTGTTGGATTTCGCTACCTATTGAGAGCAATCGAACCACATCTGGACAAGCAACGGTTCTTAGACGCGTTGTCGGATGTTATCACTGTATGTCGAGGACCTAAGCCGATTGCTGCGATGCGGGAGGTTGGCTTGACTCCAACCCATCGCGTTCCTGAGCCAAATACATGGCGTGAATTGTTGCAGACAATTGATGCTGACGTCTCGGTAGCCAATCAAGTGGTCGCCTTGCAGGAATATGGTGTTTCTAATAAATCGCTCATTGCTGGCTTGGAGGCTCGGGGTGCGACAGTGGAGCCAGTTCAGGTCTACGGATGGGATCTGCCGGTGGATAGTGCTGCTCTCGAGGAAAATGTTAGAGCAATTTCGGCGGGCGAACGAGACTTGCTGCTGGTGACCAGTGCTCACCAAGTGGTAAACCTTTTGCGCGTGGCAGAGTCACTCGATCTTCTCGATGAGTTGCGAGAGGGTATGCGCGGTACGGTGATCGCTTCAATCGGACCTACTACTTCACAAATGCTCGAAGAATGTGAGATTCATATTGATCTCGAGCCGTCACACCCGAAGATGGGGCATCTCATTGTTCAAGCAGCGGAGATCGGTGTCCCGCTGGTAGAATCCAAGCGACGTTGGCAACTTATGACCCCCCGATTTCAACTCATGAAGCACCCGTCAGACAATAGCCTTTTCATCCGAGCATGCCGTGGTGAAGCCACCGAGCGTACACCTATCTGGCTGATGCGGCAGGCTGGTCGATACATGCAGGAGTACCGGGAAGTAAGGGCGAAGCATTCCTTTCTCGAACTTTGCCATAATCCGCAGCTTTGCAGCGAGGTGATGTGTACAGCGGTTGATCGATTGGGGGTTGATGCAGCAATCATCTTTTCGGATTTGTTACCGATCTTGGTTCCGCTTGGCTTCGATCTGGAATTTGCAGCCGGCGATGGTCCGGTCATCCATAATCCAATCAGAGATCGAGAGGGAGTCAACCGAGTTAGAGAATTAGAGAATCCCCAAGAACTTGATTTTGTGTACGAAACGGTTCGCCAAACACGCCAGGATTTGCCCACCGAGATCCCAGTCATCGGATTTGCTGGATCCCCCTTCACGCTTGCCAGCTACGCGATCGAGGGCGGTGGGAGTCGAACTTATTTGAACACCAAGAGGCTCATGCGGGCCAACGATGGATCGTGGGAGTTGTTGATGGAGAAGCTTTCCTTCGCGATCACAACTTACCTCAATTTGCAAATTGCCTCTGGTGCTCAATGTGTTCAGCTATTTGACAGTTGGGCTGGTTGTCTCTCTTCCCGAGATTACACCCGTTTCGTCCTTCCTTGGATGAAGCAAATCATTTCCGGGATTACACCTGGCGTGCCTGTAATCAATTTTGCAACAGGTAACCCGGAGTTGCTTCCGTTCTTGAAATTGGATCGACGAACCGTTGTTGGGGTCGATTGGCGAATTCCGCTGGATGTCGCTTGGAGCCGAATTGGCCATGAATGCTCCGTGCAGGGTAATCTCGATCCAGCAGTGCTGCTGAGTGATCCGGATGTGATTCGCGAGGAAGTGGCCCAACTACTGGCATCGGTTAAAGGATTGAACGGGCACATTTTCAATCTGGGCCACGGCATCCACAAAGAAACACCTGTGGAACACGCAATTACGCTCGTTGAGTCGGTTAAAGAGCTGTCTTGCAGAGACTCTGCTTAGCGACTTTGAGACGATGTTTTCGATCAGGCTATTGTGGTCCCGATTGTCAGAGTTTCGTGGCACCCAATGGAAGCGGTTTTCGGGTCAAATTCGCGTGTCCAATCGCTCCTACTCACAACCCAACGGAGCAGGTATTGGCGCGGCGGATGGTCATTGTGTGGTAAGAATTGATCATCTTGCTTGCGTTTGCTGCAGGCCGAGCATTCACAGACGTCGCACCGCAGTCAGAGGCGTAAGTCTCATAAAACAATACCTGCCGATCAAAGCGGATCTTTCCCCCGTGGATCTTTACGTCAGTCTCCGAAGCTCGCAAATCGGGAAGCAGTTTCAGGGTGACAGAGAGAGGTAAAGGAGCTTTATTAACGGGACTTTTAGTGCTTTTCCTCTGCTCTCAGGTACGCCTTTGGGTTTTACGTCTTCTGAGCTCGCGCTTTTCATACATGAGCCGCACGGTCCCCTTTCCGATGGAACCGTGGGCGATTGAAGGCTTGACGATCCACTTCGAAAGCTCTAGGCTTCCATAAGCTGATTTTTTTTAGTCAGGCCAAAGTATTAGTTTTTTTAATAGGTGTTTGATTGAATTTCCGGACCCTCGAACTGTTCTGCACGATTGCTGAACGCCGAAGCTTTTCTCAGGCTGCGGCTGCTCATCAATTGACGCAAAGCGCCGTGAGTCAGGCTATCCAACATCTGGAAGAAAGCGTGGGCGTGCAGCTCATCGATCGTTCGAAACGTCCCTTAGTGCTAACAACAGCGGGAAAAGTCTACCTTTCTGGTTCGCGAGTAATCCTCAGGAGTTACGAGAGACTCGAGCGGGAGGTTCGCTCCACAGGTGAGCAACTTAGCGGTCAGCTCAAGGTGGGGACGATCGTCTCGGTCGGTCTTAGTTATATGCCTGAGGCTTCCGAGGCGTTTGCGAAATTGCATCCAGAGGTGGATGTGAAGACTGAGTTTGGCGTGAACGATCGGGTGGTCGAATTAGTCAGTGATGGAACGGTGGAGTTGGGATTGGTGAGTTACCCCAAAAGCAGCAAGCACCTCCAATGTGTTCCTTGGCAGCAGGAGCCGATGCGACTTGTTTGTTCTTCGGAACATCAGCTTGCCGGACAGCACGAAGTTTCTCTTCGGCAGTTACAGTCGCTTGACATGATTGGATTTGATCGGAGCTTAAAACTACGGCGCGAGATTGATCAGTGCTTGACGAGAGCGGGTATCTCGGTGAACGTCAAAATGGAATTTGATAACGCTGATTCGATGATTCGCGCGATTCAGGCAAATCGTGGTATTGGTATCGTTCCCGAAGCCGCGGTTCGACGAGAAACGGCAAACGGATCTCTTCGGGTGGTGGCTTGTCGAGAAATGCGTATCACGCGACCGTTGGGGATCATTTTCCGACGTTCGGGCCGGCTAAGTCGAGCAGCCAATGAATTCGGGTCCTTGTTGTTAGGCAGGCCCATTGAGTCAGAAAAACGAAATAAAAACACCGGCGGTAAACTCGTTGGTGAAAGCGAATCGATCGATTCCCCACTGGGAACCTCGGTCGTCGCATGATGCGGCACGCAGACGGTTCAGCGAGCGTCCGCTTTCTCAAGGGCTCCCTCTGACCCAACTG
>CAXQOB010000113.1:0-52793 GCA_964225475.1 Candidatus Nitrosopumilus sp. | reverse complement strand
CTGGCGCTATCGCGGAAATAATCCCTGTCTTCGGTTTCTACCTGCAGCCAGCGGTGGGTGGTCGCGTTCTGTCTTTTGATTATTGGCGCCGTCTTACCGAAATTGAAAACCTACGGGCAATCAAAGTTGCAGCGTTCAATCGATATCAAACGATTGATGTGATGCGAGCGGTTGAAGACTCTCAACGAAGTGACTTGGTCGTCTATACAGGGAATGACGATAACATCATCGCGGATCTGCTGACGCCCTATTGTTTTTCCGAGGCTGGTGAGCCCCGTTGGATGGCGGGCGGTTTGCTGGGGCAGTGGGCCGTTTGGACGCGGCAAGCAGTTGAAATGCTCGAAGCAATCAAGCAAGTGAGAAAGCAAAAATCGGTCGACTTGGAGTGGTTGAGCAAAAATATCTGGCTCACCGACACCAATGCGGCCATCTTCGATGCCTCAAATGAGTTTGCTGGCTGCATTGCAGGTGTGAACGAGGTGCTTCGAAGGCAGGGGCTGCTACCGTCAAATCGATGCCTGAACCCGAAAGAGGCATTATCGCCCGGACAGTCCGAGGAGATTGATAGAATTGGAAGCGGGCACGAGGAGGAGTATGCTTGGATTACATCGAATTTAGATCGTTGGCTTGAGGATTAAAGTTCGCCGAGTCTTCTTCTCGCTTCAACGGCTAGTATGCCGCTTTAGGATGACAGTCGCAGGTTGAAGCAAGTTAGCAGCGAGTTGGTAGCGCACGAAAAAACCCACTTCGGCTGGCGACGAGCCGAAGTGGGTCTTCGTTGATGTATTGATGATGAATTCTTCTAGGTAAACCTAGCGTCTATCTGTTGAGTCAAACACGAGATCACTATCACAGATTCAAATGATCCGGTCACCCGGAACATTCATATTCTAAGAATCCTTAGAAAGGAGGTGATCCAGCCGCAGGTTCCCCTACGGCTACCTTGTTACGACTTAGTCCCAATTGTCGAGCTGACCTTCGGCGCCTGCCTCTCTTGCGAGTTAGCTCAGCGACTTCGGGCCCTCCCAACTTTCGTGGCTTGACGGGCGGTGTGTACAAGGCTCAGGAACACATTCACCGCAGTATGCTGACCTGCGATTACTAGCGATTCCGGCTTCATGCAGGCGAGTTGCAGCCTGCAATCCGAACTGAGGCACGGTTTCTAGGATTTGCTCCACCTCGCGGTTTCGCGTCCGTTTGTCCGTACCATTGTAGGACGTGTGCAGCCCTAGACATAAAGGCCATGAGGACTTGACGTCATCCCCACCTTCCTCCGGTTTGACACCGGCAGTCTCTCTAGAGTCCCCGGCATTACCCGCTGGCAACTAGAGATAAGGGTTTCGCTCGTTAAGGGACTTAACCCGACATCTCACGACACGAGCTGACGACAGCCATGCAGCACCTGTGCAAAAGCTCCCCGAGGGGCACTTCCTTCTTTCGAAGGAATTCTCAAGCATGTCAAATCTAGGATAAGGTTCTTCGCGTAGCCTCGAATTAAGCCACATCCTCCACCGCTTGTGTGAGCCCCCGTCAATTCCTTTGAGTTTCAGCCTTGCGACCATACTCCCCAGGCGGAGCACTTAACGCTTTCGCTACGGCCGAGAGGATGTGGAAGTCCCCTCAACCCAGTGTTCATCGTTTACGGCTAGGACTACCGGGGTATCTAATCCCGTTCGCTACCCTAGCTTTCGTGCCTCAGCGTCAGAAAAGATCCAGTGATGCGCTTTCGCCACCGGTGTTCCCTATGATATCAACGCATTTCACCGCTCCACCATAAGTTCCCATCACCCCTATCTTCCTCGAGCTTGATGGTTTGAAACGCAATTCCACGGTTGGGCCGTGGGCTTTCACATCTCACCTACCAAGCCGCCTACGCACGCTTTAAGCCCAGTGATACCGAATAACGTTTGGACGGTTCGTCTTACCGCGGCTGCTGGCACGAACTTAGCCCGTCCTTCCTCTGAAAATCGGTCAACTATGAGAGAGTGCCCTCATAGATTTCCTCCTAACTGACAGCGGTTTACAACCCGAGGGCCTTCATCCCGCACGCGGCGTCGCTCGGTCAGACTTTCGTCCATTGCCGAAGATTCTCGACTGCAGCCATCCGTAGATGTCTGGGCAGTGTCTCAGTCCCAGTGAGCCGGGCCATGCTCTCACACCCGGTAACCATCTGAGCCTTGGTGGGCCGTTACCCCGCCAACAAGCTAATAGTACGCGGTCCGATCCTAGAGCGGAATCACACCATTTGATCCGAAGATATTATCCGGTATTACTGCCAGTTTCCCAACACTATCCCGGTCTCCAGGGCACGTAACCACGCGTTACTCTCCCTTCCGCCGCTGTCAGTCGGTTAGCAAGCTAACCAACGTCTCGCACGACTTGCATGCCTAATCCACGCCGCCAACGTTCATTCTGAGCCAGGATCAAACCCTTCAATTTGTATCGATTCAACAGTCCCATCAAAGATGGAACCGGGGTAAATCAAGTTTAAAACCGAATGGTTGATTCTGCTCTGTGGCGCTCGGTTGGGCGCCACAGCGATTCGCCATTTTTTTGCACTTGCTAATGCAAGCACAACAAGCGATCTCGCATTGCTGAACTCAACAGAAGTTTCATCACCAAATTGTCAATGATCGGTTTGCCGGACCAGCAAATGCTGTGCCCCTTCTCGTTGAGAAGAACCCGTTCGGGTTTGGCAGGGCTCGGTACTATCCGAGAATATTTTGTTTTCGTCAACGGGTCTCGTTAAAAATTTAACAAAGTTTTCGTTGACACACCCTCTTGGAGCGTCTCGCAACGCAAGCGTTTTGAGTCTCTCAGTAAGAGGGAGGCGGAAAGATATCGGCCACCGAGCTAGCTGGCAATAGGCATTGCTGCTTTTTCACGATTTTATTTTCCACCCTCTCCCGATTCCCACATTTGGACCCCGTGGGGACCTCTCTTTTGAATCTCAAGGACCGGCACCTTGGTGCTCGGATGAAGTCTTCAGCCGGTAGGATAATCCGCAAGCTTGCCGGTTGTCCGGCGATCCGCGAGCAACCCCGAATGCCTCGGGCGTGAGATCGACTCGAGTGGGTACCCGTATTGACTCGGAGTCTGGCTCGATTTTCTTGACCCCTTTCTCATGACTTTTTGCATTGTCAAGCAGATCATTCGGGCCAGAGTGTTTCGCGAACGCTCGAAAACTGCTGCTTTTTCCCGACGTTCTATCAATCTTTGACCTAGGTTTTCCATTGGATTCCCTTGCTCAGGATTAGCCGCGAAGCGGCGCATTGAGAACCATGAAGCAAGGTCTCAAAGCCTCGAGTAATGAGGATTGTCGGATGTCAGATCTTGCAAATTCAAGCAGTTTACCCTCGGCTGATGCTTCCCTTGCGGACCTGCTCTCGCAGCTCCGTGCATTGGGAGAAACCCGCGAGGAGGGTGACGGGATCAGGAGGCTTGGAGTCAGTGAAGATCAAGCCATCGAGCCGAAATCCGTCCCTGTTGAGTCATCGACACTCTTGGACTCGCGGGAACGTTTAGCTTCCGCCGCAGGGCAACCTCCGGTTTCCACTTCGAAAATGGAAGGCCCCTCCGAGGGTCTGTCCCCGGACTGCGAGCTCGCCCGCTCGAGCAAGCCAGCCATTGAAGCCGTTTGCGAGCAGGGATTCTGTCAAGCTTCAATCATGGATTTGAGTGACGGTGTGGAGGCTCGAGGTGCGTCCGAAATTCCGAAAGCCCTGACATTGGATGAGAAGACGGCTTTTGGCACCCTGGAGTATTCCCCATGCCGTGACGAAACGTGGCGTCCAATGGAGCCACAGAGCCTCTCAGAGGGTGGTGTGAATGAAACACTGCTAGAAGCCATCGTTTACCGATTTCTGCTGAGTGTTGGCGAAGCCACCGGTCGTGAGGTCGCTGATCAGGTGAAGCTGCCTTTTCTGATGGTTCAGCCAGTGCTGAACCGAATCAAGATGGAGCAACACGTTGCCTATAAATCGGCGACCTCGGCCAACGATTATGTCTATGTCCTGACCGAGCAAGGCAGACACATCGCACATGGCCACCAACGAATTTGTTCCTATTTCGGTGCCTGTCCGGTCCCGCTGGAGAAATACTTGGAGAGTGTTCGATTACAAAGTCTCGAGGGGCAGTATCCAAAGCGGAGGGATCTTGAGGATGCTTTTGGGGATCTTCTGATCAATCCTGCGATGTTTGAGAAGCTTGGCCCCGCAATCGCTAGTGGCAAGGGAATGTTTTTGTTTGGTTACCCTGGCAACGGCAAAACATCCATTGCGGAGCGGGTGACCAAGGCATTTGGTCGTTACATCTGGGTCCCCCGAGCTATCGAAATCTCGGGTGAGGTGATGAGATTTTGGGATCCCACGAGTCACACTTCTGAAATGCCGGAGGTGTCTCATGGATTGTTTGACTCCAGCGGTTTTGACAAGCGCTGGGTTCGAATTCGTCGACCCACAATTATCGCTGGAGGCGAGCTGACAATGGAGATGCTGGAGGTGCAGATTAATCATGACACCAATGTTAGTGAGGCGCCTTTGCAGCTCAAAAGTAATTGTGGAACTCTCGTGATTGATGACTTTGGTCGTCAAAAGATGCGAGTTGACGAATTATTGAATCGTTGGATTGTTCCGCTTGAGAAACGTTACGACTTTTTGAATCTCGCGAGTGGCAAGAAAATACAAGTTCCTTTTGATCAAATGGTGGTCTTCAGCACGAATTTGGAGCCTAAAGATTTGGTGGACGATGCCTTTCTTCGCCGTATTCCTTACAAAATTGAGGCAGAAAACCCAGCGGAGGATGACTTTCGACGACTATTCAAACTGATGTGTGGTGTGGTTGGAGTCCCTTACCGATCTGCAGCGATCGATTACTTGATAGCGACCCACTATCTGCCTTCGGGTAGACCGATGAGGATGTGTCATCCCCGAGATCTGCTGCTCCAAGTAAAGCACTACTGCCTTTACCACGACCTTCCCATCGAGCTCGAAGAGAAGTATTTGGATTACGCCTGCCAGAACTACTTTTCCGCTCTTTGATGCAGTACCCGCCCCTGAGTGATTTTACGCCACTGTGCCCCGGGTTCCACGTTGCCCAGCTTCTCTCTGTTTGTTTCTTTCCACGCGGGACTTTTCCACGTGGGACTCAGTGTGTCCTGATGGGGCAGAGTCCGTTGATCTATTTCGGGTCTAGATGTCTTCGGTTGCCTCTTCCTTGTCAGGAACGGCTGGGTCTTCGGGGGCACGTTTTCGAAGTTTGCGTTGTAAGCTTCGACGATGAATCCCGAGGCGGCGCGCTGCTTCTGAGATATTACCGCCACAATCACTAAGGACTCGATGAATGTGTTCCCATTCATTTCGAGCCAGCGAGGGTGCTGGGAAGGTGATCGCCCCTTCGGGTACCGAGGGTGCCTCGCCACGGACAAACGCAGATAGGATGTCATCTGCGTCAGCTGGCTTGCTTAGGAAATTAACTGCTCCGGCACGTACCGCATCGATGGATGCCGGGATGCTGCCGAAACCTGAAAGAATGATGACTCGGGTTCTTGGGTCGATCTGGAGGAGTGTTCTGAGGAGCTCGAGACCGCTTTTGCCGGGCATTCTGAGGTCAAGGACCGCTAGCTCTGTGGGTCTGGATTTGAAGACTTCAACTGCCTCATCGTAGTTTCCCGCGGTCTCGACACGAAATCCGCGTTGCTGCATCGCCATCGACAATCTTTCTCGAAGAACAAAAGTGTCGTCGACAAGCAAGATGCTGGACGCACCAACCGTGGTCGTGTTGTAGACCGGAGCGGAGTCTCCATTTGGCTCGATCATTTTTGTAGTTTGTCGTGGTTTGGGGAGATGATTCGATGACGAGTCTCGTCTAGGTTAACCGCAGGGCTGCTCGGTTGTCGGGGGTGATTCCCCGTTTTTTTTGTGCAAATCTCGAATCGCTTCCCGCATTTCAGGTTCAGTCTTTTGGTGATACCGATCGGTCCGCCAAGGGGATTGAAACAATTGCGGCAGTCCCCGAACCGGGAGCAGAATCAAACAGTAGCTCCCCGCCGAGTTGGGAAATCACGTTTTTTGCAAGAAATAATCCCAAGCCAATACCACTTCCGGGATCTTTTGTGGTGAAGAAAGGGTCCGAGGCTCTTCCGAGGATGTCCTCACTCATTCCCTCGCCCTGATCAATCACGAAGATCTTCACGGTCGCATTCTCAATTCTCGCCTCCACATGAATGCGGCTCTGTTCGTCGCTAGCATCGAGGCCATTGTGGATCAGGTTTCGAATTGCTTGCGCGACCGCTTCTTGTGGGACCCAGAGAGGCTGGCTTTCAACCGCATCACTGCCATCCGATACTTCGACGCGATGGGGATCCCTGATGCCTTCCAAGGTGGCGTCGATGAGCTCGCCAACGGTTGTGTGATCCCATCGCTGTGCCATGGAGTCGCCCGCAGAGGCTCGAAGACGCTGCAAGATTTGTTTGCACATCTCGAGTTGAGCATCGATCAAGTGCAGATCCGTGGTAACCGAATCAGGTTTTTCGACCACTTCGAGGTGCCGTGATAGCTCGCGTACGATTACATCGATGGTTGAGAGTGGTGTTGCTAGTTCATGGGCAGCGCCCGCAGCAAGGCTTGTGAGGCCTTGCAGTCGCTGGCTGGCCGCTCTCGCTGCTTGCGTCTTTCTTAACTCGCTTTCGCGGTTTTTGAGTTGAGATGCCGTTCGCGTAACAAAGTAGGTCACCACGCTGGAACAAGTTGCAAATGCGAGCATGAGACCCGTGACTCGCAAGTCCATCGTCTTCGATGGCACTGCCCCAAGTTTTTCAACCGGGATTGCGTAGAAAAGAAGCAGCGTATAGCCAATGATGGCCACTGCTGTCAGGCTCCATGCTGCTTTGGGGCGAATCATTACCCCGCCGACGGCAAGGTTGACAAAGTAGAAGAAGCTGAAGGGATTTCCTGTGCCGCCGCTTAAGAAAAGCATGAAAGTAAGGGTAATCAAATCAAGCAGCATCAAGGCAAGTGCAACCGAATGCTGAGTTTCGGAGGTCGTATTGCTGAGGAATTCAGTGTTGTCTGGTGAACGCGTTCGTTGTTTCTGGTTCGGGTGAGTTTCTGGATTGGCATCGGTTTCATCCCTCTGTTTTAGATCATCACTCGGGAAGGATCCCTTGAGATTTACAACATCTGACTCTGCTCGAGAATTTGCAGTCGTTATCGTGAGGATCTCTTCCTCACCTGCGTGGAATCGAAGCCACCAACCGTAAGCAAAGTTCGTAATCGTGGTTAAGGCAACGCAGGCGAGCAGGAGTGTGTAGGGCAGCTTGACTTGCGTAAAAAAACCAGTTGCTAGGACGGTGAGAAGCTGTCCAATGACGGCGGACCAACGTAGGTAAAGTAGCCAGGCAGAGGAGCCCAGCGGTGCTGGGGACAGCAGGCGAATCGGTAAGGGGGCTCTTCCCGTCGATGCGGTGGGAAGCGGACTCCCGTTGGATTGGGATTGGTATGAATCCACAGCCGAGAATCTTTCTTGTTGCTGGAAGTTTGCAGCGATTGCTGAGTGACCCTCTGTTTTCTCGCTCGCTGCGAGCGACTTATTTCATGTCGCGTCTTGAAAGTTCGTCGCGCAGTCGAGCGGCAAGTTCATACTGCTCTCTCTCCACTGCATCGGCGAGTTGCTCCTTGAGCGTTTGACCAACCGAATACTCATTCCGAAGTGATTCACGAAGGTCGACTAACCGAACCACAAGCTCATCGCTTTCGAAATGCTCTTCTGATTGATGTTTTTCAAAGAATGCCCGCATGGTTGAAAGGCCGGTGTTGATTGCCTGAATCGCCTCCTCCGCGGAGGCTTCTTCAAGTTGGCCAAGCGATTCCGCTTGTGTTCGATGAAATAAAACAAACGGCCGATACTGCTCATGAGTTCCGATCCATTCCTCGTCCGGACTCATGTTTTCTGTAATGTCCATTAGCCGAAGCGTATGGTCTGCATCCATGACGGCGCGGTTGTAAAATTGAAGACGTAGCCAGCTAATTCGCCGATGGTAAAACTGCATGAATTCTCGGTCGATGTCCATGCACTGTTGCTCGGTCAGGACATGGTCTGGATCCAATAGCTGTGTTTGTTGCAAGTATTCAAGCATCGACTCGTGACCTTCGTATGACTCACCGTCAGGTCGCCCCGTGGTTTCAAGTTGCAGGATTCCCATGTCAACTCGCATCTGAAGTACGTCTCTACCGTCTTTTCCCTTGACCAACCGCACCCCAAGTGATGATGGATCGAATGACCATTTGGAGAGCATCTCGTCAAGGTGCGTCGCTTTTTTCATTGGATTTAGGTTTAGTTGCCGTGAATCGCTGTCTTGTTGGTCAGGAAGTCAGACCTCTGAGCAGCAGACGTCTGAAAATTGAGGAGATAAAGGCGAAGAGTTTGAATAGAGCTTGAAAAGTTTAGGCCGATTGCGATTGGATTCTCTGCCGATTTCGCGGGGCGATGTGCGCGTCCTAGAGATCTGTTTGTTAGCTTGTTTCGCTGGCGTGTGCCCATGGTTTCTTGGGAATGCGTCCTCACTGTGAGGCACCTCTGAGTTCGATCCCCTACATCGTATTCACGATCCGAGCTTTCAAATACCCTAATTATAACGACAAGCGCAAGTCAATCAGGACTCGTTTTCATCAACGATCCTATGTCATTTTCTCTGAGGAGCCGGTCGCGGGAATTGCCAAAAACGTAACCCGACAGCATTTTTTCCCCGAGCGACACTGATCGGTGGTCGCATCCGCCGGTTTATTCCGGGTAATGTCCGGAGGGGTATTCTCATTCCACTCACTGACTCTTGAGCGATTTGCCAGTTGTATCAGGTGCGTATTTCTGAATTGTTTTTTCAATCAAAGTCAGGTTTTCCTTGTCGCCTCGCTTTTTTTTCTGAGTGCTCTCGTTTGTTTTGAAGGCGGCGTCTCTGACTGCCTTTCGTTGGTTTAGTCAGTCTGCGAGTTTTAGGCGGGTGTTGGCATGCAAGGAGTAGTTGAACAAGCCTTTGGCGAACTTCATGGATGTTTTTTTTTTGATCTCGGTATCGATCGGACTGCAAAAGAATATCCCCCTCTCGCGTTATCCGGTTTTGATTCGCGTCGAGGAACCTTTTTTTCCAACTGCTGGGTAATTCCGTGCACTGCGATGGATTCCATCTAAGTGTGGCTTTTGTGTTCACTTTATTAACATTTTGTCCACCTGGACCACTGCTGCGCGCCGTGGTGATTTGTAATTCCTTCTCAGTCAGTACAAGTCCAGAGGTGATTCTCAGTGCTTCCATTTTTGTCGTGCCGAATGCTGTCTCTTGGTGCTTGTTGCTTGTTGCTTTTGAATGCGTTTTACGTTTGGCTCTTTAATCGCGGATTAATTCATAACTCATAATTACTTTCCCTGTTACCGAGTTTCTGCGATGACCGTTGTCTAGGATACCGGTTAAAGCACCACTTCTGGGTATCGGTTATTCCACGGAGTTGTTGAACCCGTGAAACTTGAAGTGGATTTCGCGGTCCGGGATGATGTCTCGAGCGAATCAGGTTATGGATTCGTCCTGGGTGATTTTGAAGCTCGTTTCTGTCTGTGAGTTTAGTAACTGATTCCTTTCGTCCTGAAGATGCCACTGTGGAGGTTGCGAGGCACGCTTGACTTAGCTGTGAGTTGATCCTGTTACCTAGCCTGAGGATTTCCAAAACGATACGCTAGGGTTCTTCGTTGATCGCTCTTGGTTAAATCTTAGCCTGCAATGTCAGAGCGTGTGACGCGGTTTTTAATCCATTGCGATGTGTTGGATGTACTCAGCGAGAACGACATATTGCGATACTGTTGAAATGAGTGTTCTGATGCAAAAACAAAAGAGATTCATCGGTCTTTTGGCATTTAAGATCAGAAAGAGCTTCACGGGCCTTCTGATTGTTTTTTTAAATGCTCATGCGGTTTTGAACGCGCAGAAAGTTCCGCAGACACAAGAGGCAGTGAAAGGTGTTGGTCAGACTGGGGTCACCGCGTCTTTGGACTGGCCTCGTTTTCTGGGCCCGAATTACGACGGTTCCGTTCAGGAAGGTGACGCTCAGATTGATTGGGGAAAGGAACCGGACTTTCTGTGGCAACTGGAGGTCGGAGATGGTTACGGTATTTCTTCCGTGGCAGGAGATCGTGTTTATCAATGTGATTCCGTTGGAGGGTCTCGTTTTTCTGCCGGTGACGAGAGACTCCGATGCATTGATCTCAACTCAGGTAAGGTGCTATGGGAAAAATTAGAGTCGATCGAATATCAGGATCTTTACGGATACGAGGCAGGACCACGCAGTAGCCCCTTGATTCACAAGGATCGGGTAATCACCTACGGGGTGACCGGAAAACTCGTCTGTCGACGTGCCAAAGATGGTCAAAAGCTATGGTCGGTGGACACGAGTCTCGCATACGGAGTTGTTCAGAATTTTTTTGGAGTCGGTGCTGCTCCGTTAGTGTTTGAGGACCTCGTCATCGTGATGGTCGGTGGCAGTCCTCCGGAAGATCAGGCTATTCCCCCCGGTCAACTCGATCGAGTGATTTCCTCCGGTAGCGCTCTGGTTGCATTTGATTTAAAGAGTGGCAAGGAACGTTGGAAATCAGGTGATGATCTCGCCAGTTACAGTAGCCCACGACCGATCAAGCTCGGAACACGAAATGGTATTCTTCTGTTTGCTCGAAACGGATTGATTGCCGTCGATGCGAGAAGCGGCGAGGAATTGTGGCGATTTGATCACCGAGCATCGATTCTGGAAAGCGTCAATGGGATGATGCCTGTTGTTAAGGATGATCGTGTCTTTATAAGTGAGTGTTATCAGATTGGCAGTGCTTTGCTGAAAGTTGATGACTCAGCGGCCCAAGTGGTTTGGCAGGATGATCGACGAAGTCGAGAAAAGTCGATGCGTTCTCATTGGTCCACACCGGTTCTGGTAGGTGACTATTTGTACGGATGCAGTGGTCGCAATGCACCTGATAGTGACTTTCGATGTGTCCGTTTTTCAACGGGCAAGGTTCAATGGGTTGATCCGAGGCGAACACGAACAAGTGTGACGCGATGGGGTGATCATCTGTTGGTTATTGAGGAGCGGGGCATGTTTGAAGTGATGAAAGTCAATCATCGAGAAATGGAGGTCATTGCAAGTCATGATCTCTCTCTCTCCCGCGGTGCACGTCCTGCTCTGCGATTTCCTTGTTGGTCTGCTCCTGTTGTTGTCGGGAACTACATGCTTGTGCGAGGGGATCAAAGGGTGCTGTGTCTTGCATGGAAAACAAAATGACCTTTGATCAGCCGTCGATCCTTGCAATCCTGCAGGGAAGTCTTTGTACGAAACTTCGATCCCTCTCCATAGCATTCAACACTTCGATCTCACACCGGGTGAGTGTGTTGGTTATTCAAGATTGGCTTAAGTCCCTCTCTCTCACTTGGAAAGTGAGTTGAGGGTTGGTTAACCATGTTGGCGCGTTGATTTAGTAACTTTCGCTAATTTTTCCTTTTCACGAGAGTGCACGCCGAGGTTGATGTATCCAGGCGATCAAAGGACTGTCCGGATGGTCAATGAATGCTAATCGCTGGGTTTTCCCGGTAATGGGGTGGGTCCCTGTTCTTCTATAACCCATTGCCGTTAAACTGGATTCAGGGTCAATCGCAGTCAGTCTACGAGCCCTGCGTGGCTCACACGACGCTCCGATTCAAACATGTGATTCGTTGGACCGAGAGTCGGCTAGTTGATGTAGTGTCGCCTATTGTTTTTCCGGTGCATGCGCACGGTAATCGTCAATAGGCCTAAATGGCTGGTGGATCTTTGCTCAACTGGAAAGTCGGCTTGAAGCTTGAACGATTATTTTCAATATCAGTGGCACCAGAAACGCGACAGCAAGAGCAGCATATAGATGGATATCGAGCGACAGCGTGTTCAGGATGACCTGCGAGGTATTGTTGCCGGAGATGTGTTCTGTGACCCGATGATGACACAGTTATATGCATCGGACGCAAGCATCTATCAGATCAGGCCGCTCGGTGTCGTTCGTCCTCGATCAGTTCAGGATGTGATCGCTGCAGTTCAATATGCTGCGGAGCACGAAATATCTCTTCACCCCCGAGGCGCAGGTACAGGGGTTTCAGGGGAATCGCTTGGCCGTGGGCTGGTTCTTGATTTTTCTCAGTCGATGCGGCGCATTGAATCCAATCGCGATGCTCCAACGGTAAGGGTTCAAAGCGGCGCAACGTTGGCCATTTTAAATCGTACTTTGCGAACGCGGGGACAATGGTATGGTCCCGATCCTGTAACTCGTAGCGTTACGACGATGGGTGGTGTCTTATCAACCAATGCATCGGGAAGCCACTATTTGAGGAGTGGTTCAGCGAGAGACACCGTAGAATCACTGAGTGTGGTGACAACGGATGGAGAGCTGGTTGAACTCTCACAACACCAAACTGACGAAGATGGAACACCGGGACGTCTTGCTCGAGGGATGCGCGAGATCAGCCATCAATTTCGATCCTTGATCGACGAGAGGCGACACGCGCCGCAATCACGTGGTGGCTATCGTTTTGATGGGATCATTGATGCTGAGGGAAACGTTGATCTCGCCAAGTTCATGGTTGGTACACAGGGGACGCTCGGTATCGTTGTCGATGCAACGTTGAGAACCGAATCGATTCCTACTCATCGAGGGGTCATCCTTCTTTTTTTTCATCGGCTTGATTTTGCAGCCCGGTCCGGTGTCGCAGCGGTTCGATATGGACCTGTTGCCTGCGACTTGATGGATCGTCGTTTATTACAGATTGCTCGAGAGACGAGTCCGGAGATAGCTCAGATTCTGCCACGAGAAGCGGAAGCGATGCTTTTGATTGAGCTCCAGGGTGAATCTTTGACCGATTTGTCTGATCGACTCAAGGTGGTGCGGGATGCCTTGTCAGGTGGTACAGAGGGTGCCTTCGATGCGGTGATCACAACTGACAAGGAGGAGAGAGATCGCTACTGGGCATTATCCCGACGGGTCATTCCCCGCCTTCATCGGGTGAAAGGCAATGCAGTTCCGGTGCCCTTCACCGAGGATGTTTGTGTTCCGCGAGAACAGCTGCCAGATGTCATTGCTGCGATACAAGATACCTTGAGAGCGAACGAGGCAACGGCAACCATTTTTGCTCATGTTGGGCATGGGCAATTGCATTTGCGTCCTTTTTTGAATCTTGGAGATGAAAAGGATCGCATGCGTTTGCAACCGCTGAGTGAGCAGATTGCGGAGGTTGTCTGGAAGCATGGTGGTGAGATTGGTGTTGAGCATCCGGCGGGCTTGAGTCGCTCTTACCTATTGCCACGTCAATACGGAGAGCTCTGGCAGGCGATGGGTCAGGTGAAGAGACTTTTCGATCCGTCCCAGCGTCTTAATCCCGGTAAGTTATTTGGTTCAGACTTTCAGAAGCCAGATGAAAATCTTCGACCCGCCACCACAACCATTGAAATTGTGACAGGTGATCGGGTTCTCGTTGAGGCAGATTCAAAAACCTCCCTCGAATCTAGGCAGATGGGGCGAGCGGCTCCGCAGTTGCAGGTCCTGCAGCAGTGGCCGGCTGGAAAGATGATTACCGATGTAACGCGAAGTTGTAATGGTTGTGCTCGATGCCGAACCACATCAACGAGTGACCGGCAGTGTCCGGTTTTTCGTGCTACTGCACGGGAGGAAGCAACGCCTCGGGCAAAAGCGAACCTGCTTCGCGGGGTGCTGAGCGGTCAACTAGATGTGGATGATCTAACCGATGACCATGCAAAATCAATTTTTGATCTCTGCTTTCAATGCCATCAATGTAGGCTCGAATGTCCTGCATCAGTGGATATTCCAAAAATCGTTACCGAGCTGAAAGCGCAGTATGTTGCCACCAATGGGCTTCCTGTTTCCGATGCTCTCATCGGTCGAATTGATACGATTGCCGCAGTGCTTTCCAATTTCCCGTGGACTTCAAATCGATTGATGCGAAGTCCTTTTGCAAGATGGTTGGCTGAACGCCTGTTTGATCTATCTGCGGTGCGAGAATTACCGCGTGTTGTCTCTAAAACCTTCTTGCGCTATGCGGCAGCAAGGCGGTGGAACCGCCCGCAGCCACAAGGTGATTTGAAGGTCGCCTACTTCGTGGATATGTACGCTAATTATTTCGACCCTGAAATTGGCCGTGCATTGGGAGAGGTGTTGCAGCAAAATGGTATCGGGCTCTACGTGCCTACGGCTCAATCGGCAAGTGGGATTTCAAGATTGACCAGCGGGGATATTCGTAGCGCGCATAAATTTGCCAGAAAAAATGTACGGTTGCTCGCTGATGCTGTTCGCCAAGGCTATCGGATTTTGGCAACGGAGCCCTCCGCTCTTTTGTGTTTGAAACACGAGTATCCAAACCTGCTCGATGACGAGGAAGCACATTTGGTGGCAGAGAATTCATCTGAAGCGTGTGAGTATCTTTGGGATTTACACGAAGACGGGAAATTAGATTTGGATTTCTCTCAAATCGACTGTCGGATTGCGTATCACCAACCTTGTCACCTACGTGTCTTAGATCCTCGTTGTTGTGCACCAAAGCTGCTGTCGCTCATTCCCGGGATTGAAGTTGAGAATATTGACGCAGGGTGCTCAGGCATGGCAGGCACATGGGGACTGCAACGCAAGAATTATCGCAGCAGCCTTCGAATTGGTTGGCCGGTGATCTCCAAGATGCGTTCTGCAAAGGTATCGATTGCCACAACAGAATGCAGTGCTTGTAAGATGCAGATTGAACATGGGAGTGATCGTAAAACGTTGCACCCATTGAAGATTGTCGCGCATGCTTATGGACGCATGCCAAAAGTTGAGGCGGACCTGTTTTGATCAATCGGTGAGTGTGATGCATGAAACGATCCCCGTAACGATCCTCTTGTTCGCGGGTGCAAGCGAGGCCGTTGGAGCTGACAAAGTCAACCTGACTGTAAAACGGAACTGCACGGCCGGATATATCCTTGAGCAAATAGCAGGTCAGTTTCCTGAATTAAGAGAGCTGCTAGCAAGTTGTCGGTTGGCCGTTGACTGTGAGTACGTCTCCGATGAGACTCTGGTTAACCTGAGCGATAGCGAGCTAGCCCTGATTCCGCCTGTTAGTGGGGGCTAGGAGTTTTGAGATTTTATGGCATTGTCTTTTTTCGGTTGATTCAGATGAGGTCGCTGCAATGCGGGTGTTCGTTTGGATTCGCCAGAATGAACGTTTTTGATTCCATCCAGGTTCACGAAGAATGAGTAATGGGTCCATGCGTTTTGAACCCAACCAATACAGGATAAATCCTTAGTCGATGCGTCGTGGGATAGTCATTAGAAACGAAATTGAAAAGTGAATTCTGTGAAACACATGGCCGATTCACCTGTTTGCGTCGAAATCATTGATGAGCCAATTGAGTGGGATCGGTATCAGCACTGCTTGGCAAATCCCGACGTCGGAGCGCATGCGTGGTTCTATGGTGTTACCCGAAGAACAACCGACGGACGTGTGACGGAATTATTGCATTATGAAGCGCATCGAGAGATGGCGTTTCGTCAGATGCACCTGATTGCGGATGAGTCAATCAAACGCTTCCGTCTTGAAGCCGTTGTGATGGTTCATCGGTTAGGGGATGTACCCATTGGACAGGCAAGCGTGCTGGTTGGCTGTTGCAGTGCTCACCGGCCTGAGTCTTTTGCAGCGTTGCCATGGATGATGGAGCAGTTGAAGAAAGATGTACCGATCTGGAAGAAGGAGTACGGGAGTCATGGGGCGCAGAATTGGGTGCATCCGGTTGACTCGGGTGACCAATGATAAGTGCAATAGAAATTCAAGTCAGATTACAGTGGACTTAACGGAATGAAGAATACTCGCCAACGTTTATACCTCGACCATGCTGCCACATCGTGGCCGAAGTCCGAGTCGGTGCTGAATGGTATGCTTGACTTCACGAGGAGTTGTGGAGTTGCCGCCGGTCGAGGTGGGTATCAATCTGCTGTACAGGCTGATCAAGTTGTTACGAAAGTGCGCAGGCAAATTGCTGCGTTGATTGAATCACCTAACTCGGATTGCATTAGTTTTCACGCCAATGGTACTGCAGCATTGAATGTTGCGATTCAGGGTGTCGTCCGCGACGGAGATCACGTTGTTGTCTCTGCTGCCGAACATAACAGCGTACTGCGACCACTGGATCATCTCGTTCGACGTGGGAAAATTCGCCTTCGTGTTGTACCGGTTGGTCATGACGGCAAGGTGGATGCGGAAGAATTTCTTGCCGCCATCGAGCCTGATACTCGACTTGCTGCCTTGACTCATGCAAGTAATGTGACGGGAGTTGTGCAGCCCGTGGAGCAGGTGGGCGAGGGATTAAGTTCCACCTCCACCTTTTTTTTGTGTGACGCGGCGCAGACGTTTGGTGCGATTCCCGTCTCCGTAAGCTCACTGAATGCGGATCTTCTCGCAGCTCCGGGGCACAAGTCATCAGGAGGGCCGCTGGGAACAGCGTTCCTCTACACAGCTACCGAGTTGCACGATGAGTTTCAGCTTTCGGTTTTTGGTGGTACAGGTAGTCAAAGTGAATCGTTAGAGATGCCACATGCAATGCCGGGGAAATTGGAGCCCGGGAATCTTAATGTGCCAGCAATCGCAGGGTGGGAAAAGGCTTTGTCTGATTTGGAGGATTTGGAGTCACGCAAGAAACAAAACCATTCACTCGCAGAGGTATTATTAAAGGGACTGCGAGCGATTTCTGGATTGAAGGTTTATGGAGCCAACGGCCCACTGCCGATGGCGAGTATTTCAATCGACGGGTTACCACCTTCTGATTTTGCTGCGATTCTTGATTCTGAATTCGGTATTGAAACTCGGTCAGGTTTGCATTGCGCCGCTTTGATCCATGAGTTTCTGGGCACCACTAGCGAGGGTACACTGAGGATCAGTGCAGGCGTCTCCACCGGTATCGATGAAATCATGATGGCGTTGGACGCCGTTTCACAAATCTCGCAAGAATTCACAGGTGGTTGATTTGCAACGGGCTTGTTGCGAGGATTTGTCCACTTGGTTAACCATGAAAACACCTCTGGGATGTGAAGAAGATGAGTCGCTCCAAAGAAGGCCCTGAAAACAAAAAGAAGCCTTGGTATTCCGAAGGATTACAGTTTACGTGCACGCAATGTGGTGAATGCTGCAGCGGCGAACCTGGTTATGTCTGGGTCGATCAATCCGAAATCGATGCGATGGCAGTAGAGCTTCAAATGACCTCAGAGGCCTTTGAGAAACGTTTTACGCGAGCGGTCGGCACCGACCGCAGTCTCGTTGAGTATCCCGATGGCGATTGTATCTTGTTAGACCCCACGACGCGGAAGTGTTCTGTCTATCAGTCCCGACCTATTCAATGCCGTACCTGGCCATTCTGGGACTCTAACTTGAAGACAAAGAAGGATTGGAAGGAGACGTGTGAGATTTGTCCCGGAGCGGGGACCGGTCGCGTCCACTCCTTCGAAGACATTGAGCGGGCAAGAAAAGAGAAGTCGGTTTGAGGAGGGTCTTTTGGCTGATGTTGAGTGTCCGTGGAAACGCGGCACACGGATCTTGTATTTGCCAGTCAATTAAGAAGCTAGATTAAAAGAATCAATCGATGCCCCAACCAGCTTTCTTGGATTCTAAGTAGGATTCGAAGCGATTTTCCTCAATTGCCAGTCGAGACTCGCTCATGATTCGCTGATAGTACGTCAGGTTGTGATGTGAGAGGAGAGTTGGCCCGAGCATTTCGTTCGCGTTAAATAAATGCCGGAGATACCCCCTGCTGTGACGGCACGCAAGGCATGGGCACGACTCGTCGATCGGTGCAGTCTCTTCGCGATGAATCGCGTTTCTTAGCTTGAGGGGACCGTGATCAGTGAATGCTAGTCCATTTCGTCCATTGCGGGTTGGCATCACACAGTCGAAAAGGTCAATTCCTCTCGCTACGCTTTCCAATAGGTCAATCGGTCTTCCAACCCCCATGAGATACCGTGGTTTGTTTTCGGGTAGGGCTGGAGTGGTTGCTTTTGTGATCCGATACATTTCTGACGGTGCTTCTCCTACACTGAGCCCACCGACTGCATAGCCAGTGAAATCCATTGCAGCGAGTTCAGAAGCACATTGAACTCGGAGAGTTTCATTCAATCCGCCCTGTACGATAGCAAAGATGGCTTGCTGTGGTCGGTTGGCTGCCTCAAGGCACCTTTTTGCCCATCGAATCGACCTTTCCATCGCAGCCTCCACGGCATCATCCGGCGCTGGTAACGCGACGACATGATCTAATACCATCGCTACATCACTGCCAAGCGCCTCTTGGATCTCGATTGAGTGTTCTGGCGTCAATTTGATGATCGAGCCATCAATATGGCTCCGAAAGGTTGCCGCCTCTTCGGTGACCTTGTTGATCGCGTCGAGGCTGAAGATCTGAAACCCACCGCTGTCGGTGAGGATCGGTCCCTCCCATCCGCTCATTCCATGAAGGCCGCCGAGTTTGCGAACCGTCGCATGGCCTGGCCGCAAAGCCAGGTGGTAGGTGTTGCCGAGGATCATCTCCGCACCGGTCGCACGAATCTGATCAATCGTCAGTCCCTTTACAGTGCCCTGAGTGCCCACCGGCATAAAACCCGGTGTCTGAACCGGACCATGGGGGGTCAAAAAAACACCGCGACGAGCCATCGTGGACTCATCGCGGTGATGTACATCAAATTTGAATTGGCTCATGCAGCCACTGTTACCCGGACGTGGAGGTTACCGATACTCGAGGCGATGGAACCCTCAAAATCATTCGGTGAGTCGTAAAGTGATCAGTCACCACGCATTTTCAAGCCAAGGTCAGTCAGCTTTTCACGAACTTCGTTGAGGCTAGTGACCCCAAAGTTCTTGCATTCCAACATCTCGTCGCCAGTCTTTCGAATCAATTCACCGATGATATTTATCTGAAGTCTCGCCATACACTTGCGAGCTCGGACGGAAAGATTGAGATCTGAGATCGGACGATCAAGCAAAGCTTGTTCATCCGGCGACATATGGCTTGTGTCGATCGGAGGGTCGTTTTGCTTTTTCTCGTGCGCAAATTGTCCGAGCTGCAAACCCTTGCTGGAGAGGATCTCTCTGATTTCGTAGAGGCTGGTCTCTCCAAAATTCTTACTGCTCAGTAACTCTGCTTCCGAAGTTCTTGTGAGGTCCCCAATGGTTTCAATGCCCATTTTCTGCAGACAATTTCGGCTTCGAACACTTAGTTCGAAGTTTGTGACTGGCATGTTGAGCGTTTGTGCTAGGCGATCGTTGCGGCGCTGAGCTTCTTCGTCATAAAGCATATTACCCGTCGCAGCGGCATCTTTCATGTAGAGCCGAGTTCTGGGGTGATCCGGATAACAATCCAGAATGCGCTTGTAGCACATCTGTGCTTTATCGAATTGGTTGTTGTCCTCGTAGATCAAACCCAAGTTGATCAGAACACCAATTCCAGTTGGAAATGCTTTGGCGGCTTGCTCGTAAAGTCGAAGGCACTCTTCGTCATTGCCCAAACGATCGTTCTCAAGTGCCAGTCCGAAGAGAGCCCCAGCGTGGTTCTCATCCGTGCTGACCGCACGTTGATACAACGCAATCGCTTCGTCCATTCTGCCGCCAACCGCTGCAACTGTGGCAGCACGCTGATACATGTAATCCGCAGTCTGTTCGGTAGGGCCGAATATGTCATCAAGTAGGGCAAGAGCTTTCTCGATACGACCGGCATATCGATGTGATTCTGCGATGCCAATTTTGCATTGATCGTTATCGTAGCCCGATTTCTGCGCCTGTTCATACGCAACGATCGAATCTTCATAACGACCAAGCTCAAACATGCCTGCTGCTTGATAGAAGAAGGCCATGGCACTTCCATCAGCGTTTTGGAGCGTTTCGATTGCATCAGCGAAACGTCCAAGCAAGAATTGGCAGACGCCCATTTTGGATCTTCCCGCTGGGCTCAGCGATTCATCCTCTTCCATCTCCGAGACCGCATCACGGAGCTCGCCAAAATGACCATAGTTTTCTGAAATTGCTTTTCGGATCGCAGTGACATCCGAGGGGCCGAAGGAATTGTTCGTTAGGACCACTTCCTTCAAGTCGAGCACGTCGAGTTCGACTTCACTCATCGAGACGAATCTCCCGCCCTTTCTGGGCTGAAAAAAGTTCGTGATTTAAAAATGACGGCGTTCGGGGTTCAGCACATAACACCTGATGGCGATACAAGCCTCTCACCGACAGCGATACCTAATCCTATTGAATCAGGCACCAAAAGCCAGCGGTGGGATTTGAACCCACAACCCCCGCATTACGAATGCGATGCTCTGCCAATTGAAGCTACGCTGGCGTTTTCCACGGTTCAGTATCTTGAAACTGAAACAACCTAAACGTCCACAAATGATGAGGTAATCTGCCTCAATCGACGCCTAGAAAACAACGCAACCAAGTCTTCACGACGGGTTGAGTCGTTCGATGCTTTCAAATTTCAACGCGATCAAGGCATGATCGCAACCAAGTTCCGTGCCAAAACGCATACCGAGCCCAGAAAATACGCTGAAATCCTGAGAGTCGTCAAGAGGCGGCGGGTGAGTTCAGGGCACACCATACCGCAAGCGCAGGTTTGAGATACCCCTCAAAACTGAGCTGAACAAGTTTTTTGCGAACTTTTAGCCCCGCAGAGGGGTTTTGGGTTCACTCAACCACGGTCGCTTTGGTAATGACGATTGGCTCGACCGGGACATCGCGCATTGGGATTCCACGAGGATCGGTTTTGATTCCGGTCTTTGTCGCTTCAATCTTGTCGACAATTTCCTTTCCCTCGACCACAACGCCGAACACGGCATAACCAAAACCATCTTGAGAATTCTTTCGATCCAGAAACAAGTTGTCTTTTGAGTTGATGAAGAATTGGCTCGTTGCGCTATCGGGATCGGGTGTTCTCGCCATCGCAATGGTGTATTCCTTGTTGCTGAGGCCGTTGCCGCCCTCGTTAACAACCGGAGGTTTTGTGGCCTTCTCTTTCAGGTTTGCGTCCATCCCACCGCCTTGGATCATGAAATCCTTGATGACGCGGTGGAATACCGTTCCCGCATAGTGCCCGCTTTTCACGTATTGCACGAAATTTGCGACGGTTTTCGGCGCTTTTTCGTCGTTCAATTGCAGGACAATTTTCCCTGCGGTTGTGTCCAGCTGCACCTTGGTCGATTCGGCAGCCGCGTGGGACAAACCGATTGATAGGATGAGGACGGGTACGGAGAGAAAACGGCCGGCTCGAATATTTGCAACAGTCATATTCGCAATTTGCTCCTGCGAGGCGCTGGTGGAAAGTATTGTTGTTGATTTTGGAATTCTAGGGGCGGAGTGAAGCAGGGGAAGGATCGGAGTCGAATGATCTGTTCTTTTCATTCTCATTTCTTCCTGATCACGTCTATCAAAGACTGGATCAGCAGATGACAAACCGATTTTTCCGCCCGCGCTTTCCTCACGTGATCGATGGCTCCGACACCGAACTCCGACACCATTGTAGGGAGATGTCTTCACTTCTTCATCAGGTCGGATTGGTTAGACCCTGTTTTATTGGGATTCGTGGCCCCGTTTTCGAAAATCCCCGGTCGGATTCGCCGCCGATTCCTCAGAAATATATCCCAATTGAAAGCGGGGTTGCTGATTCCTTTCTGTATCGTCGTCAGAGAGGGCAGGACAATCGATGCAATGTTTAAGCAACGATTGGTCCGGGAGCTTCACAATGCGTTCGTTTCTCACACAATTCCCGCTGCGCGAAATCATCATGATCGTGTCGCCGACTTGCAGTATCGGGCGTCCTGAAATGATTCAGCAAATCCGTTAAGGTGAATGAGGTGTGACGTTATCGCGAAACGTTTAGTTCTTAGGTCGAGTCAGCTCCGCAAAAGGATACTTAATGCGATTTCAATTGAACGACTGGGTGGATCTACCCTGCTGGGTCATGCAATTTTTTGTTTTGATGATTTGTGGCTCGATTAGCGACTTGAGGGCAAACGATGCGAAGGAGGGTAGGCCTAACTTCCTGTTTGTGTTGGTCGATGATCAATCCCCTTTTGATCTAAAGATTTACAACCCCTCTTCATCGTTGGACTCACCTGTGCTTGATTCGCTGGCTGAACAGGGGATGGTGATCGATGGGGCGCACCACATGGGTGCATGGGTCGGAGGTGTGTGCACTCCATCTCGTCACATGATTATGTCGGGTCGATCCGTTTGGCATATCCCGAACCGCGGAAAGCAGAATCGTAACCCCAATGCCTCGAATCCAGCTTTAGTGCCTGTTGATCTAGCTCAGTCAACCTTACCTGCTGTATTCAATCGTGCCGGGTACGGGACGATGCGGACGTGTAAAAACGGTAACAGTTACGACGCAGCGAATGCCCTCTTCACGGTCAGTCGTACCGCCACAAAACGGGGCGGAACAGAAGAGACGGGGAGTGCTTGGCATGCTAACCAGGTTCTGGAGTATCTGGGGCATCGCGAACGAGAGGGTGTGGACGAGCCTTTCTTTATTTACCTGGGTTTTTCTCATCCTCACGATACCCGCGATGGTACGCCTGAATTGTTGCGAAAGTACGGGGCGGTCAATCATACGAATCGAAACGCTCTTCCTGCCCTTCACCCCAACCAACCGCATTTGCCGTTGAATTACCTACCGAAGCACCCGTTTCCTGATGGTCATCCGAATCTTCGGGATGAGGTCGCGGTGAGTGGTGTCTGGGATCGGAGGGATCAAGCAACCATTCAGAATGAGCTTGGTCGTCAGATGGCATGCAATGAGAACATCGATCAGCAAATTGGTCGCGTGTTGAAGCGACTGGAGGAGACGGGTGAGCTTGAAAACACCTATGTGATCTACACCGCCGATCATGGCATGGCAATTGGTCGTCACGGGCTACAGGGAAAGCAGAACCTGTATGAGCACACTTGGCGAGTACCCATGATCATCAAAGGTCCTGGCGTAAAGGCGGGCACTCGAGCGACCGGTAATATTTATCTCATGGATCTTCTTGCGACTTTCTGTGATTTGGCTGGATTTGAGTCACCCGAAACGAATGAGGGTTTGAGTTTTCGACCTGTCTTGGAGGGCAAAGTGGATTCAATTCGGGACGTACTCTACGGGGTCTATTGTGGTGGCACATTGCCGGGGATGAGGTGTATCAAGCAAGGTGACTGGAAGCTGATCAAATACGACGTGCTTGATGGAGCCGTTCAAGAGACCCAGTTGTTTAACCTGTCCGAAAACCCGCATGAGTTGCTCGTGCAGCATCGAGCCGCGCAGGTTCAAAATTTGTCGGGAGTAAAGCCTAGCTCAGAGCAGAGGGATTTGGCGGAAGATCCAAAGTTTGCTGCCAAACGCGCTGAACTTGAGGAGTTGCTTCTGAAGGTCCAGAGTGACCTCGATGATCCTTATCGCTTATGGGATCAACCGGATCATTCAGAGTGAGTAAAGTTGAGACGCAGGTTCGTCTCGAAGCAACGCTCGTAATTGCAACGCGACAGGGTGTAACGCAGGGGTAGTGATGGAAACCGGGATTCAATCAAGTAAGCTCGCTGTTCTGCGGCTGGTGCGGAAGTTTAGCGTTGTCGGCTTCCTTTTTCTCTTTTCAGGTATCGCGTGTAATACGTTCGGTGAGGAAAAGCAAAGATCGCCGAATCTAATATTCATACTCGCGGACGACCTTGGTTTTGGCGATATTGGATGCTTTGGTCAGTCGGTCATCCAAACACCGCGTCTAGACCGGATGGCCAGCGAAGGCATGAAGTTCACCCAGTTTTACGCCGGTAACACGGTCTGTGCTCCGAGTCGAAGTGTGCTAATGACGGGGCAGCACATGGGGCATACACATGTTCGAGGTAACGCTGGCGGCACGAACATGCTCATTCAAAGTCTTCGTGCAGAAGATATCACGGTCGCAGAAGTGCTTAGAGAGGCCGGTTATGCAACCGGCTTAATTGGGAAGTGGGGCCTGGGTGAGGTGGATCAACCTGGGTCTCCTCTTGAGCAAGGTTTTGATCGTTTCTTTGGTTATGCGAATCAGGTGCATGCGCATAATTATTATCCTGAATTTCTTTGGGATAACGAAAACAAAAAGCCCTTAAGGAATATTGTTCAGAGGAGTGATCGCGCATACGGTGGCTTTCTTGGCGGAGCTGCTACCAAGCGCATCGACTATTCGCACGATCTCCTGATTGAAGAGTCCCTGCGTTTTATAAAGGACAACCAGAAGAAGCCGTTCTTTCTTTATCTGGCTTTGACCGTACCCCACGCTAATAATGAAGGTCGGCGTCTCCTGGGAGATGGAGCTGAGGTACCTGACTACGGCCTCTACGCTAATCAATCATGGCCCTCACAGGATAAAGGACAGGCAGCCATGATCACTCGGATGGATGGTGATGTCGGTCGTCTGTTAGATCTGCTGGGTGACTTAGGGATCGACAAGCGGACGCTTGTTGTTTTTACGAGTGACAACGGGCCTCATAATGAAGCAGGTCATGACACCAGTCGCTTCAATCCATCGGGTTCCCTTCGTGGAATGAAAAGGGCCCTCTACGAGGGTGGGATACGAGTTCCAACCATTGCATGGTGGCCTGATACTATTTCCGCTGGCACAACGACCGATCATGTTAGCTACTTTGGTGATTGGATTTCGACAGCGGCAGAGTTGGCGAATGTCGATTCACCCAGTGGTACTGACAGCATCAGTTTTGTACCCACTTTGATTGGAGAGAATCATCGGCAGAAAAAACACGACTACCTTTACTGGGAGTTCTATGAGCAAGGTAGTCGGCAAGCCGTACGGTTCGGCGATTGGAAAGCGATTCGGCAACCCATGTTTGATGGTGTGGTCGAGTTATATAACCTCCGCGTTGATGTAGCCGAGCAGAATGATCTTGCGAGGGAGCATCCTGAGCTAGTTACTAAGGCAGTTCGGTTCATGGAGCAAGCGCATGTTCCACATCCGAATTGGAAAGTCAGACGCTAATTAAACACCTGAACCGTCCCGCGCCAACGAAGGTACTGGGATGCTGGACTGTTGCCATGGCAATCCGTAAGACGCCGAAAGAAAACTTGCTGCGGGATGGAAAGAATTTCCTCTATCGGGGTGAGGTATTACTCAACGATACAAAGGTGGTCGTTTGTTTTCGAAGGAATGATCAGATTGCCCTCTACTGTGGTGAGGTTCCTGTCTTTCAATTCAACTCTGAACCGGCGATCCGGCGAGTCTATTTTAAGGATGGGGTTTATCGGGCGGAGTCTCGCCAGCTCGTGCGTTTGGTGCGATCAAGGGAGGATGGTCGAGTCGCGTTCTGTCCAGAGCCTCTTGATCACCTTGCTGAACAAGAGGTTTTTCGTGCTCTTGAGTTTTGGACATCAAGAATAGAAGAAGCAATTGATGAGCCGGGGTGGTCTGTAGTTGGGGAGGAGAGTTCCCGTTTCAGGGATCGCCTTCGGGGCTGGTTCAAGCGATTTGCTTTTCCTCCGCTCATTGCCGAGGCACCGAATGTTCTCTAGTCAGAGAGCTTGGTAAGTCAATTGCTGCAGGGGGACACGCAGCTGAGGTTTTTTTGGGGGGGTGGCTCAGGTCGATTGTCCAATCGTTGATTGATTGTCGGTTCTTCCCGTGTTTCGCTTTTGGGTATCCCCGCCGTGGAGACGGACTTAGGTCGACGAGAGCCGTCTACACGTTTGATTTTCTAGCCGATGCAGCATTCTTGACCCTGAGGCATCTCGATTTCGAAAGATTCTCCTCCTTATGGTCGATTTTGCCTCCCTTACTTCTTAAACTGGCAGGTTGTTCGACGAACTTGAGTCGCAATGCCCTCCCCTATCAATAGATTTGAACCATGAAAAAGATCATTGTTTTGTTGATGTCACTGTTTGCTTTAAGCGGCCATGCGACCGCAAAGAAGGTCGATGACTTCGACAGTATCCAGCTTTATACGCTAAGCAACAGAAAAGGGATGCAGGTAAAGGTTACCAATTTTGGCGCCATCGTCACGTCGATTGTCGTTCCTGACCGGGACGGGAAGCTGGGAGATATCGCTTTAGGGTACGACCGCGTCGAGGGTTACATTAACGCTGTTGATAAACCTTATTTTGGCGCGATCGTTGGACGCTACGGTAATCGTATTGCAGAAGGAAAATTTACACTTGATGGGGAAACTTACAGTTTGGCGGTCAATAACCCGCCCAACCATCTCCACGGCGGTGTTGTTGGTTTTGATAAGGTCGTTTGGGATGCGAAGCTGACAAGAGGTCCCGGTTGGGAGGGGGTCGAATTGAAGTACCTTGCCAAGGACAAAGAGGAAGGTTACCCCGGGAATCTGAAGATTACCGTTACTTATAAGCTGACGAAAGATAATGAGTTAAGTGTTGACTACCACGCAACAACCGATAAGGCGACTCCGGTCAATCTCACTCAACACACTTACTTCAACCTAAAGGGTGAAGGTGAGGGAACGATTCTCGATCACGAACTGATGCTTAATGCGAAGCGTTACACGCCGGTGGACTCGGTATTGATTCCAACCGGCGAACTTGCTCCCGTCAAAGGAACACCGTTCGACTTTACGAAAGGTAAAGCGATTGGCAGGGACATCGGACAGGAGCATCAGCAACTAGAGTACGGGCTCGGCTACGACCACAATTTTGTGATTGATCGTGAGGGTGAAGGGCTAACGCTCGCAGCAAAGGTCACGGAGCCAACTTCGGGTCGGGTGATGGAGATTCATACCACTGAACCAGGGATTCAGTTTTACTGCGGCAACTTCCTTGATGGTCGTCTCAAAGGTAAATCAGGTAAAGCGTATGTTCATCGTGGAGGTTTCTGCCTCGAAACCCAGCACTATCCCGACAGTCCGAATCAGGAAGCGTTTCCAACAACGATCCTTCGACCTGATGGTGTTTATCAGACCAAGACTGTTTTTAAGTTCTCGGCTGAATGATCGTTATTTTTGATCCTCACCTAAAGTGTTTTTTGCTTTTGGAGTGGACTGCTGAATGAATGTTCAGTCGTCGGCCAACGTGAAGTGGTCGCTGGATTGAACCGATATTTCAGGACAAGCAAGAGTGATTCACTAACAAGAAAAAAAGATGCAAAAGAACCAGATTCAAGACAATCAAATTCAGCCAGACCGTAGGTCTTTTTTGGCCGCTGCAATGACCACCGTTGCGTCGTCAGCGATGGCACGAGATTATGGTCCAGATGCGCCGCCGGTTCGTTATCCCGAGCCGGACGTGATTGCTCTGGATAAACGGTTTGAGAAATACAAACTTGGCAACGCTCCAATTCAGCGGCTCTACCACAGTTCTGAAATGCTCTGGGCTGAGGGGCCAGCTTGGAATGGTGTCGGTAGGTATCTGTTGTGGAGTGATATTCCAAACAACAGTCAGTTACGTTGGCTTGAGGAAGACGGCCATGTCAGTACGTTTCGGGAGCCCTCTGGGAACAGTAACGGTAACACCTTCGACTGGCAGGGCCGCCAAATCTCTTGTCAGCACCTCACCCGTAAGGTGGTTCGTTACGAGTACGACGGAAGTGTCAGTGTTCTGGCTGATTCCTATGGTGGTAAATCTTTCAACGCACCCAACGACGCGGTGGTGCATCCCAACGGTGATGTATGGTTCACGGACCCGGGTTACGGAGGTCTTATGAACTACGAGGGTAGTCGTGCTGACACCGGGTCGGTGCAGCCGTATCAGAAAGAAGCGGTTTATCGAATTGACTCCGCTTCCGGTAAAGTGCATCAGGTGACCGATGAGATCTTCAAGCCCAACGGTTTGTGCTTTTCACCCGATTACAAGCATTTGTATGTTGCTGATACCGGCGCTTCGCATTACCCCGACGCTAAAAAGCAAATCAAAGTGTGGGACATTGTTGAGGAGACATCGCTTGCAAATGGTCGCGGATTTGCATCCATGGAATTAGAGGTTGAGGGTGAAGTCAAAGCTGGGCTTGCTGATGGTATTCGCGCGGACGTGGATGGTAATATCTGGGCGAGTGCTGGTTGGGTCGGTGATGGATACGACGGTGTGCACATTTTTGCACCCGATGGTCAGCGGATCGGCCAGATCGTACTGCCCGAAATCTGTAGCAATGTTTGTTTTGGTGGTAAAAAACGGAACCGTTTATTCATGACCGCCAGCACTTCGCTGTATGCGGTCTATGTCGAGACAACCGGGGCACACATCTCCTGATTATTAGTTGACTGAAAGTGCATTGAAACTCAGGCTGCGAGTATTCTCGAACCGTAGATTAGGTGAGAATGCGTTCTTGGTAACTTTAGTTTGTGAATCGCGGCGGGCTGTTATGAATCGCATAATCAAATGGTTGATTGCTTCATGCCTTGCCTTGAATGCATTGGAGTTCACAGCATGTGATGCGGTCGAGCAGACTGAAAGTGAGGCCGCAAAAGAGCTGGAGGAAATCTATCAAGATCGAGTCATTCCTCTTCTTCGCACCTATTGCTGGGATTGTCACGGAGCAGATGAAGAAGTGACTCTTAACGGTGATGCATCTGCGGTTGAGGTGCGTGCTAATCGTGACGTTTGGGTTCGTGCTCTCGCTCAGATTCGTAACGGATCGATGCCTCCACCTGATGGCCCTTCATTGGATGCTTCTTCGCGAGTTGAGTTCCAAAAGCTGTTGAAGGACGTTGCTACCTCCGTGGATTGTGTGAATGATCCTAATGCCGGCAAGGTGGCGATGCGGCGTCTCAATCGGAATGAGTATCGAAATACTGTGCGAGATTTAACCGGAGTCGATTATGCACCCGCTGAGGGATTTCCAGGTGACGACGTCGGGTATGGATTTGATAACATCGGTGATGTGCTTTCATTGCCACCGCTGTTGATGGAAAAATACCTCAAGGCTGCGATTCAGATCACCGGTGAGGCGATTTACACACCTCCAGCACCGCTTGTTTACGAGATACAGAAGCAGGGTGGACAATTGGACGGTGCTTCTCGATTTGCGAGAGGATCCATCGCTGCCATTTATAGCCGTGGCACGGTGTCCTTGACTGCTGACCTCCCTTTTTCGGGAAGGTTCAAGTTGACCCTTCGAGCGCGAGGTGATCAGGCGGGTGATCAACCCGTACGAGTTGAAGTGGTCTCAGGAAAAGAACGTCAGGTGGTGGATGTGCCTTCATCGCAACCACGTGAGTATTCGATCTGGCTGCGTCTTGCACGAGGATCGAGAAAGATAGAGATGACATTCATCAATGACTATTATGTTGCTGGTAAGGCTGACCGGAACTTGCACTTGATGTCCGTGAGGCTCGAGGGACAGCAGGATCCTGTTGTTTCAAATATTGCACCTGATTTACCCGCGAGCCACCGTCGCATTATTTTTGCTAATCCCAGTGAGAAGCTTACTGCAGATCAAGCCACGACCGCGGTGGTGAGTCGATTTGCGAGTCGTGCGTTCAGGCGACCAGCAACGAATAGTGAAGTTGAACGTTTGGTTAAGCTCGCAAGCCAAGTAAGAGAGGATGGAGGAAGTTTTGAAGCCGCCATTCAAGTCGCAATGCAAGCCATTCTCATCTCGCCCCATTTTTTGTTTAAGGTGGAGCAGTCGACACCTGAAGATAGAGTGGATTCTTCACCAATTAGTCCCTACGAGTTGGCTACGCGTATCTCTTATTTTCTCTGGAGTAGTATGCCGGATGATGAATTACTGCTGATGGCACATCAGGATCATCTGAAGGATGAGAGGCGTTTGTTAGAGAAGATAGGTCGGATGATTCAGGATCCTCGATCAAATCAATTTGTCGAGCATTTTGCAGGTCAATGGTTACAATTGAGAAATCTTGATTCGGCTGAACCCGATAAGTCGATCTTCACCGAATACAGCGATGAAGTTCGAGATTTGATGCGGCGAGAAACGATGACTTTTTTTGCGGGGGTGATGCGAGCTAATCTACCAGTGACCACTCTTGTAACGGCTGATTTTAGTTACCTGAACGAGACCCTAGCTCGGTATTACGGAATTGAGGGTGTTCGGGGCGAGCAGTTTCGCAAGGTGTCACTCAAGGGGATCCAGCGTGGCGGTTTACTGACGCACGGTAGTGTTCTGACGGTCACGAGTAATCCGACCAGAACAAGTCCAGTAAAGCGAGGAAAATGGATTCTCGATAACTTGCTGAATGCGCCCCCACCACCAGCTCCACCTGACGTGCCGGACTTGGAGAAAGAGCAACTGCATGGAACGCTACGAGAACGGATGGAGCAGCATCGACAGAATCCCGCTTGTGCGGCATGTCATCAGATGATGGATCCTTTGGGGTTTGCACTTGAGAACTATGATGCCGTGGGTCGCTGGCGAGATCGCGAGGGTGGCGAGCCAGTGGACGCTTCCGGTGTTTTACCTGATGGAACCCAGTTTCGTGGGGCTCGGGAATTACGGGATCTACTGGCGGAAGGCCGCAAAGAGGATTTTATGCGGTGTATTACCGAGAAAATGTTAATCTATGCAGTGGGCCGCGGCACAGAGTATTACGACCAATGTGCAATTGATGAGATTGTTGAAAAAGTAGGGCAACGTGATAATCAGTTCGCCTTTTTGATTGCTGAGATCATTCTCAGTGATCCATTCCAGAAGAAGGGTCACCGCGAATAAGCGAGTTAGTCTATGCCATCAACACTTTCCAGAAGAACGTTGTTACGGGGAATCGGCACCAGCGTGGCGCTGCCGATGATGCACGTAATGTCTCCTACAAGACTGCTTTCGGCAGCAGCGAGTGATGAGGAAGCTCCATTGCGGATGGCGTTCCTTTATGTTCCCAATGGCATGCACATGGCGGACTGGACACCTGATCAGGATGGAGCAGGTTACGCAATCACTCCCACCTTGGCGGGTATTGAGAAGCACCGAAAGTCATTCAACGTGTTAACGGGGCTCACCTTGGACGGTGCAAGGGCTCATGGCGACGGTGTGGGTGATCATGCGCGAAGTGTGGCAGCATTCCTTACAGGGGCTCATCCGCGGAAAACCAACGGCACGGATATTCAAAACGGTGTATCCATTGATCAAGTCACTGCCGAGCAAATCGGCAAGGCAACCCGATTTTCCTCCTTGGAGTTAGGGCTGGAAGCGAGTGCTCAGGCTGGCAACTGTGATAGTGGATACAGTTGTGCGTATGCATCGAACATGTCTTGGCGTGGTCCCACCAATCCAGTAGCAAAGGAAATGGATCCGGGTGCTGTTTTTGATCGACTTTTTTCCGGTCAGACGAGCAAAGAATCGCGACGTGCAAAAACGACTCGCGAAAAGTATCGCAAAAGTGTTCTTGATTTTGTTCTCGAGGACGCCAAACGTCTGCAAAAAACGTTGCCAGCTGTTGATCGACGCAAGCTGGACGAATACCTCTACTCGGTTCGGGATGTTGAGAGTCGTTTACTCGGGGTTGAGCGGCTGGAGCTGACAGAGGAAGGGGTTCCTGATTTTCCGCGGCCACCGGGAGTGCCGCAGGAGCTGAAAGAGCATGCTGAGCTGATGTTTGACATGATGACTCTTGCAATGCAGACGGACAGCACTCGGATTCTATCCTTTATGTACGCTAACGCCGGTAGTAATCGTAGTTATCCTGAAGTGGGTGTGAACGAAGGGCATCATGCGTCATCACATCATGGCAAAAGTGAGCAAAAGCAGCAGAATATCGCAAAGATTAATCGGTTTCATGTTGATCGGTTGTCTTACTTTCTGACGCGTCTGTCACAGGTGCGTGAAGCGAATGGAAAGACGCTTCTTGATAACAGTATGGTCGTGTATGGCAGTGGCATTAGCGATGGAGATCGTCACAACCACGATGATCTTCCGATTGTGCTGGCGGGTTCTGGTGCCGGGCGAATTCAAACAGGAAGACACATCCGATATGAGAATGGTACACCCCTGTGTAATCTTTACCTTTGGATGATGCGCCAGATGGGTGCGGAAGCAACGCACTTCGGAGACAGTACCGGTGAGCTCGATCGATTGGGGTCGCTCTCTTGATGTCGAAGGGTCGTTGACGATCCTCCTGAATCGCAACATGTTGCTTAGGAGTCGGAAGGTTGCTCAAGAGGATTCTCGCTCATTCGCTCGAGCAGGACGCAAGCACTTTCTTGTGGGCAGGATTCTCAAAGTATTTTGTTGCAGCCATTGCGACATCATCAACTGTGATTTTTCTGATTTGATCCAATCGCTCATCAGTGCATTGATACTCGCCCCGAGTGAGCCAGCGGCCACCGAGTCCGAAGAGTCGATTGCTCGGTCGCTCGCTTTGCATAATGATGCCAGCGGAGGGGTTGTTGATCGTCTGTGATAATTCTTCCTCAGTAACCCCCTTATTGATGATGTCATGGAAGATGCGATCGATCTGTTTTTGATTACTTGTGAGATCACTTGGTGCGCAGACGAGGTAGGTGAACCACGCGCCGCAATCAGTGAATTCATGTGGCCAAACCGTTGCGACTTCTGCACGTCCAGTGTCAATCAGGTCCCAGAACATTCTGCTACCACCTTCGTCACCTACGATGGAAGCGAGTACTCTTGACGCGTAGCGATCCTCAGAGGATTCCGCAGGTCCGTCGCTGATCCTCACCAGGTAGGATTGGTTGATTTCTGGGATCTGTAAGTGTTGTTCCAATTTGATTCCGGGCGGAACGGTTTTGGTGTCATCTTGCGTGGCGTGTTCGTTGTTGTTCCGTCCACGCTCACCCCAAGACCCGGTAAGCTTTTCAACTTGAGAAACTAAGCCATCAAAATCAACATTGCCGCTTGCCGCCAAAACAAGATTGTCGGGCCGGTACATCTTGAGGAAATAGTCTCGCATTGTTGATGCAGTCATTGAACGTATGGATTCGGTCGTCCCCAGAACCCTTCTGCCGAGACCACGCGGCCCGAAGTGAAGTTCCATCGCACGCTCAAAGGCACCAAATGGAGGTTGGTCTTCATACTTCGCTATCTCTTCAAGGATCACCTTGCGTTCGGTTTCGAATTCCTGCTCGCTAAGCAACGGTGTTAGCATGTCGGTCAGCAGGTTGATCAAGCGATCCTGAAACTTCGGCAGGACGGTTGCATAGTAAACCGTTTGCTCTTCGGTTGTGTAGGCATTGCCCTGTCCACCAAGTTCATCAAGTTCGCGATTAACATCCGCAGCGGATCGTCGTTCCGTGCCTTTGAACATCATGTGTTCTAGAAAGTGACTGAGTCCTGATTCTGCATCCGTTTCGTTTCTTGACCCCGCTCTTACAAAATAACCGAAGGCAGCAGAATAGCCTCGCGTGTCGATCTCTGCGGCGATACGAAGCCCATTGCTAAGAGTAGTTTCACGAAAATCAGGCATGCTTGGTTGGCCAGTTATGAAATGGATTCTTCATTTGGTTTCAGATCGCTAGGACCGAGAGTCACAATGCGGTAGTCACGAGGTGGGTTAGTTAGCCAGTAATCGCGAACTTGTTCAACCGTCAGCGATTCAATAGCAGATTCCAACTCGCGAGTCGTAACGGGTTTGCCTGTTTGGTAAAAATCAGACGCGAGAGATGAAGCTCGCGAAGCACTTGATTCCTGTTCCATGATCAAGAGACTCTGGATGCGGATTTGCCAGCGTTCCAGTTCTGATGCACTCAGGTCTTTCGTTAACTGATTGATTTCACGTAGCGTGACATCAAGTGTTTGTTGTGCCCGTTCTGGTGTGGTTCCCGCATAACCAAAAACACCTGCATGTTGCTTGAGGGAGTGGCAGCTTGCGGTTACGGTGTAGCACAATCCATGCTGTTCTCGGACGCGGTCAAACAACCTACTGCTCATCCCATCACTCAGGATTCCAATTCCCGCTCTCATTCTGAAATAATCGGGATGTCCATACGGGATGGTTTCAAAGGCAAACCCAATGTGAGTTTGGCTTGACTCCGAGGCGAGGTGTTCGTATCCGGGAGATCCTGAAGCACGCGGCATCTCGGTGAGTGACTTGCTGTGCCAATCACCGAAAGCATCTTCGACCCAACGATAAACTTTCTCAGGGTTGACCTGTCCTGCGACCGCAAGAATGGCCCCGCCCGCGTGATAGCGACTTTCATAGAAATCGCGGACATCAGATTGATGAATTGCCGCAACGCCGTCCTGCGTTCCGTGGATTGAACGTCCCAGTATGTCACCGTAGTGACGTCTCCTTAGTCTCTGCATGACTCGATGTGTTGGCTCATCCTGATTCGCTCGGATTTCTTGTAGCGACATCATTCTTGCATCATCGAGCTGATCTTCCGGTAGGTGGGGGTTCCTCACAATCTCGGCATATAAAGAGATCGCATCCGAGAGGGATTCTGCAGGCATTGCTGCACCAAAGTTGGACGTGGATGTACTCACTCCTGAGGAACGATCCATCCCAAGATTATCTTGAATCGCAACTAGATCTCGGCTGCTATGTGACCCAGCGCCACGTTGAACCATTTCGCAGGTCAAGCCACTCAGTCCACTGAGATTCTCCGACTCAATATCAACCCCGGCGCGGATTGACAGGGAAAACGCGGCAGTGCGAAGCCAAGGCATCGGCTGAACCAGAATGGTCATGCCGTTGTCGAGTTGCTTCCATGTGATTTCAGTACTTAAAGACGATGTGCTCAGTGGAGTGCTCCGCGGAAAAAAGTGATAAGAGTCTGTCGTATGGCTGGTGGTATCGACAGCGCCTGGCTCTCAATGGAAGCTATCCAATTCCGCCGATGGAGATTACTTCAACGGTTTGTACACGACCAATCAGTGTGTGACTGCTCGCGTCGTCGATCTGAACATTAATGAATTCACCAGCCTGACGGCGATTTCCGTCGAAGACAACAATTCGATCGCAGTGTGTCCGACCCGTCATCTGGACAACCGACGAGTCCTCTGCATGCTTGCTCTTTTTGCTTGGCCCTTCAACGAGCACATCAACCACCGAGCCAACCAACTTCAGGTTGTCCTCCTTCGCAATCCGATTTTGAACCTCAAGTAGTTCATTATTCCGACGAACTTTTGTTTCTCGTGGAATATCGTCAGGAAGGTTTTCGGCAGCTTTGGTCCCGGGCCGTACGCTGTACTGAAAAATGAAGCTGTTTTTGAATCGACAGCGTTCAAGCAATTCAATGGATTTCTGAAAGTCTTCCTCGGTTTCACCACTGAATCCGACAATGAAATCACTACTCACTGTTGCCTCGGGTAGGATTCTTTCAATGCGGTCAAACATCTTAAGATAATCTTGAACCGTATAACCTCGCTTCATCCGTTTTAACACGACATCGGAACCGCTTTGAGCTGGAACATGTAAGTATGGAGATACTTTTGGTAGGTCTCGTATGGTTTCCAGTAATCTTTCGGTCATGTCCTTCGGGTAGTTCGTAACGAACTTGATCCGATCAATTCCATCAACCTCCTGTAGTTGTTCCAGAAGAGAGGCCATATCAGTGCGAGACCCATCTTCGTGGCGATACTTATAGCTATTGACGGTTTGGCCAAGCAGCGTGATCTCCTTACAGCCTTGTTCTGCGAGTGTCTTGGCTTCTGACACGATCTGCTCTGGTGGACGCCCCTGCTCTGGGCCTCGAGTGTTGGGGACGACACAGTAAGTGCAGAATTTATCACACCCGATCTGAATTCGAAGATACGCTTGAAAAGGAGTTGGACGCATGGTCGGATCGCGAAGCGGATCGAACGTCTCGTGGCTCCTTGCTATGGTGGCTTGTGATCCTCCTTTTCGCGACAGGGAAACGGCCATCTGCCGTCCTTCCCCTGCTTCGACTTTTTCCAGAAGCGAAGGAATCGTGTGAAGCTGTCCCGGTCCAACCACTAAATCAACGAAGGGAGCACGTTTGAAAATGATTTCCTGATCTTTTTGCGCCATGCATCCCATAACGCCAATCGTCTTCTCGGGATTATTCTCTTTGGCTTGTCGAATGGTTCCGAGGGCGCTGTAGATTTTTTCTTCAGCGTGCTCGCGAACGCTACACGTGTTGTACAAAACACAATCCGCCTCCGCCGGCGAATCCACTACGACGTACCCATGACGTTTGAGGTCCGCGATCACCATTTCGCTGTCTAAGACATTCATCTGACAGCCAACTGTTTTGATGTAAACTTTTTTCATCTCATGATCTGCCGGTATGCGGTGTACCCAACCTCATTCAGTGATGGTCGATCTGGTGATACCCAAAAGTAAATGGACTGCCTGATCTCGTTAAAATGCCATCATCGGTGCGAAATTATTAAGCCTAGGATGATACCCGCACCACCCGTTACTCGAACAGGTAGCCTTTTTTAGGAAGAATTGAGGGCTGCATCAGCGATTTGCAGGTTTCTCGGACGGCTTCCGTTATCGATTCTCTCACGGAACGACTGCAGAAGCCTCTTGGGGAGTTCGGGGTCGGATCCCTTCTGAAAGCATGACACTCAGCAATCGTGGTGATTATGTTCGGAGTGTCAGGTAGGGTTTTTGGTGCCCGCTCGAATGCGATTTCACAAATCAGGGCTGTGATGTCCTACTAATCTCACAGATTGCCGGCGGTGGTGCCCCGATCCCCAGTCCGTGCGTCGTTATCGGTGAGTTGAGGCATTTGATTGGCGGGTACAACCACACCACAGCTAACTACAAATTGGATTGCTTCGTCGACTGTCAAATCCAGATCAATCGCTTCACTCTTCTTCACGGTGACCGTGAAGCCGGTCATTGGCATGGGACTAGTTGGCATGAGCACGCTGAGCATTGATTCACCGGTAGCGTTTGCGATCCCCTGCATGCTGTTTCCAGTCACAAAGCCGATCGACCAGATTCCCTCCCGAGGGTACTGAATCGCGACCACCCGATTGAATTCGATCTCCCGCTCACTAAAAGCAAAATCAGTCACCTGTTTCACACTACCGTAGACTTTACTTACGACAGGTGTTCCCAGAATCGCTCGTTCAAATCCTTGCAGGACCCAGCGACCCAAGCCGATGGTCACGATTCTGCCCAGGAAGTAGAGTGCCGTTGTGAACAGAATTAGAAAGACCGGGACAACATACTTTCGTTGTAAGTACTTTAGTTGAACGTAGCGATGCCAGTAGGCGTTCGCACTTGAGGGCGCTGGTGTAAAGGGTCCAAAGTCCCCAAGGCTTTGGTCCACTACCCGTTTGATTTTTTCTGGTAGGTATTGCCGCCCTGTGGGATCCGGCACGTATCGAATGCCCTCAAAGGTGAACCCGTCGATTCGCCGTTCTGTCAGCGTAGCTTGCGAGTTCGAGGGTACCTCAGAGTGAGTATCTTCGATTTGTGATACGATTCCCCAGCGAACCCATGATTCAATCGGTGTAAGCACGTAAGATTCAATCGTCGACCATGCCCAGATGAGCACTACGATTGTCAAGAGCGGTGGCAGAACGACTCCCAATCCACGCAGGACAGCCCGTCTGAAGCTGCCGCTTCGAGCTATACGCCGAGTCTTTTTGGCCGATTTTGCGTCGGAACTAGGCATTGTCTTGAGGCTCTCTCCTGAGGGACGGTCTTTGCGTTTGGTTCTCGCCGCAGAAAGACAAATTTAATTCAGATTTTCTACAACGCCACTAATTCTACGCCGCTCCCCGCCCTCGGTTCAGAAGTGTTCTCAGGGAACCGTCGGCAGGATATTGAAAGGAGCGACCAGCCCAATTCTTTTTTACCCTTTTGGCAAGCTTTCGGTAAGGACAGGTAGTCCCTTGGCTCATAGCGGTTTTTAAACCAATAACACTCCGTATGCGTCTCTCTTCTCTTATTATCGGCATTTTTTTCGTACCGCATGACTAGGAACAAGACTTCTCGATCGCCATGTGAGAAAACGAGAATTCTTCGATTTATTATGCAATTACATCGTTTGAAGGCGAGTATGAGCTGTCAAGCAATTATTGCGTCATTTGGGCACCGAGCGTGCAATGACCGCCACCGAAACCCCAGCGACACCGAGCTTCCGCAATACGCGGCAGGCCTCATTAAGAGTGGCTCCTGTCGTCAGAACATCGTCAATTAATAAAACTTGCTTCCCCTGAAGCCGTTGGGAAGAACGACCTGTCAAGGATCTTGCGGGAGCAAACGCATCTTTCACATTCTTGATTCGCTTTGTCTCATTAAGCCATGCCTGCTTTGCCACCGGGCGTCTCTGAGAGAGGGTACGCTTGCATGGTAAGCCGAGGGTTTCTGCAACAGCGGCTGCGATTTCGCTACACCCTTCACCACCTCGCAATAATCGACGAGTGAAGTGCGAGGGAATATAGGTGATAACCTCGGGAAGCTGTTCTTCTGCGCCGAGTTGAAGTTGGTTTCCCAGTCGAACACCTAGTCGCACGCCCAGAGCATGGCAGAGTGCGTGGTGGTGATTGTGTTTTGCCCGGACAATTAAATCTCGCACTAAACCATCATAGACCCACAAAGCAGTAGCCCGATCCCATTGCAAGCGTTGTTTTCGGCAATGAAAACAGTCCATGGTCACTTCGTAACTGTGGTTTTGTTGGGGCATTTGTGCAACTGTGCACGGTACCGCGCAACGCGGGCATTTTTCCCATCCATTGAGATCATTGGCAGATAGTTTGGAGTTGCACCCTTCGCAGAAATCACCTTCCTCCAAGAAGTCCCCACACAAGTGACAGCTTAAAGGAGATGTCACTTCAATCATCCAGTGGATAAACTCCTGAAGTTCCCTGCGAACGTGATTGCCGGTTTTCTCTCTACGGCTCATTGATGATCTTTTTCTCTGATACGCGTAATGGTGATAGTCACTCGTATCATTTGCTCATCGCGGGATGAGTCAAGCAAGCGATGATCGCTTTGTGCAAAGCCACAGCGTTTCGTCATCGATTCGTGTTGGTGGTCGATGCGATTCGCTTCAATAATCACCGGCCAATCATGAAGTCACATTGCCGTTGGCAGCGTGAGATGGAGAGCCGGTCTCCATGGAGACCAACTGCATTGTTCGCGTGGAGATGGTGAGGAGGTGTTGCGAGACAGGGTGGCGAAGTTTTTACTTGCGGGACAACGTTCGGTTACTTCCGAGATAGTGTCCAGTCGCGGCGTTGACGACTACTGGGGATGCCCATTCGTTTCCGGTACTTGGTAACCGTTCGTCTCGCTACATTCATTCCCGCTTTTTTGAGTTCTTCAACGATCTTTTCATCGCTGTAGGGATCGCTTTTGTCTTCCTTGTCAATCAGATCTTGGAGCTTGATGCGAATGGTATCCCAGGCAACATCCTCACCGTCTTCATTCTGCGTTCCTCCGGCAAAGAAACGCTTGAGCGGTAAGATACCGCGAGGCGTTTGCATCCACTTGTCGTCAACCGCTCGACTGACTGTTGTGACATGTACACCAACCTTGTCAGCGATCTGCTGCATTTTCAATGGCTCAATCGATTCAGGTCCCTCATCGAGGAATTTTTTCTGATGTTCAACAATTGCCTGAGCGACTTTTGTCAGAGTGCTGCGGCGTTGTTCAATCGAATCGATTAGCCATTGTGCTCCGTTGATTTTGTTCTTGATGAATTCTTTTTCTTCAGCGGTGCATTGTGGATCCTGCAAACGTCGTCGGTAGTATTCGCTGATAAATAAGGTTGGGACACGATCGTCATCGAGTTTGACTTGATATTTGCCCGTGTCATCTTGTTCAAGGATGATGTCAGGAGTTACGTTTGGCACATAGGTTTCCATGAAGGCTGCACCCGGTTTCGGGTTCAGAATATGTAATTCCGATCGCACTTCCTGAATTAGTTCGATGGTGTACCCTGTCTTCTTGGCAATTTGTGGAAGGCGGTTTTCGGCCAGATCCTCCAAGTGTGATTCAATGAGTGTTTGCATTTCCTCAAAGTGAGGAAAAGTTGGCTTGATTTGCATCAGCAAGCACTCCGAGAGACTTCGAGCTGCAATGCCCGTTGGCTCCAGTGATTGAACTACTTCCAGAGCGTGTTCCGCCATGCTCAAATCTTCAGCGGCATGATCCTGAGGAAGCAGGTCAGAAAGGGGCGTGCGCAGGTAGCCTCCGTCTCTTGCATCAAGGGTGCTGATGATGCGTTCGGCAATTTGCTCAATACGATCATCGATATCTAGCTCAGCCAATTGATGGCGAAGGAAATCATTGAGTGACTCAGGTCGTGAGACCGCATTGGCCATGAGGTCGTGTCGGCGATCAGATTCGTCCTGCATCCCGCCCGATGACCTTCGAAATGATTCATCAAAGGTGTTTGGCAGTTCAGAGACCATGTTTTGAAGACGCTCGAAATCCTCTTGGTTGTCGTGGTCATTGTCGACAACTAGCTCTTTCTCATTTTCGCTTCGCGCGTCTTTCTCGGGTGCCGGTTCCGTATCTTCTGGAGCGAGAGGATCGATTTCTTGTTGTTCCAGCAGCGGATTCTCGTTCATCTCTTGTTCGATGCGTTCCTGCAATGCGAGCGCAGGCAGCTGCAGAATCTCCATGGACTGGATCATCCGCGGCGCTAATTTCTGGGTTTGCAATTGCCGGGCTTGAAGGCCCATGGACATTCGCATGACAGTCAATCTCTCGAAAAAGGTTGAGCTCCATGTGTTTTAGGAGCTTCAGGTGATATGAACTTGTTTGTTGCAATGACCTGACAGAGTGGGCCGAACCCTGAGGGTGCCTCTCTGGCATGACAGCGTTTCTAACACAAAACATAAGTTTTTTCTGTTTTGTTTCGTCTATCGGACGCTGATCACGAGAAACTCGCATGCGGCGGCCGTCTTTCGTACCGCTAATTTAAAGATAATGACTCGAGATTTGTCGCAGAAAACGGGATTGAGTCTTCAGAAAAGCAATAATTGTGCCAATGTGGGTCTGGTTATAGTTTTTGACGTCCACTGAGAGCATCGGTGATCATTTCACGATTGGCGTACTCAAGAACACTTCCCGCGGTGATTCCTCTCGCCAAACGCGTGATTTCAACAGGGAACTCACTCAAAAGATTGCTGATGTATAGTGCGGTGCCATCGCCTTCAATCGTTGGATTCGTCGCCATAATCACTTCAGCAAAGTTGCCTTCGCGCACACGATCAACGAGTGCTTCGATGGTCAGTTGGTCTGGACCGATACCGTCCAGAGGGGCGATGCGTCCCAAAAGAACGTGATACACTCCTTTGAACGCTGCTGACTGCTCCAGACTCATCAAGTCCCTTGGTTGCTCGACAATGCACAGACGCGTTTGATCCCTCGAGGCATCAGAGCATATTAAACAGGTCTCCGCTTCGGACAGGTTGTAACACTTTGAGCAATAACGCACATCCTGACGCACCCTACGGATTGCTTCGGATAAAGCCATCGCTTCGTGTTCGCTCACTCGCAGGAGGTGAAATGCCAGACGCTCTGCGCTCTTGCGCCCAATCCCCGGAAGCCGTCCGAGTTGATCCACTAGTTCCGAAACTGCTCCTCCATGATCCGCCATTGCTTATTGACCTCCGGTCAAATTGGTGAGCATGCTGTCGATACCCGGCACATTCAATTCCAGTTCGCTCGCGAGTTGCCGAATTGCTTCCGCGTACAGTTGCTTCGCGGCTGCTCCGGCAGAATTCGTTGCGTGCTGAATCGCTTGCTCAAGTGCTTCCCCGGTCAGCGAGGGGTCGATCTGGATTGAATTGACTTGGCCAGTTCCCGTCATGGTAATGTTAACACCGCCACATTCCGAACTTGCGTTGACAGTTTCCTGTTTCATCCGTTCATTTAACTCGCCCAATTTCTCCGGCAACTTTTGAAGTGAGCCAACCATTGATGCGATGTTGCCGAGATTTCCAAGGCCTTTGAACATGTTACTTCCTGTTTTAACTTCAATATGAAAACTTACTGCGAGATGAGGTTGCGCGACTGTGTTCAGCCATCTGTTAGGTGATTTGTTCCTCGGTTCAGGTCGGCCCGATTTCATCGTAGCGGCATGTCGATTAGGCCTGACGTGGCTTGTCGATCGACACAATTTCAGCATCGAATAGTTCAAGGCAGTCCTTGATCAGTTCGTTGTTCTCAATTTCTCGCATTCTCTGCATCCGTGATGGTTTTGGAGTCTGCGTCTCGGGCGGTTCGCGTCGCATTGGAGACGGCAGCATGACCACCTCGACCGTGATTTTTCGCCCTGTAGTCTCCTCCAATGCTTGGAGAATCGCCTCTCGATGTTCCGAAGAGTCTAACCGACGCTTTGCTAGGTTGGCATCATGGGGCAGGTGGAGTCTGAGGGAGTGATTTCCGGAAACCTCGATTCGCTCCACCATTCGAGCGAGTGACTCCGTCATCGACTCCAATCGTTGAATCGCTGCTTTCCAAACCTCACCACCGTTTTTGGTGTTCCATTGAATTCTCTGGGTTGCAACGTCCGAGGGCATCGTCGGAGCCTGATCGGTTGCTTGGGGGTCTCGATGCCCTGTAACCGCTCTGAATGCATCCTCCTTGGCTTCATTGGTCGACTTTGGTTGTGATGCTTTCGGCAACCCAGGCGTTGTTTCGTTGATTCGAGCAGCAGCATTCTCCGCCGCTGTCATCTGCGGCGCGCTTGAAGCATTCGATATTGGTTGGATTACGACTTCCGGCCCCGACGTACCTTGTTGGCTGGATTGTGATTGGGTCATTCCATCGGCAGCATGCCGCTGTTGGTTCAGATCTGTCAGGTTAGAGTTTTTTTTTTCGACTGACTTTTTGCCGTTGCTACCGATTTGACCACCAGCCTGCGTGGCGGCTTCCGCGAGATTCGCGATGTTCTGTAAGTCCGGTAGGTTGCAGATTTGAATCAGAGCTGCTTCAAGGAGCACTCGTGCGTAAACACTGTGACGGGTTCGGACGAGCGTTTGGTCAATGAGGCCAACGACTGCCAAAACTGTTTGTAGACCCCAGTGTCTGCCCAGTTCGCTTAACTCTGCATGCATTGATGCAGAGGCGTGTCGAAGCATCGATGCGTCACACCCGACAGCGACGGTCATTAGATCTCGAAAGTAACCGAGAAGCTGCTCGGCTAATTTTCCCGCGTCAACTCCCTGGTCAATGGCTCTGTCCAATAATCTCAAGGCCGTTGCAGCGTCTCGCGCGGCGAGTGCATTCGCAATTTCGTGGAGCCGGTCATCGTTTGCGGTGCCAAGCATCGAATGCACCTGATCCGCGGTGAGTTTACCTGTGCTGAAGCTAAGAACCTGTTCCAGCAGCGATTGACTGTCTCGCATGGATCCTGCTGCACGACGGGCAATCAGCTCCAAGGCTGCTTCATCTGCGTCCGACTGCTCCGATTCGACGATGAAGCGAAGTCTGGCGATTATTTCCTGCAGTTCGACAGGAGCAAAGTCGAAGCGTTGGCAACGACTGAGGACGGTAATCGGGATCTTTTCGGGGTCCGTTGTGCAAAAGATAAACTTGACGTGTTCCGGGGGTTCCTCAAGGGTTTTTAAGAGTGCGTTGAATGCCGGGGTTGTCAGCATGTGCACTTCGTCAATGATGTAGATTTTGTACCGTGATCGACTTGGACGAACTCCAACATTGGCTCGCAAACTACGGATTTCATCGATACCGCGATTGCTTGCACCATCAATTTCAATCACGTCGACATCTTCACCGGAGTCAATCGCTTGCGAGATTTCAGTGTCTTGATCAGGAGTGGCCGTCGGGCCATCTGGATGGTTGAGGGACTTCGCAAAGATTCTTGCAGTGCTCGTCTTGCCAACTCCTCGAGCTCCCGTGAACAGATAAGCGTGACCAACACGATTGGTCTCAATCGCGTTTCGTAAAGCTTGTCCAACATGCTGTTGCCCAACCAATTCTTCAAAGTTGCGTGGGCGATAACGCCGCGCAACAACCACGTAACCACTCGAGTCAGCAGTTTTTTTGGGCTTGTTCGTTGAGGTTGGATGTTCTGACATGCAACTGACGCGATTAGGTAAGAAGCACCCCGTCCATGAAAGACCCGCCGGCGATCAGTGGCAATGCACCGATTCTTGATCCGATGGCGGGAGGTTGACGTCGTGGATCATTAACGTCGCTTGCGACGTCTGGATTAACATTTTGATGATGATGTCAATCGGCGTTCCTGCGGGTTGGAGGCAACCCCCACACAAAGCTACACCGCTTATGGCTGCTCCAGTTAAGGCCTGACCAGGTTCACGACTCACAGTCGTAAGGGCTGCCACCAACACGCAGGAACTCAGTCGATGTTGGACTTGGACTGCAGGACTGCAAACCAAGCCAAACTGGCGACCTCTAAAGCCTAGCAGACTAGGCGGAGATCGTCAGTGGCTAACTGATAAATAACTCACGAGTCATTGAGAATCAGCCCTTTGAAGACCCTGGTTCCAACCGCCCTTGAAAGGCCGCCGGGGAGATTTCTTTCACTTGAGACGAGAGTTTTGCGATTTATCGCTTCTTACCACCTTTACCACGACCGCCTTTTGACTTCTTGTGGTTTTCGATGTTGGCATTCACAAGAAGATCAACGGTTTCGAGCCACGAAGGAATGCTCGTCCGACGACCCTTCGATTCTCTTGAAGTCTCTGTCTCTCTTTCTGGACGTTTTCGGGCGACGCGTTCGGTTTCGTTGTTGTCCGAGTCCTCGGATCTTCGTCGGCGTCTTCCACGATTTTCACCCCGAACCTCGGATTGATCCTCGTCTCGATTTCTAGATCTTGAGCGCTGTCCTCGACGGATTTCTGCAACTTCCTGATCGTCTTCGTGGTCATCATCAAAGGCTGACGCACGCTCTAGCGGATCGTGGGTGTCAATTGAATCTTGGTTCGTCGCTGCATCGCCGTCTTTGCGATTTCGGCCACCACGACCACGACGACCCCGCCTTCGACCACGGCCGGTGAATTCTCCCTCCTCATCCTTCGATCGAGAGTCATTCGCTCCTTCATTTTCTCGGTCATCCGACTCGGCGTCGCTCCGTCTTGATCTTCCCCGAACCTCTTGGTTGGAAGCGGTTGATTCTTGATCCTCAGAACGACTACGACCCCTCCGCCGCCCTCCTCTTGCTTCACTGGAGGAACCTTCCTCTCGCGATTCTCGATTCGATTCCATTTCGTCATCGATCAATCGCGCATCGTCTTCGGTGATTCGCTGCCTCGCGCCTCGGCGTCCTCGAGATCGTCGAGATCTACTTTCGCCCTCTGAATCCCGTGATCGTTTTTCCTCTCGGCTGTTGTGGCCACGACGCTGACTTGTTTCGGTTGCCTCTTCGCGTTCGTCCGAAGCCTGCTCGTTCCCGCGTCGATCGTTATCGTCTCGCCGGCTGCGTGTCCGCTTTCGGCGATTCTCACCGTCGCCCTCTTCGTCACGGAACCGACGTCGACGATCTGTTTTGGGACCTCGAGTGCCCTCCGCTTTTGTCTCCCCGCTCACCTCCTCGAGAGTCGATGTTGCTGCTTGCTCCTGATGATCATTCTCGTCGGATCCTGATGAGAAGGTTGCCCAGCCACCGGGTAAATCAACTGAATCATCGTTGGAAGTATCGAGTTGGTCAGCCTCAGATTTTGATGCATCCAATCCATTTGCCGCTTCCCCCACCGGTTCTGACGCAGACTCGGGTTCTTCAGCCGAATCGAAACCAAGTCCTTCGCCAAAACCGCTGCCTGACTTCTTAGAAGCCGAGGCACGTCTGGATTTCTGATGGGTGCTTCGCTTTGTTTTTGGTTTGGAATCCGTTTCTGCCTCCGCGTTTATCGGGGCTATAGGTTGCGACTCTTCACTAGGAGTGAATCCAATCTCTGAGGCAAGGTCGCCCCATGTATCCACGGAACCCGATTCCTCGGTAGTATTGGCCGCTTCCTCATCAATTTCGGTACCTGCAGCCTTGGAATCCTCCTCTTGGCTGGTTTTCACCAACTCAGGAGCCGTGTTCTCATCCGAGGTTGCTTCACCCCCAACTTCGACAACACTTTCCTGCATATTTGTGCCGGTCAGTTGGTCAAGTGTCTGAGCTTGACTGTCTTCATCTCCGGCACCAAATCCCGGAAGTGTTTTCGGCGGAGCGGTTGAAACCAATGCACCCAAGACATCCTCGCGGGTGATCTTCTCGAACTCCCCATCCGAAGCATCTGTCGATGAATGTTGCGCATCGATACTCAGATCAGATTCCTCACCTTGAGTCGTTTCGCTGCTCGGTGTGGAGGGAGGAGAATCGACATCGTTAGCTGATTCGCCCGAGTCATCGACGTGGGGTTCTTCAATGGGCTCACTTAATGTCTTCTCTGCCGATTTCTCGGCTTTTGGCTTTTTGCCTTCTTGTGATTTCGCTGGGCCGGGAGTCCCTAGTAAGTTGGCAAGAAAATTCCAGTGATCCGATTTCATGGATATATCGCTATTCGGTGGTTCGAGCGTCTGCGATGCCGCGTTCACCATGCAGAAAGAGCAACGGTGGCGCAAACGCAGACGTCTGCTTAAAAGCTGTGTTTCGTTTGTTTCAGTTTTGGCATTTGTTGATGCCTGCAAGGGGCGTTGGCAACGGTTCTTTGGCCAAATCCTACTAGTTCTGCCCCTTTCTCAAGGCTCTATGTATATCCGCCTTGGATTCTTCTCCCAAGGGCAGGCGCCCCGATACGATGGAAAGAGGCCAGATTAATCGATGGTCGCACAAAATAATCGGAATTCGCCGTCTAAGAGGCGTCATTTCTTGTGTGACCACACCTTACGATTGACTTGATAAGGAGAAAAACAGAGGGAGTTCTCGGGAAATGCTGCCAAATGCAGCTTGCCAGGCGTGTTTTCGGTGCGAAAGCAGCCGTGAGACGGATCCAAATCGATGTGGTTACTCTTCGTTTTTTACCGGAAGTAGGTTTTGGGGATTCTTCCTGCTGAATCTTCCCGCTGTATTCGCCTTTACCAATCCGGTGATCCTCGAGGCGATGCAAATCAATCCTTCATACGGTCGTTTGCTAGCATTTTAATGCCGAAAAAAACGGTCTTTTTTGTTCTGCAAGACTTTTTTGTCTCCGCCAAGTCACTTAGGATTTTTGTCACAGTCATGGACAGCCTCTCGGGTTTTTGTATTGGATGAGCCAATGCAGCCGAGCAAGGCGGACTGCATTTCATTGGAAGTTACAGGTAGGAGTTGGCTATGACTCGGATTCCATTAAGTCGTGCGGAAGAAGAAGCTCGTCTGCGAAAAGAGAGACTGGACCTTAGTATTGCGGAAATGGGGTTGTCGGTTCGAACCACCAATTGCCTCGAGGAAACGGGCATCCTCACGGTTCGGGACCTTCTTAACGCGACCCCAAGGCGGCTGCTTTCCATTAGTAATTTCGGTGAGAAAACACTCGAAGAGGTTTACGCGGCTCTTGAGAAGCTCGGGTTTTACCGTCCAAGTCGAGAACCAGTCCCTGCTTAGAACTACCTGCATCGAACTGCCTGCTTGGTTCGTGTTGCCTCGACAGTGTGGATCCCATGTGTGGGCTTTGCGAGGCGGCTGCCGCCACATCATGACACGAGCATTCATTTGCCGATCGACGATCCGTGTAATTGTTTGTTCCCCTGACAGCGGGTGGTCTTGCTAACGCAGTGGATTGATCGCGCGGAGTGGTATCTGTTGTTTGCTACTGGTTTGGTCTCGTGGCTGCTAGTTGATGCATTGCCATTGCCGATGAATGATTGGTTGGGATAACGAGATCGCGTTGCCCCTACGAGGCACGACACTGCTCAGGCGACGGACGCTTATTTTTAGATGCGCGAGCTGCTCAGCGACACGGAGATCATCGGTGCTGCTCGGTGACACGGAGATCACCCAATGATGATCTTCCTCGGGAAGTGATATTGCTTGTAGGAGCGGGGAAATCCACGTCAATCCGCATTGAGTTGGGGATGTAGAGGAAGTAACGGTGAGGTCTTAGCTTGCTTGAATCGATGTTCAGTCGAGCATTTCCCGCGATTTTGACGTGGAATCGTTGACCGTAAGACCGATGGATATTATCTGTGGGCTGATGAAATGGTTTATGTTGGTGGAGTTCAGATTCTCGCTTACCGAGAAGCCTAGGCGATGCCAATGCTTGGCATCGCTCAACTCGACTAAGTTTTCTTCCTGGGACTGCTGCTAGTGACTCGAATGCCCCGCCTACCGATGCCTTGGAGCAAGAAACGCGGGCAACGCAGTTTGGGGAGTCCGTTTGCTGGCGTAGCTGGTGAGGTGGCATTTTCAGCCGCTTCTTTCTTGTCGGGGGTATTTGGACTTTCTCTGGTATTGATTAATCAACTTGCTCCGCAGCAAGTTCCCGATCAGGTTTCTACAGAAGCTTTATCCACCAGTTTGAGTAGCTGGGTGATTGGCATCATCTCGTTTGCTGCGATTGTGATTGGATCGATGCGATTGGTTTTTCGTGTCATGCATCTCAATGCAAGTGATGAGATGAGATCGGTAATTGCAACCCGCGCAGCTGCTCTGGAGCGATTGGCACCCGGTCAGGGTGGTGAGACTGGGTTGCCCAACGTGCCCCGAGGTCGAGCGATTACCGATAGTCCAGGGGAGTACCTTGCATTTCGGCTACCGGTCATCGCGGGTGAAGATGCGATTCTCGGTCCCGCTCTGCTGGCTTTATTTTGGAATACGGCATGGATCATATTACTTGCCGTCGTTGTTTCCGGATTTTGGGTAGGCCGCCCTCGATGGATTCTGACCGGTTTGATCGTTCCATTTGCTTTCATTGGTCGCTGGGCCTTCCAGTACTTCGTAAGCCAGTTAAGACAGAGGCTTGGTGTGGGGCCGACAGTGGTTGAAATTAATGAGCATCCGCTACAACCGGGGGGGGAGTATCAGCTTTTTGTTTCTCAGGGTGGGCGTTTAAAGTTAAAACGCCTGACCGTTGAATTAGTATGTGAGGAAGAGACATTTTACCGCCAAGGAACTGATGTACGAGTTGAACGGCACCAAGCCTTTGGGCAGGTTTTGACTCGGCAACGCGATGTTGAAGTTGACCCGCAGGTCCCTTGGGAGCAACAATTGAGCTTCGAAATTCCGAAGAATGTGATGCATTCCTTTGCTGGGACGCATAACGCCATCCGATGGAAGTTTGTTGTAAAGGGAGATTCACGACCATGGCCATCGTTCTGCCGAAACTATCCCGTCGTCGTTCATCCACCGGGTTAGCCTCTGAGTCGCAGCCAGCACTGCGATTGTCACTATGCAATTCCGATAGCGTTTACTCCGCCGGTGGTGAATTAAAGGTTGTATGGCGTGTCTCTCGTGTCGATGTTGATGAGCTTCAGGGGCTTGAAATCTCAGTGCTCTGGCACACCGAGGGCAAAGGAGATGAGGATCTACACGTTCATCATTTTGCGAAGATCAATGAAAGCCGACTGAAAGAGATTGGTGTTGAGAATGAGCAAGCCATTGAATGTGTCCTCCCCGCAACACCGCTTAGCTATCACGGGCAGCTCATTCGACTCTCTTGGTGTGTGCGAATGCGTTTGTTCCTGAGTGATGGACGCGAGGTTCTCAGTGAGGCACCTTTCTACTTGGTCGCCGAAGAACAGCGAACGCCATGTGTGGCGAGTGTCGATCAGGGTGAGGTTGAGCAAAAGCAAGAACCACCCAAGGCAAATGCATTGAGGGAATCACGTGCTGCCCAGACACGGTCAACGCTGGCATCGTTGCGTCGTTAAAGAGGTGTTGCACCGTAAAGAGGTGTCACACTCGTCCGATGATCTGTCCTCGCTCGAGCCGATTACGTTCCTGTCATGCATATGAGGTCAAATCCATTCGCGACTCGTTACACGCGACCGGGGGAGCTTGATTATTGGTTCTTTGATTCGAGCCCAAGTGACAGTGGCGACGATCATCACGGGGAATTGATGTTTGCTGCTGGTGATAGCGGCAAGAAATCTCTCTCTGATTCCAGATCAAACGCTGGCTCTTACCCGGGACTCGGTCCGCTCCTCGTCAACTCATTTTCGGAACCGGCGGATTGGCAGACTCACGTGATACGGATGGGGCATCGTCTCTCCAAAGTGAGAGGGAATCTGATCATTGGTCCTCACGGAACAGGAAAGACAACGCTGCTTCATACACTACGAGAGCGTTTTGCGACGATGTACGAGGAGATCGCGTTTCTAAAATTGGATGGCTCGGAACAAGCGAATTGGTTTCAGTTTGCCTCTCGAAGAACTCACAATGCGAAATGTGTTTTGAGTGCTCTCTCAAAGTTATCTCAGGGCGCTCTTTTGATTTTGGATGGATGCGAGCAGCTAGATTCCCTCAGTCGTTCGCTCATATTGTTGAAGGCTAGACAACGTTGTGTCACTGTTCTCGCGACCAGCCACCGTCCTCTTCGAGGGATGAATGTAATTTACGAGACAAGACTGCATCCAATGTTGATTAAAGCGTTGGTTGCTCACCTCTTAATTCCGGTATCGGATGAGATTCGAGAAAAGGTAAACAGCTGGGTGGAGGCTACTGATCTCAATTCAGTCTCTAACCTTCGCGATTTCTGGTTTGAGTTGTACGATTTAATTCAGCCAGAGTTGATTCCTTCCAAGACAGAGGGATCCTCGTCGTTTTAACTGTTTGATGAAGCAGTCAAACGATGGCGGACTGACTCTGATTTTGATTCGCCGAGTAGCCTTATGTGATGCGACAAATCGGCGCATAATGCGTGACGACTGTCGATTATAAAGTCTCGGATGCGGTGCATTGGTACGAAAAAGAAATAGTGATGGCTGTCCGATTACCTATCTTGTTGATTCAAACTCGTCCTCCAGATGCTGCATCGGAGCGTCTGGTAGATGATGTCATCGGTCAATTAATTGGTTCCAACGGAATGGATCTCATTTTGATTGATCAATTGAATGATTTGCCAGCTGATGCGATTGACCGGTTGACCTTGGAGTCACTTCAAGGCGATCTCGCAATCTTAGATTGGAATACCGCCGCATCGATCGGCGAAGCTTGGAGATGCCTGGGGCTCTCAGGGAGTCGCGCTCCCCATTCATTGGATGCAGGTGCTGAAACTGTAAAAGCAGGCGAGCGCCGTTTGTACTTGATTGATTTAGCCTTAGCAGAATCATCGGAAGCGGTTTTGTCCGTCTTGAGAACGATTCAGGCGGGTCGAAAAGTTGCTACTTTTTCACTAGGGCTACCCAACACGACGGAAGCGGGTGAGCAGGCAATGGGTCATCGAGGCGACGGAGGATTGTCACCGCAGAAAAACAACTCCTCCTCTTCGCGCATCGAGGTCAACGCGGATGACACATCAAACGTTCTCTCTCCCTCAGATGCAGTTTTGGGCGTTGAATCGGCTTTTACCTCCGGTCTCATCAAGGATTCTGGTTTGGTCGACCCCGATCCCTCGGAAACCGAGGCTCGGGTTGAGGAGAGGACCCACGGTGGTCAGGCATTTAACGATGGTAACAAAAGGACCAACCCGGACCTTGGAACCGCTTCAGAGGGGCTAGGAACACCAAAATCCGCCGGACACACCGGTTTTGCAACGAAAAATGAGCTAGATTTAGAGGCTTTAATAGACGAATTAGATCAATCAGATCTCTAACTCCCGACAACGTCAACGCGTAGACTCGCTAGGTTTGCGGCATCCGGTTTGCCGCCTAGAGACGAGCCTGAATTGCTTTCGAGTCGCATCCCTGATAACCTACTGGGGTCGCGACCGTGGCGTCGACACTTTGCTTTTCTCCATCGAACTCGGAACGGATATTTATGGCTGCGATCACAACACAATTTAGTGGTGAGGTTCTTGTCGCTGGTTTCACGGACAGCAAAATTCTCGATACGCAACGGATCGAGCAGGTGGGCAAGGAGCTACTGGAGTCGGTTTCAACGGCAGCAAATCAAAAAATGTTGCTCAATTTTCAGGGCGTTTCCTTCATGTCTTCCGCGATGATCACCAAGTTGGTCACGCTGAATAAGACCTGCAAAGCGAAAGGCGTGACGCTGAAGTTCTGCGAGGTCTCCCCTAACGTGATGGAAGTCTTCAAAATCACCAAGCTGAATAAGCTGTTCGATATTCAAGCTGGTGAAGAAAAAGCACTTGCAAGCTTCGATAAAAAAGGCTGGCTCGGCTAACATCTGCCTTCTTGGCGAGCAATTCCTTCAGGGATTCAGGCAAGCTTCTGGATCCCTTTGTTTTTTCGCCCAGCGCGATTGGCATCGGGCGACTGGGTGTTTCTGATGTTGAGGAACTTCAGGGTGCCTCTTTGCGTGGATTACAAACCAGACGGTCGTCCTTTTGTAAGCTGTCAGTTTTCCACTCTTGGATGCGATCTCCGAACGATTTGAAGCGTTTTCTCAGCTCCGAGCCGCTTTTACCCATCGAAATCCAGACGGGGAGTGATATTTGATGGCAGTGCCTCATTGATATTTTGGATCGCTCTGGACTCACCAGATCAATTCTTCCTACAAGGAACATCGCCGAGGTCCATCGACGGCCATTTGAGAGGTTGTCGAATCAACTTTGAGTAGCAGGTTAAAGTACGTGCTCCCCAAAAGGTCAGGCTTTTTCGCAATCGAAACACTCTGCGTCAATGGAATGACGTCAACGAGGTCGCTGGAATGAATGTGAATTTTTTTGAGTGGTTACGAGATGGGGTTCGTCAGTCCGTCTTACTTGGTTTTAGCGATGCGATGGAGCAGATTGGCTCTCCACCAGACTCCGAAGAGATGAATGAAAAAATGGCGGCAATGATTGCCCAGCCCGAGAAAGCGAAAGGTCGCAAAAGAGGAAGTGGGTCAGGCAGAAAGCGACTTGGTAAATCGTTGAAGGAAATGGATATTTCCAAATAAAAGTTCCGAGTTCATGATTCA